>NZ_PSVZ01000049.1:0-6103 GCF_002932315.1 Rathayibacter sp. AY1C9
ACCTCGTCGTCAACCACACCTCGGACCAGCACCCCTGGTTCCAGGCCGCCCGCTCCTCTCGCGACAGCCCGTACCGCGACTACTACGTCTGGCGCGACGTCCGCCCGTTGACTTCCCAGGTGCGCGGCCGTGCTCGCGGGTGCGGGGGCGCTCGCCGGCTCGCGCTCCGTCCTCCTCCGGCTCCCGCTCCGTTCTCCTCTGGCTTCGACGACTGTCCAGGAGTTGTCGCACTCGAGCTCGAGTGCGACGACTTCTGCGCACTCGGCGACGACCGCTGGGACAGGCCCGGCGGCTCGCGACCACGCGGAAGCGGCCGTACTGGAGCGCGAGTACGGCGACTTCGGAGCAGTGGCGACCGGCTCGAGTGCGCGGGTCCGCGAGTGCTCAGGAGTTGTCGCAGTCGACGCCGAGTGCGACGACTTCTGGACAGTGGGGGGAGGGGCTCCGGGTGAGGGCTCGCGAGTGCTCAAGAGTTGTCGCAGTCGAGGCCGAGTGCGACAAGTTCTGGACAGTGGGGGAGGCTCCGGGGTGAGGGCTCGCGAGTGCTCAGGAGTTGTCGCAGTCGACGCCGAGTGCGACGACTTCTGGACAGTGGGGGAGGGGCTCCGGGTGAGCGCTTGCGAGTGCTCAAGAGTTGTCGCAGTCGACGCCGAGTGCGACGACTTCTGGACAGTGGGCGGCGTCCGAGCAGCGTCAGGGGCCCCGGCAGCACCCGTCAGGGACCGCGGCGGCACGCATCGGGGCCCCGGCGGCGCGCGTCGCGCCCGGCGCCCGCGACCTAGGGTGAGGGCATGCATCCGCTCGACGCCCAGGACCCGCTCGCGCACTGCCCCGAGCTGTTCGTCCGCACCCCCGAGGTCCGCTCCTACCTCGACGGCAACTCGCTCGGCCGGCCGCTGCGCGCGAGCGTCGCCCGGCTCGCGCGGTTCGCGGAGGAGGAGTGGGGCGGCCGCCTCATCCGCGGCTGGGAGGAGGGCTGGCTCGACATGCCGCTCGAGGTCGGCGACGCCCTCGGCTCCGCGGTGCTGGGAGCCGCGGCCGGGCAGACGGTCGTCGCCGACTCCACGACCGTCCTGCTCTACAAGCTCGCCCGCGCGGCGATCGCCCGCCAGGCGGAGCAGGGGCGCGACGAGATCGTCGTGGACACCGACAACTTCCCCACCGACCGGTACGTGCTGGAGGGCATCGCGGCCGAGACCGGCAGCACGCTCCGCTGGATCGACTCCGACCCCGGGAGCGGCGTCGGCCCCGACGACCTCGCCCCGGTGCTCGGCGAGCGGACGGCGCTGGTGCTGCTCAGCCACGTCGCGTACCGCTCGGGGTTCCTCGCCGACGCCGCGGCGATCACCGCCCAGGCGCACGAGGCCGGCGCGCTCGTGCTCTGGGACGCCTCCCACTCCGTCGGCTCGGTGCCGCTCGAGCTCGACGCGTGGGGCGCGGACCTCGCGGTCGGCTGCTCCTACAAGTACCTGAACGGAGGCCCGGGGGCGCCCGCGTGGGCGTACGTCGCCTCCCGGCACCAGGGCTCGCTCGCGCAGCCGGTGCAGGGCTGGATGGGCGTCGCCGACATGTTCGAGATGGGACCCGGCTACCGTCCGGCCGAGGGGATGCGGCGCTTCCTCAGCGGCACCCCGCCGATCACGGGGATGCTCGCGATGCAGGACATGATGGCGCTGATCGCCTCGGTCGGCATGCCCGCGGTGCGCGCGAAATCGGAGGCGATGACGGCGTACGCGCTGGAGCTGGCCGACGCGTGGCTGGTGCCGCGCGGGGTGCGGGTGGCGACTCCGCTCGACCCCGCCCGACGCGGCTCGCACGTGACGATCGCGCACGAGTCGTTCGCCGGCCTGGTCCCGCGGCTACAGGCGGAGGGGGTCGTGCCGGACTTCCGCCGACCCGACGGCATCCGGATCGGCCTCTCGCCGCTGTCGACCACCTTCGCCGAGCTGGAGCTGGGCGTGGCGGCCATCAGGGACGCGCTGGACTGAGCGGGGCGGGGCTCGGCGGGGCGGCTGTCCCCGGCCCCGCCGGCGCCCTCACCGCGCATCGCGCGTCCGGCGGGTGCTCTCCTTCTGCAGGGCCTCGACGAGCTCCGCCTTCGTCATGCGCGAGCGGCCGGAGACGTCCAGGCGTTTGGCGAGGTCCATCAGGTGCGCCTTGGTCGCGTTCGCGTCCACTCCGCCCGCCGTCTCGCCCCCGGGGGAGCGGCCGTGGCCCTCGGCGCGGGAGTCGGAGGGGCCGCTCTCGGCCTTGCGCTCCCAGTGGTCGCCGACCTTCTCGTACTCGTGCTTCAGTGCGGCGAAGGCGGTGCGGCGGGCGCGCTCGCCGTCGCCGTAGCTGTCGACGGCCGAGTCGTGCGCGGCCGACCAGAGCTTCTGCGCGTGCTCGTCGGAGCGCTCGATGGTGGACGGGATCTGTTCCTCGCGGGGCATGGCGGCCTCCCTCTCGTCCTCCGACGCTACGTCGGGTCGGAGGCGCCGGTCACCCCGTTGACGAGCGCTCGGCGGGCGCCTCCGTCCCCGGAGCGCACTCGGGAGGCCGCTGCCGGTGTTCTCACCGGGCCGACGCCGATGATGGGGCGATGTTCATCCCGACCAGAGCCGCCGGTCTCGAGGCGCTCGACGACTTCGTCGCCCGCGCGGGCTCCGCCTACGCCCGCGACCGCAACCACGACCTCGGACCGTCCCGGGACAACGTCTCCGGACTCTCGCCCTACCTCCGCCACCGCCTCGTCACCGAGCGGGAGGTCGTCGCCGCGGTCCTCGCGCGCCACCGGCTGACCGCCGCGGAGAAGTTCGTCCAGGAGGTGTTCTGGCGCACCTACTGGAAGGGCTGGCTCGAGCAGAACCCGGACGTCTGGCGCCGCTACCGCCGCGAGGTGGCGGACTCCTCCGCGGGCGATCCTCCGCCCGGGTACCTCGACGCGATCGGCGGACACAGCGGCATCGACGCGATGGACGCGTGGGTGAGCGAGCTCGTCGAGACCGGGTACCTCCACAACCACACCCGCATGTGGTTCGCGAGCATCTGGATCTTCACCCTCGGACTGCCCTGGCAGCTCGGCGCCGACTTCTTCTACCGGCACCTGCTCGACGGCGACGCCGCGTCCAACACCCTGTCGTGGCGATGGGTCGCCGGCCTGCAGACTCCGGGCAAGACCTACCTCGCCTCCGCGTCCAACATCGCCCGCTACACGGAGGGGCGCTTCTCGCCGAGCGGCCTCGCCACCACAGCCCCCGCGCTGACGGAGGAGCCCTTCCCGCCGCGGGCACCGCTCGAGCAGGACGACGTCGTGGGGACCGTCGGCGCCCGCCCCGGCCTCCTGCTGCACGAGGAGGACCTCGAGGCGGAGAGCCTGCTCGCCGAGCAGCCGGGTCTGGCCGAGCGCCTCGTCGCGTGCGCCGTCGCCGGGGACGCGGGCGGGCGCTCGCCGTCCGGAGTCTCCGACGCGGTCGCCGCCTTCACCGCCGCGGCGCTCGCCGACGCCGCCGAGCGCACTTCCGACTCCAGCGGTCGGCCGGCGAGGGTGCTGGCGGACGCGCGTGCCGCGACGGTCGTCGACTGGGCGGTGTCCGAGCGGATCGACACCGTGGTCGTTCCGTACGCTCCGGTCGGGCCCGTCGGCGAGCGGGTGGAGGCGCTCCGCTCGGCTCTCGCCGACGAGGGGGTCGCCCTCGTCACCGTGCGCCGCCGCTGGGACGGTGCGGCGTGGCCGTCGGCGTCGCGGGGGTTCTTCCCGTTCCGGAAGCGGATCCCGGCGCTGGTGCGCGACCTCGTCGAGCCCGCCGACGCGGCCCGCCTGTTCTGAGCGGCGTTCCGAGAGCCGCGTCCCGCGAGCTGCGTCCTGTGGGCCGCGTCCCGCGAGCTGCGTCCTGTGAGCCCCGTCCTGTGCTGCGTCCGGTGAGCCCCGTCCCGCGGAACCTGCCTGGTCCCGCGGGGCGGGTGCCGCTCAGCCGAGCAGGCGGTCGCGGAGGAAGTCGCTCGCGAAGCGGCCCGAGGGGTCCCACTCGGAGCGGAGGGTGCGCCACTCCTCGAGGTGCGGGTAGAGCGGCGCGATCTCGTCGGCTCCGGCGAGGAAGTGCTTGCCCCAGTGCGGCCGGGCCCCGAGCGGCAGCAGCGCGCCCTCGACGGCGGGGAGCACGGCGTCGACGCCGGCGCGGTCCTTCTTGAAGGTGAAGTGCACGCCGACGCTGTCGCGGCCTCCGGCGGGGGAGAGCCACTGGTCGTCGCCCGCCATGGTCCGCAGCTCCGTGATGAGCAGGACGTCGTCGATCCGCTCGCCGATCGCGCGCAACGCCACGATCGCCTCGCGCACGTTCGCGCGCGGCACCATGTACTCGCTCTGGATCTCGTCGCCCGCGCTCGGCTCGCGGTCGAGGCGGAAGTGCGGCAGGCGCTCGGACCACGGTCCGACGGAGCCGCCGAACGGGTTCAGGTTGGAGTCGACACCCTCCGAGACGGCGAAGAGGCTCGCGGAGGCGGCGACCGCGCCCAGGTGCGTCGCGTCGACGTCGGCGACGGATCCCGCCGCCACCTTGGTCTTCAGCCACAGCTGCTCCACGGTCGGCGAGGACCAGTGGGTCATGAGGCTGACGCTGTAGGCGGAGGAGGTGATCGCGTCGAAGTCGTCGAGCACGCGCTCCCAGGGCAGGTCGACGAACGCGTCCTGGCGGACGTCGAAGGTCGGCTGGATGTCGAGGGTCACGCGGGTGACGATGCCGAAGGCGCCGAGGCCGACGACGACGCCCTCGAAGCCCGGCTCCCCGCGGCGGATCGTGCGCAGCGAGCCGTCGGCGGTGACGAGCTCGAGGGCAGAGACGGCGGAGGAGAGGTTCGCGTTGCGGTCGCCCGAGCCGTGGGTGCCGGTCGCGATGGCGCCGGCGACCGAGATGTGCGGGAGCGAGCCCATGTTGTGCAGGGCGTAGCCGTTGCTGTGCAGGTGCGCGGCGACGACGCCGTAGCGGGTGGCGCCGCCGACGGTGACGGTGCTCGCCTCGGCGTCGATCACGGGGTCGGAGGCCAGGCGCCCCAGGTGCAGCAGTGCGCCGGGGGTGTCGGGCAGGGAGTTGAAGGAGTGGCGGCTGCCGAGGGCGCGGACGCGCTCGTTCTCGCGGACGAGGCGCTGCACCTCCTCGACGGACTCCGGCTCGATGATGGCGGCGGCGCGGTACTCGTAGGTGCCCGCCCAGTTGCTCCGTGAGGTCATGGATCCATTCTGCCGGGTGCGCGGGGGATTTGTTGTTGGTTGCAACGAATGGCCTGGTAACGCACGGGACGCGGCAGGACGGAACGGCGTGGATTTTGTTCGGGGCGCGCTCCGGGCCCCTGACGGGGAGGGCGGCGATGACCGCGCGCAGACGATCCCGCTCCGATCTGTTCCGGGTGAGCGTGAGCCTCCTGGTCACGATCGTGGTGGTGCTGCTCGTCCTGGCGAGGGGGACACTCGCTCCTGGCGACGGGCCGTCGATGCGACGGCGACCCTCGTTCCGGTCCATCTGCTCGGCCGGCCGCTCTGCACCGCCCTCTCCGTGGGCTGGAGCGCCGCCTCCTCCTCGCGCCTCGACGAGCAGGCGCTCCGGAGCGCCGTCTCCTTCTCGCGCCTCGACGAGCAGGCGCTGCGGAGCACCGCCGAGGAGGAGGCGCGCGGCGAGCGGCGCCTCCTCTCGCGGATGCTGGGGGCGACCGGGGCGACCAGCACGACGCTGTCGGCGGCGGTGCCGGCGATCGTGGTCACGGTGGCGATCGCGCAGAGGACGGAGTCCCGCAGCGAGCCCCTCTCCCTCGCCGCCGCCCTGCTCGCCGTCGCGAGCTCGTGGGTGCTGATGGTCCTCTCGGTCGCACAGGCCTGCCTGCGCTTCGAGTCGCGGTCGCCCCGGCGGTCGCAGGTGCGCTTCGCCTTCGAGGAGGCGCCGCACTTCAGTGACGACGCGACCCTCGCGCTCCTGCTGTCCACGACGGCGGCCACGGTCTCGGCCGAGATCCGCTCGAGAGAGGGCTGGCGCCTGGTGCGCGCGAACGTCGTCATCGCGTCCGCCTTCGACTCGGTCGTCATCGCGATGACGACCGAGTCGAAGGCGGACGCGATGACGACGTTCGCGCGCAC
>NZ_PSVZ01000050.1:0-1427 GCF_002932315.1 Rathayibacter sp. AY1C9
CCACTCCTACCAGCCTTTACAACGGTATGAGTGTAGTGATTATCAAGTTATCGGCTTATTAGTACCGGTCAGCTCCGACAGTCTTTAGTCCTGTCTTCCACATCCGGCCTATCAACCCAGTCGTCTGGCTGGGAGCCTCTCCCCCGAAGGGATGGAAATCTCATCTCGAAGCCGGCTTCCCGCTTAGATGCTTTCAGCGGTTATCCGTTCCGAACGTAGCTAATCAGCGGTGCTCCTGGCGGAACAACTGACACACCAGAGGTTCGTCCATCCCGGTCCTCTCGTACTAGGGATAGATCTTCTCAAATTTCCTGCGCGCGCAGCGGATAGGGACCGAACTGTCTCACGACGTTCTAAACCCAGCTCGCGTACCGCTTTAATGGGCGAACAGCCCAACCCTTGGGACCTACTCCAGCCCCAGGATGCGACGAGCCGACATCGAGGTGCCAAACCATGCCGTCGATATGGACTCTTGGGCAAGATCAGCCTGTTATCCCCGAGGTACCTTTTATCCGTTGAGCGACAGCGCTTCCACAAGCCACTGCCGGATCACTAGTCCCGACTTTCGTCCCTGCTCGACTTGTCAGTCTCACAGTCAAGCTCCCTTGTGCACTTACACTCGCCACCTGATTGCCAACCAGGTTGAGGGAACCTTTGGGCGCCTCCGTTACTCTTTGGGAGGCAACCGCCCCAGTTAAACTACCCATCAGGCACTGTCCCTGAACCCGATTAGGGTCCGAAGTTAGATATCCAGAGTGACCAGAGTGGTATTTCAACAATGACTCCACGAACACTAGCGTGCCCGCTTCAACGTCTCCCACCTATCCTACACAAGCCACACCGAACACCAATACCAAACTATAGTAAAGGTCACGGGGTCTTTCCGTCCTGCTGCGCGTAACGAGCATCTTTACTCGTAATGCAATTTCGCCGAGTTCGCGGTTGAGACAGCTGGGAAGTCGTTACGCCATTCGTGCAGGTCGGAACTTACCCGACAAGGAATTTCGCTACCTTAGGATGGTTATAGTTACCACCGCCGTTTACTGGGGCTTAAATTCTCAGCTTCGCCTTGCGGCTAACCGTTCCTCTTAACCTTCCAGCACCGGGCAGGCGTCAGTCCGTATACATCGTCTTGCGACTTAGCACGGACCTGTGTTTTTAGTAAACAGTCGCTTCCCACTGGTCTCTGCGGCCATCGAACGCTCCCGGAGCAAGTCCGTTCACGCCTCAGGCCCCCCTTCTCCCGAAGTTACGGGGGCATTTTGCCGAGTTCCTTAACCACGATTCTCTCGATCTCCTTAGTATTCTCTACCTGACCACCTGAGTCGGTTTGGGGTACGGGCAGCTAGAACCTCGCGTCGATGCTTTTCTTGGCAGCATAGGATCACCGATTTCGACTTGCGTCTACCCATCAGATCTCAGGCTTT
>NZ_PSVZ01000050.1:1524-3123 GCF_002932315.1 Rathayibacter sp. AY1C9
TTATGAACGACGGATTTGCCTATCGTTCGCCCTACATCCTTAGACCGGGACAACCATCGCCCGGCTCGGCTACCTTCCTGCGTCACACCTGTTAATACGCTAAACGCACCAGCACGGGGTCGTACGCTAGGCCCAACGCTTCACCCCGAAGGGATCCATCAAAGGGATTCAGATACTTAGCACTACTGGATTGTCTTGGGCGGTTCTTCGCCGGTACGGGAATATCAACCCGTTGTCCATCGACTACGCCTGTCGGCCTCGCCTTAGGTCCCGACTTACCCAGGGAAGATTAGCTTGACCCTGGAACCCTTGGTCTTCCGGAGGACGGGTTTCTCACCCGTCTTTCGCTACTCATGCCTGCATTCTCACTCGTGTGGCATCCACGGCTGGTTCACACCGCCGCTTCACTCGCCACACGACGCTCTCCTACCCATCAACACGGCTGGACCACGAAGGCCTACCACTAATGTCAATGCCACAACTTCGGTGGCGTGCTTGAGCCCCGTTACATTGTCGGCGCGGAATCACTTGACCAGTGAGCTATTACGCACTCTTTCAAGGGTGGCTGCTTCTAAGCCAACCTCCTGGTTGTCTGTGCAACTCCACATCCTTTCCCACTTAGCACGCGCTTAGGGACCTTAGTTGGTGGTCTGGGTTGTTTCCCTCTCGACTATGAAGCTTATCCCCCACAGTCTCACTGCTGCGCTCTCACTTACCGGCATTCGGAGTTTGGCTGACGTCAGTAAGCTTTTGGGCCCCATCGGCCATCCAGTAGCTCTACCTCCGGCAAGAAACACGCAACGCTGCACCTAAATGCATTTCGGAGAGAACCAGCTATCACGAAGTTTGATTGGCCTTTCACCCCTATCCACAGCTCATCCCCTCCATTTTCAACTGAAGTGGGTTCGGTCCTCCACGACGTCTTACCGTCGCTTCAACCTGGCCATGGATAGATCACTTCGCTTCGGGTCTAGACCCTGCGACTGAATCGCCCTATTCGGACTCGCTTTCGCTACGGCTGCCCCACACGGGTTAACCTCGCCACAGAGCACTAACTCGCAGGCTCATTCTTCAAAAGGCACGCCGTCACCCCTACAAGGAGGCTCCGACGGTTTGTAAGCAAACGGTTTCAGGTACTATTTCACTCCCCTCCCGGGGTACTTTTCACCTTTCCCTCACGGTACTTGTCCGCTATCGGTCATCTGGGAGTATTTAGGCTTATCAGGTGGTCCTGACAGATTCACACGGGATTTCTCGGGCCCCGTGCTACTTGGGATACTCTTCACGCCATAACACCATTTCGACTACGGGGCTCGCACCCGCTCTGGCCAGGCGTTCAAACCTGTTCGTCTATGATGCGCTGTAACGTTCACCGGCCGGCAGACCGGAACGAAAAGTCCCACAACCCCGGCCATGCAACCCCTGCCGGGTATCACACATGACTCGGTTTAGCCTCTTCCGCGTTCGCTCGCCACTACTGACGGAATCACTGTTGTTTTCTCTTCCTGTGGGTACTGAGATGTTTCACTTCCCCACGTTCCCTCTACCCGCCCTATATATTCAGGCGGGAGTCACCAGGTCACCACAAGGGGCCTGGCG
>NZ_PSVZ01000050.1:3221-5216 GCF_002932315.1 Rathayibacter sp. AY1C9
AGAGAGTCGACCCCGCCACCCGAAGGCAGCCGGCCCGGTCCCTCAGGACCCAACAGCGTGCATGTACCCGACTCCACCGCCCCGACGCGTTCCCAACCCGAAGGCTGTACTGACGCGAGACGATCTCACCGAGCACCTAGTTCAATGTTCCACCCATGAGCTACCAGCAAAGACATTCGCTTTGATCTGGCGCCTGGAACACCCTGCGGTGTCCAGATGCTCCTTAGAAAGGAGGTGATCCAGCCGCACCTTCCGGTACGGCTACCTTGTTACGACTTAGTCCTAATCACCGATCCCACCTTCGACAGCTCCCTCCTTGCGGTTAGGCCACTGGCTTCGGGTGTTACCGACTTTCATGACTTGACGGGCGGTGTGTACAAGGCCCGGGAACGTATTCACCGCAGCGTTGCTGATCTGCGATTACTAGCGACTCCGACTTCATGAGGTCGAGTTGCAGACCTCAATCCGAACTGAGACCGGCTTTTTGGGATTCGCTCCACCTTACGGTATCGCAGCCCTTTGTACCGGCCATTGTAGCATGCGTGAAGCCCAAGACATAAGGGGCATGATGATTTGACGTCATCCCCACCTTCCTCCGAGTTGACCCCGGCAGTCTCCTATGAGTTCCCACCATGACGTGCTGGCAACATAGAACGAGGGTTGCGCTCGTTGCGGGACTTAACCCAACATCTCACGACACGAGCTGACGACAACCATGCACCACCTGTATACCGACCTTGCGGGGCAACCATTTCTGGAAGTTTCCGGTATATGTCAAGCCTTGGTAAGGTTCTTCGCGTTGCATCGAATTAATCCGCATGCTCCGCCGCTTGTGCGGGCCCCCGTCAATTCCTTTGAGTTTTAGCCTTGCGGCCGTACTCCCCAGGCGGGGAACTTAATGCGTTAGCTGCGACACGGAGACCGTGGAAAGGTCCCCACATCTAGTTCCCAACGTTTACGGCGTGGACTACCAGGGTATCTAATCCTGTTCGCTCCCCACGCTTTCGCTCCTCAGCGTCAGTAACGGCCCAGAGAACTGCCTTCGCCATCGGTGTTCCTCCTGATATCTGCGCATTCCACCGCTACACCAGGAATTCCATTCTCCCCTACCGCACTCTAGTCTGCCCGTACCCACTGCAGGCCCGAGGTTGAGCCTCGGGTTTTCACAGCAGACGCGACAAACCGCCTACGAGCTCTTTACGCCCAATAATTCCGGACAACGCTTGCACCCTACGTATTACCGCGGCTGCTGGCACGTAGTTAGCCGGTGCTTTTTCTGCAGGTACCGTCAAGCCGAAGCCCTTCTTCCCTACTAAAAGAGGTTTACAACCCGAAGGCCGTCATCCCCCACGCGGCGTTGCTGCATCAGGCTTTCGCCCATTGTGCAATATTCCCCACTGCTGCCTCCCGTAGGAGTCTGGGCCGTGTCTCAGTCCCAGTGTGGCCGGTCACCCTCTCAGGCCGGCTACCCGTCGTCGCCTTGGTGAGCCATTACCTCACCAACTAGCTGATAGGCCGCGAGTCCATCCTTGACCGAAAAACTTTCCACCCGCACCCGATGCCGGGGCAGGTCGTATCCGGTATTAGACGCCGTTTCCAGCGCTTATCCCAGAGTCAAGGGCAGGTTACTCACGTGTTACTCACCCGTTCGCCACTAATCCACCCAGCAAGCTGGGCTTCATCGTTCGACTTGCATGTGTTAAGCACGCCGCCAGCGTTCGTCCTGAGCCAGGATCAAACTCTCCGTAAAAAAATTACGACCCCCAACCCCGAAGAGAAGGAGAGTCAAGTTTGACCTCTAGCAAATAAGACATCTCTCCGACCCGAAAGCCGGAAGCTGACATCAATTTCCAAAGGAATCCCAACCCGATCCGAAGATCAAGGCCGGGGTATAAAATTGGCATTGAACATAGTGCACGCTGTTGAGTTCTCAAGAATCGGACACATCCCGCCTCCACACCAGAACGGTGCTTCACAACGAAAGTGATCGAAGAT
>NZ_PSVZ01000051.1:0-4480 GCF_002932315.1 Rathayibacter sp. AY1C9
ACGCAGCGCTCGAGGGAGTCTCGGCCGACGCCATCACCACCGCGACGACCGCGGCCGGGGAGCGGCGGGAGGCGCGGGGCGCGGGGGAGGAGCGAATCCGCTGCCCGGCTCCGGGACGAGCGGCTCGCGCGCCTCGATCACGGCGACGGCCAGCGGAGCGACCGCGGCTCCCGAGGCGAGAGCGCTCCGGAGCTGCTCGACCGCGTCGGTCAGCACCGCCCGCCGGGACATCGATCCGCGACCGGAGGCGAGGGTCGACGTGGCGAGGCCGAGCACGCGCTCGGCCAGCGCCGTCCGCTGCTCCCCGGCCGCGGTCGTCGCGGTGGTGATGGCGTCGGCCGAGACTCCCTCGAGCGCTGCGTTCAGGGATCCGATCGCCACCAGCAGATCGGTGCGGGCCGCGCCCGCGACGGTGCCGTCGGTCGCGGTGAGGAGCGCGAGCGAGTCGTTCCGCAGCGCGAGGCCGGCCTCGCGCGCGGCGGTGTAGGCCGGAGGCGCGGCGACGTCGATGGACGTCTCGCGGAGAGTCGGGGTCGCCTGCGTGCCCTCCGCGGAGGGCGTGCATCCGGTGAGCGCGCCGGCGGCGACGAGCAGGGCGATCGCGGCCGTGGCGCCCCGGAGGAGCGGGCGCGCACCCCCGCGCCGCTCGGCTCGCCCTCGACTCCGCATCACTGCACCCTAATCGGGGGACGGCCGCCGTGGGCGCCGGTCAGCGGGGCGGTTCGCGCATCCGAGACCCGGGTCGGCCGCACCTCCGGGCCGCACCCACGGCGCTCGACCGGTGGGAAGGGGGCCCGGCGCACACCCGTCGAGGGCGGGGGACGGCGCGCGCGGAACGGCGGGGCGCCCGCCGCCGCGCCGCCTAGCATGGGGCGGGTGACCGACCAGCAGGAGCCTCCCGTCCGCCTCCGCCCCGAGATCCTGGCGCTCCCCGCCTACAAGCAGGGCCGCGCGGCCGCCGCCGACGCCTTCAAGCTCTCCTCCAACGAGAACCCGTTCGACCCGCTGCCCTCCGTGCTCGCGCGGGTCCGCGAGGTGGACGACTTCAACCGGTACCCGGACGCGGCGGCGACCGCCCTGCGCACAGCGCTCGCCGCGGAGTACGGCGTCCCGATCGAGGAGGTGATCGTCGGAGCCGGCTCCGTCGCGGTCATCGCCCAGCTCATCACCGCGGCGGCGGGCCCGGGCGACGAGGTCGTCTACGCCTGGCGCTCGTTCGAGGCGTACCCCTCGCTCGTCACGACCGCGGGCGCCACCAGCGTGCGCGTGCCGCTCCGCGCCGACGACACCCACGACCTCGACGCCATGGCGCAGGCCGTCACCGAGCGCACCCGCCTGCTGATCGTCTGCAGCCCCAACAACCCCACCGGCACCGTCGCCACCGCCGACGACGTCGAGGCGCTCCTCGAGCGCGTCCCGGGAGACGTCCTCGTGCTCCTCGACGAGGCGTACGCTGAGTTCGTCGACGACGAGCGGGCCGTGGACGGCACCCGCCTGCTCGGCCGCTACCCCAACCTCGTGATCGCTCGCACCTTCTCCAAGGCGTACGGCCTCGCCGGCCTCCGCGTCGGCTACGCGATCGGCCACGCGCGGATCCTCGACGCCGCCCGCTCCACCGCCATCCCGCTCTCGGTCACCCGGTTCGCCGAGACCGCGGCGGTCGCCTCCCTCGAGCACCGCGAGGAGCTCCTCGAGCGCGTCCACCGCATCACCCGCCTCCGCGACGACCTCTGGCGGGCGCTGCTCGACCAGGGCTGGACGATCCCGGAGTCGCAGGCGAACTTCCTCTGGTTCGACACCCGCGAGGACACGGCGCGGGCCGCCGAGGTCTTCGAGCGCGCCGGGGTCGTGGTCCGCGCGTTCCCGCCGGAGGGGATCCGCGTCTCCGTCGGCGAGGCGCGCTCTGTCGACAAGCTCCTCAGCGCGGCGGCCGAGATTGTGGCTTCCCTCCCCGAGGGCCACCCCGCGAGACGGATAGGTTAGTCGGGTGGTAGCCACCAGCACGGAGTCGCCGACTGTCCAGTTCCTCTCCGCGGACGGGCGGTTCTCGCCGACCCCCGCGGCCGAGCAGTACGCCTCCTACCTCGACGGGGTGGACGAGGCGCAGCACCGCTCCTTCTACCGCGAGATGGCGGTGGTCCGCCGCTTCGACACCGAGGCCGCGAACCTGCAGCGCCAGGGCCAGCTCGGACTGTGGGTCCCGAGCCACGGCCAGGAGGCGGCGCAGGTCGGCTCCGCGTTCGCGATGCGCCCGCAGGACCACGTGTTCCCCTCCTACCGCGAGCACGTCGTCGGCAAGATCCGCGGCATCGACCTGCTCGGCGTCCTCGCGCTCCTGCGCGGCACGACGCACGGGGGCTGGGACCCGACCGACCCGACGAACGGGAACTTCCACCTCTACACGCTGGTGCTCGGCTCGCAGGCCCTGCACGCGACCGGCTACGCGATGGGCCTCACCTTCGACGGAGCGACCGGCACGGGCGACCCCGAGAAGGACGCGGCCGTCGTCGTCTACTTCGGCGACGGCGCCTCCAGCCAGGGCGACGTCAGCGAGGCGATGGTCTTCGCCGCGAGCTACCAGGCTCCCGAGGTCTTCTTCCTCCAGAACAACCACTACGCGATCTCGGTCCCCGTGGCCACGCAGTCGCGCAGCCCCCTCTACCTCCGCTCCTCCGGCTTCGGCATCCCCGGCGTGCAGATCGACGGCAACGACGTGCTCGCGAGCTACGCGGTCACCGCCAAGCACCTGCAGGACGCGCGCTCCGGCGGCGGTCCCCAGTTCATCGAGGCGCTGACCTACCGGATCGGCGCGCACACCTCGAGCGACGACCCGACGAAGTACCGCACCGACGACGAACTCGCCTCGTGGGTCGCGAAGGATCCGATCACCCGCTTCGCCGCGTTCCTGCGGAGCGAGGGCGTGGAGCAGTCCTTCTTCGACGAGGTCGACGAGGAGGCGAAGGACTTCGCGTCCGACATCCGCCGCCGCCTCCTCGCCCTCGAGGTCCCACCCACGGGCGTCATGTTCGACCACGTCTACTCGGAGCCGCACGTGCTCGTCGAGGAGCAGAAGGCGTGGCTGCAGCGCTACGAAGAATCGTTCGGAGGCGAGTGATGACGATCGACACCAGCACGACGGCCGCGCAGCCGCCCCTCACCGGGTCGCAGCTCGAGTCCATGTCCATGGCCAAGGCGCTCAACGCCGGCCTCCGCCGAGCGATGACGCAGGACGACCGCGTCCTCCTGATGGGCGAGGACATCGGCCCCCTGGGCGGCGTCTTCCGCATCACCGAGGGCCTGCACGCCGAGTTCGGGGCGAAGCGCGTGCTCGACACGCCGCTCGCCGAGTCCGGCATCGTCGGCACTGCGATCGGGCTCGCGATGCGCGGCTTCCGCCCGGTCTGCGAGATCCAGTTCGACGGGTTCATCTACCCGGCGTTCGACCAGATCACCTCGCAGCTGGCCAAGATGACCAACCGCCACGAGGGCGCGATCACCATGCCCGTCGTCATCCGCGTGCCCTACGGCGGGCACATCGGAGCGGTCGAGCACCACCAGGAGAGCAACGAGGCGTACTTCGCGCACACCGCGGGCCTGCGCGCGGTCAGCCCGTCGACTCCCAACGACGCCTACTGGATGATCCAGGAGGCCATCGCCTCGGACGACCCCGTCATGTTCTTCGAGCCCAAGAGCCGCTACTGGCCCAAGGGCGACGTCGACCTCAGCGGTTCCGCCGCGCCGCTGCACGCCAGCCGCGTCGTCCGCCAGGGCACGGAGGTCACGCTGGTCGGCTGGGGCCCGATGGTCGCGGTCCTCCTCCAGGCCGCCGAGCTCGCGGGCGAGGAGGGCACGAGCGTCGAGGTCGTCGACCTGCGCTCGCTCTCCCCGATCGACTGGGAGCCGCTGCTCGCGTCGGTCCGCAGGACCGGCCGGCTCGTCGTCGCGCAGGAGGCGTCCGCGAACGTGAGCCTCGGCTCCGAGATCGCGGCGACCGTCACCGAGCGCGCCTTCTTCTCGCTGGAGGCGCCGGTCCTCCGGGTCGCCGGCTTCGACACCCCCTTCCCGCCCGCCAAGGTCGAGAAGCTCTTCCTCCCCGACGTCGACCGCGTGCTCGAGGCCGTCGACCGCTCGCTCGCGTACTGACGCGCGCGACATCCGCCCGCACGAGCCCACAGGAGTCCCCCCGATGACAGAGCAGTTCCTCCTCCCCGACGTCGGCGAGGGCCTCACCGAGGCCGAGATCGTGGCCTGGAAGGTCAAGGTCGGCGACGAGGTGGCCGTCAACCAGGTCCTCGTCGAGATCGAGACCGCCAAGTCGCTCGTCGAGCTCCCCTCGCCGTTCAGCGGCACCGTGGTCGACGTGCTCGTCGACGAGGGTCAGACGGTCGACGTCGGCACCGCGATCATCACCGTCCAGGCCGGTGCCGGCTCGATCGGCTCCGGAGCCCTCGCCCGGCTCGGTGGTGGAGGGGGCGGGCGG
>NZ_PSVZ01000052.1:0-4421 GCF_002932315.1 Rathayibacter sp. AY1C9
GCATGGCCCTTCCCACTACGTCAGCATCACCAACGACACCGGAGCCTCACTCACCTGGTCCTGCTCCTGGTCCGATCTTCACCTCGCCGCCGGGGAGACAGGTCAGCTGCGAATCCTCGACCAGCCCGACCAGGACTACGGCTGCGTCCCACAAGCAGCGACCCCCTTCGTAGCGGCGGCGCACAACAACGACATCTGCCCGTCACTGACCTCTATGACCGAGGGAAGGCAGTTCACGGCAACCGACTTCGCGAAGACCTACCGCTGCCCGTAGCTGGATACGCGACCGGTGAACGATCCCCCTACGGGACGAACTAGCTTGCCCCGCAGGAGCCGACATGAGCGGCGGGCCGTCAGTGCGTGCTCTACGCCTCACGCACGGTCAGGAACCATGCCGTGTCGCGATCGGCGCCAGTTGTAGCCGCGCCGACGAGGTCGATTGGGTCGGTGCCGAGGGAGGCTGGGTCGATGTCGAGCGGACCGTCGCCGCAGTCCACGGTTTGGACAGTGGTCTTGCCTGTCGTGACCGTGCCGGTCTTGGAGTCGGAGTCGAGATGCAGTTCGACCGTGCCATCCCCGAAGCATTCGAAGGTGATGGCGCCGGGCAGTACCGGTTGGTCGAAGGCAGATTCCAGCCGATCCCCTTCCTGCCCCGCGCTCGAATCGGACGACAGCACAGCGAGGAAAGGACCTCCCGCGTCGATGTCAGCCTGACGATCCGAGCGCCACTGGGTGAGCTGCGCGCGATCAACGGGCCCTGGCGCGCACGCGGTCATGGTGCCCACGACAGCCAGCAGGAGTGTGAGTGCAACAGAACGACGACTCATCTGCCCACCCTCGGTCCGGCCGGATTAGGTCGAGCGAGTCTCGTCGTCCGGTCTGGCGGAGAGTGTCGCGCCAGGCGACTCAACGTGCATCGAGGACGGCTCCAATCTGATCGAAGGATATATCGCGGATACGTTGCCACTCTTCCGCCTCACTCGCGGTTCCCCACCTCCGAACGAGCAGTTCGATGGTGACGTGGAGGGCATCGAGGGGGTAGCGCGTTACCTGTGCGACCCACTCGTAGGTCTGCGCAAGTCCGGCGGTCGTCGGAGTCGTGGACACGCCTCGAGCCATCAAGTGCAGCGACTCGCCGTGAGCAATGCCGGAGAGACGTGAGTAAGCCACGGCCCCGTCGATTCCTGTCGCATCCAAGACTTCCGATGCGAGCGTGGTGAAGCTCGGAGTCCTGCTGAGGAACTGGCGCAACGTCGGCATCTCCGTTGCAGCTACTCCCTCAGTGGTCTCTGCGAGTTGCGAGTGGAGAGTGGCATCGAACAGCGCCCGACCGTCCTCACCGGCGCTGTTCGGAGACATGATGCCTCGGCTGTAGAGCCCCTGTCCCTCTTTCGCCAGAAGGAGCGCAGCTCGATGCCGGCACTGAAGCGACGTGTCACTCGAAAGCATCCACCAGGCTCGCCCCAACGCTTCGACCGCTCCACGAGCGATCGTTCCGAGGGAGGTGGTCAACGGATCATCCTGTTGGAGCGCATATCCCAGCGCGCGGAGGTGATCGAGGCCGCTGGCCACAGAGATCGACATCTGGCTCACCGCCGCGGTGTAGGAGCGGTCGATGTAGAGTCCGGCCCCGAAGCCCGACGCTGGCGGGTTCTGCCAGGCGTTCATTGCGATCGTCTCCGCGCTGCGTGCCATCGCAAGGATGGCGCTACCGACCTGCGTCGCTGAATACACGTCGATAGGGCCACTGGGCCGGATGGCTGGCATCACGCACTACCTAAGCAACTGGACGGCGACGCCGGCGGCGACGTCCTCGCCCTCGATGGTGGCGAATCCGGTGACTGTGCCGATCGCGTCGACGCCGAGTGAGGAGTCCGGGACCCGGGCGACGAGCGAGGCGCCACGGTCCGTGACGTGCGTGGCGTCGTAGTTGGCTTGGGTGGCGCTCTCGAACTCGAAGACGAACGCCTTCGTCTCCTGCTCTGAGAGGCGGACGCCGAAGTGCTTCGCCGTGGCGCCATCAGCGCCGGTGAGCTCGATGGCGTAGGTCAACCATCCCACCGACTGTGGCAGTTCGAGCGGGTCGCCCAGAGTGAAGGTCGCGGTGATCCCGGAGGGGTCGGTGGCGACGTGAACGGCCAGCAACTCGCGGGGCGTCGGGGTGCTCATGCGCTCACCCTAGAACCGCCTCGGCTCCGTGGACACGCCCAGAATCCGGTGGGAGGGTGGGCGCATGTCGAAGCCTCGGACCAAGCTCGCACGTGCTGCGCTGATCAGCAACGGCATGGTCTGGTTCGGGCTATCGTTCATGCTCTTCGCAATCGCCGGCGAGCAGACCTACGCGGCGTTCACCGGTGAGTGGTTCAACGTGCTCGGGTGGGTGCTGATCGTCGCCGTGGCCGCCGGCCTGACGGTGGTCGGGGTGATCGAGAACCGGAACATCCGGGCGGGGAAGAAGTACAAGCCGCGGCCCCGCCGCTGATCGCTACTCGGCTGCAGCCTCGGCGGACACGACGGCGCGGGCGCGCTCGATGTAGCTGAGGCCGGCGGCGCGCAGCGCGTCGACCGTCATCTTGCGCTCCTCCCTGGGGGCTCCGATGACGGGCAGGGGCGTGGTGAGCAGGGCGACGTCGCGCAGGTCGTGCGCGAGGTCTTCGTCGTAGATCCCGGTGTCTCGGTCAGCGAAGCCGACGACCTTGATGCCGGTCGTGAGACCCCGGCTGGTGAGGGTGTCGCGGACGACGGTGAGGTAGGCATCCTGGTACGCGGCGACGTCGCGGTCCCAGACCTCGGTGATGGCGCGGGAGAGCCGTTCCGTCGCGCGGTACAGGTCGTACCGGGGGTCGCCTGCGTCCTTGGCGCGGTTGAGGACCGCGTGGTGGATCTCTCCGAGCTGCTCGTACTGCTCGGTGCTCAGGGAGCCGGCGGTGGACATTTCGGCGGCGAACGCTGCGATCCGGGCTGTCTCTTCGGCGGTGGTGTGTTCTTGCGTCATCGCCGCCGTGTCGACGTCGGTGCTGGCGAAGAGGTCGATCTGGTCTTGGTCAGCGAGGGCGAGGAGCCCGAAGTCCTCCAGGTCGGATTCTGCTGAGACGACGACGCTGACGGGAGTGGTGCGCCATTTGAGGGTCCGGTGGCCGCGAGCGTCTTCCTGGGCGAAGTGCTGCTCGAGCATCGCGGGGAAGCAGCCGCAGTCCTCGTGCTCGTCGTGGTGGTGGCCGATACAGCGGTCGTCGGCGCAGCCGCATTCGTCGCCGGCCCACTCCGCGATGGAGGGCGAGCCGTGCTCGCGCGCCCATTCGTCAGGGTCGATTTCCTGGGCGCGGAGGGTGCTGATCACGTCGGGGTAGAGCTTCATCGTGGGTGTCCTGTCTGATGAGGCGCGACGGCCGGCGGTCGCGACGGGTGCGAGCGCGTCCATCGTCGCATCCGGCCATGACACTGGCTGTGCTGCTGTGGTGCGAGGCCCTGGGGTCGAGGGGATTCTCCCTCCCCTGTGGGCCGGCCCGGTCGGGGTCGGGACGTTACGCGTCAGATCTGGCCGGAGCGGTGTGGGAGCGGATGGCATAGACGAGGCCGCCGATGATCAGCCCCAACGACACGATCAGCAGCGCTGTAAGGAACCAGCTCGGGTTGATTACGGCGAGTACGTCACCGGAGCCCAATTGCTCATAAGTGCACCTGAGGCCGAGCGGCCACAGTGAAGCGCCTGCCAGGGTCTCCGTTTCCACGCCGGGAAAGAGAACGCCGTACCAGGCGTAACAGGTCTCGGTGCCGTTTCTGACCTGGCCGTAGAGCTCGAAGATCAAGACCAGGAGCCCAGCGACTCCGGCTCCGATCGACACTTTCGGTCCGGTCGTCACGAAGGGTGCCCCTCTGCCATCACTGCGGTTTTCGCGTCCGTAGCCTAGCCACCGGTGAGAGCACAGGCATGATGCGGGTGCGTGGCGGGGGGGTCGAGGGGGGTTCTCCCCCTCGTGCGGGCCGGGCCGTTTCGGGTCGGCCCGCGCAGGCGCAGGCGCTCAGAGCGTGAGCGTGTGGAGGATCAGGGTCGTCGAGCCGATGGGCTTTGGGAAGTCGGTGTAGTCGAGGGTGGCGCGGCGGTTGCTGATGAGGTCGAGAGCGATCAGCTCCTCCTCGGACTCGTCCGTCATGTCGCCGGGCTCTTCGTCCCATTCGCGCAGGACCTGCCGGTCGGCGTCGAGGACTTTCCACAGTCCCCAGACGTGGGCGATGGGGCCGGTCGTTTCGTATGTGAAGACGAGGGCGGTCGCGGTGGGCCAGCCGTAGGCGGCCGCGGCGACGATCAGCGCTCGCGCTGCGGTGGCGGTCGCGTCGGCGTCGCCGGACGCGGCCGCGGCGTCGACGGCGACCTCGGCGGCGGTGCTCCGTCACCGCTGCGCGTGCGCAGCTCGCGCCCC
>NZ_PSVZ01000006.1:0-136122 GCF_002932315.1 Rathayibacter sp. AY1C9
CCGCCACCCCCGTCCGCCCCACCCGAGAGGAGGCGACCGCATGTACGAAGGCATCGTCCAGGAGCTGATCGACGAGCTCGGCCGGCTCCCCGGCATCGGTCCGAAGTCCGCCCAGCGCATCGCGTTCCACATCCTGCAGACCGAGACGTTCGACGTCACCCGGCTCGCCGAGATCCTGCTCGAGCTGCGCGGCCGTGTGCACTTCTGCGACATCTGCGGGAACGTGGCGGAGGAGGCGACCTGCGGGATCTGCCGCGATCCGCGCCGCAGCCGCGCCGTCATCTGCGTCGTGGAGGAGGCGAAGGACGTCCCGGCGATCGAGCGCACCCGCGAGTTCCGCGGGCTCTACCACGTGCTCGGCGGCGCGATCAGCCCGATCGACGGCATCGGCCCGGATCAGCTCCGCATCCGCCAGCTGCTGCAGCGGCTCGCGGACGGCGAGGTGCAGGAGGTCATCATCGCGACCGACCCGAACCTCGAGGGCGAGGCGACGGCGACCTATCTCTCGCGCATGCTCAGCACCCTCGGCATCCGCATCACCCGTCTGGCCTCCGGGCTGCCCGTCGGCGGAGACCTCGAGTACGCCGACGAGATCACCCTCGGCCGCGCCTTCGAGGGCCGCCGGCTCGTCGAGAACTGACGCGGCCGCCGGAGTCGCATGACCGCTCCGGCATGCGGTCGACCGGTAGACTCGCCCGTCGGGTCGCGACGGCGGTCCAGCCACCGACACGGGAGCAGCACGTGAGCCTGATCGTCCAGAAGTTCGGCGGGTCCTCCGTCGCCGACGCGGAGAGCATCAAGCGGGTCGCGAAGCGGATCGTCGCCACCAAGCAGGCGGGCAACGACGTGGTCGTCGCCGTCTCGGCCATGGGCGACACCACCGACGACCTGCTCGAGCTCGCCCACCAGGTCACGCCCATCCCCGCCCCTCGCGAGCTCGACATGCTGCTCTCCTCGGGCGAGCGCATCTCGATGGCGCTGCTGGCGATGGCGATCAAGAGCATGGGCTTCGAGGCCCGCTCCTTCACCGGCAGCCAGGCCGGCATGATCACGGACGCGCAGCACGGCGCCGCCCGCATCGTCGACATCACCCCGGTCCGCCTCCGCGAGGCGCTCGACGAGAACGCCGTCGTCATCGTCGCGGGCTTCCAGGGCTTCAACCGCGACACGAAGGACATCACCACCCTCGGCCGCGGCGGCTCGGACACCACCGCCGTCGCGCTCGCCGCGGGACTCGGCGCCGACACCTGCGAGATCTACACCGACGTCGACGGCGTCTTCACCGCCGACCCGCGGGTCGTCAAGAAGGCCCGCAAGCTCGATCGCATCACCAGCGAGGAGATGCTCGAGCTGGCCGCCGCGGGAGCGAAGGTGCTGCACATCCGCGCCGTCGAGTTCGCCCGCCGCCACGGAGTCACGCTCCACGTGCGCTCCTCCTTCAGCCCCAATGAGGGCACCATCGTCTACAACGCCGAGACCGCCGGCGCCGAGCAGAACGGACAAGCCGTGGAAGAGCCCATCATCGCCGGAGTCGCCGCCGACCTGAACGAGGCGAAGATCACCGTCGTCGGAGTCCCCGACATCCCGGGCAAGGCCGCGCAGATCTTCACGATCGTGGCCAAGACCGGCTCCAACATCGACATGATCGTGCAGAACGTGTCGGCTGCGGCCACCGCCCGCACCGACATCTCGTTCACCCTGCCCAAGGCCGACGGCCAGACGGTCCTCATGGCTCTCAACGCCGAGAAGGACGAGGTCGGCTTCGAGTCCCTGCAGTACGACGACCAGATCGCCAAGCTCGCGCTCGTGGGCGCCGGGATGCGCACCAACGCCGGTGTCTCCGCGAAGCTGTTCCGCTCCCTCTACGAGGCCGGGATCAACATCGAGATGATCTCCACGAGCGAGATCCGCATCTCGGTCGTCACCCGCGCCGACACCGTGAACGAGGCTCTGCGCGTCGTGCACACCGCCTTCGGGCTCGACGCCGAGGACGAGGCCGTCGTCTACGCCGGCACCGGCCGCTGACGGCCGGACACCCTCGCGATCCGGCCGTTCCTCCCGAGCGGCCGGAGCGACCGGTACCCTCTCCCTCGATCCCCCCGCCACGAGCGGCCCGCGCGCCGCACGGACGAAAGAGCACAGCATGAGCAGCACCCCCCTCCACGTGGGCGTCGTCGGCGCGACCGGCCAGGTCGGGAAGGTGATGCGCCGCCTCCTCGAGGAGCGCGACTTCCCGATCGCGTCCATCCGCTTCTTCGCCACCGCCCGCTCGGCGGGCACGACGCTGCCGTTCCGCGGCGAGGACGTCGTTGTCGAGGACGTGGAGACCGCCGATCCGTCGGGGCTCGACATCGCCCTGTTCTCGGCCGGAGCCACGGGATCGCGCGCGCAGGCGCCCCGCTTCGCCGCGGCCGGCGTCACCGTGATCGACAACTCCAGCGCCTGGCGGATGGACCCCGAGGTCCCGCTGGTCGTCAGCGAGGTGAACCCCCACGCCATCGACCAGGCGGTCAAGGGCATCATCGCCAACCCCAACTGCACCACGATGGCCGCGATGCCGATCCTCAAGGTCCTCGACCGCGAGGCGGGGCTCACGCGCCTGATCGTCAGCACCTACCAGGCCGTGTCCGGCAGCGGACTGGCCGGAGCGAACGAGCTGGCCGGCCAGGTCCGCGCCGCCGTCGCCGACGAGCACCTGCTCGACCTGGTGCACGACGGCTCGGCGGTCGACTTCCCCGCGCCGGACAAGTACGTCGCCCCGATCGCCTTCGACGTCATCCCCTTCGCGGGGAGCCTGGTCGAGGACGGCTCGAACGAGACCGACGAGGAGAAGAAGCTCCGCAACGAGAGCCGCCGCATCCTCGAGCTCCCGGAGCTGCTGGTCTCGGGCACCTGCGTGCGCGTCCCCGTGTTCACCGGCCACTCGCTCTCCGTCAACGCCGAGTTCGCCTCCGCCCTCAGCCCCGAGCGTGCTCGCGAGCTGCTGGCGCACGCGCCCGGCGTCGTGCTGCGCGAGGTGCCGACTCCGCTGGAGGCCGCGGGCAAGGACCCGAGCTTCGTCGGCCGCATCCGCGCCGACGAGGGCGCCCCGGAGGGACGCGGCCTCGCGCTCTTCATCAGCAACGACAACCTCCGCAAGGGCGCGGCCCTGAACGCCGTGCAGATCGCCGAGCTCATCGCGGCGAAGCAGCCCGTCTCCTGACCGGCGTAGACGGGGCCGGCGCCGAGCGCTCCGGCCCCCTCCGGGTGGAAAAGCCGCGAATTTGATGGGGGAGCGGGTCCCCTCCCGGCCGCGGCGTCCGCGGGCGAGCGTAAACTCGACTCTCGTGAACTCCTCGGAACCGGTCGACGTCGCCCTCATCGGTGGGGGCATCATGAGCGCCACGCTCGGCGCACTCATCACCCAGCTACAGCCCGACTGGACGATCGCCGCCTATGAGCGCCTCGGCGACGTGGCGCAGGAGTCGTCGAACCCGTGGAACAACGCGGGCACCGGTCACGCGGCCCTCTGCGAGCTGAACTACATGCCCGAGGCGGCCGACGGCTCCGTCGACCCGGCCAAGGCGATCCAGATCAACGAGCAGTTCCAGATCTCGCGCCAGTTCTGGTCGAGCCTGGTGGAGTCCGGCGACATCCGCGAGCCCTCCAGCTTCATCAACCCGGCGCCGCACATGACCTTCGTGCACGGCGAGGCCAACGTCGAGTACCTCCGGAAGCGCTACGAGGCGCTCAAGGACCAGCCGCTGTTCGCCGGCATCGAGTTCACCGAGAGCGTCAAGACCATCCACGAGTGGGCGCCCCTGCTGATGGAGCAGCGTCCCGCCGGCGGCGGCCCCTACGCGGCGACGCGCATGCCGGCCGGCACCGACGTCGACTTCGGCTCGCTGACCCACCAGCTGTTCGACCACGTCGTCGCCCACGGCGGCACGCTCGACACCGGCCGCGAGGTCACCGACATCACCCGGCAGAAGGACGGCACCTGGCGCCTCGACCTCAAGCAGGTCGTCGGAGGCACGCCCCAGTCGGTGACCGCCCGCTTCGTCTTCGTCGGCGCCGGCGGCGGTGCGTTGCACCTCCTGCAGAAGTCGGGCATCCCCGAGATCAAGGGCTTCGGAGGCTTCCCGATCTCGGGGCAGTTCCTCCGCACCGACAACCCCGAGCTGGTCGCCCGGCACAAGGCGAAGGTCTACGGCAAGGCCGCCGTCGGCGCGCCCCCGATGTCGGTGCCGCACCTCGATGCGCGCGTCGTCGACGGCGAGTCGTCCCTCCTCTTCGGCCCCTACGCGGGCTTCACGCCCAAGTTCCTGAAGCGGGGCTCGTGGCTCGACCTGCCCCTGTCGATCCGGCCGCACAACATCGGCCCGATGCTCGCGGTCGCCCGCGACAACCTCGACCTGATGAAGTACCTGATCGGCGAGGTGCTCGCCGGCCGTGGCAAGAAGATGAAGGCCCTGCGCGAGTTCCTGCCCACCGCCCGCGACGAGGACTGGTACCTGATCACCGCCGGCCAGCGCGTCCAGGTGATGAAGAAGGACGAGAAGAAGGGCGGCGTGCTGCAGTTCGGCACCGAGGTCATCACCGGAGGGGACGGCACGATCGCCGGCCTGCTCGGCGCCTCGCCCGGAGCCTCGACCGCCGTGCCGATCATGCTCGACATCGTGCAGAAGTGCTTCCCCGACCGGATGAAGGCCTGGGAGCCGCGGATCCGCGCGCTGGTGCCGAGCTACGGCTCGACCCTCAACGACGCGCCCGAGAAGGCCGAGCAGACGGTCACCGCGACCGCCGAGACGCTGGAGCTGTCCGCCTCGGTCTGATCGGCTGCGATCCGTTCGAACGTATGTTCTAATGGCTCCATGAGGTGGAGCGGGCAGTCGATCGGCACGGCCGACGAGGCCGCCCTGCCCGGCCTCGTCAAGCTCACCGACCTGGTGCGGACGGTGCGCACGCCGGAGTTCGAGGGCGTCACCTTCTACGAGGTGCTCGCGAAGTCGGCGCTCAACCGCGTGCACACCTCCTCGAAGATGCCGTTCGGCTGGAGCATCAACCCGATGCGCGGCTGCACCCACGCCTGCACCTACTGCTTCGCCCGGCCCACGCACGAGTACCTCGAGTTCGACGGCGGCCGCGACTTCGACTCGCAGATCGTCGTGAAGGTGAACGTCGCCGAGGTCCTCACCCGGGAGCTCGCGAAGCCGAGCTGGGAGCGGCACCCCGTGGCACTCGGCACCAACACCGATCCGTACCAGCGCGCCGAGGGCCGCTACCGGCTGATGCCGGGCATCATCGCCGCGCTCGCCGCCTCGGGCACCCCGATCTCGATCCTCACGAAGGGCTCGCTGCTGCGGCGAGACCTGCCACTGCTCCGCGAGGCCGCCGAGCACGTCCCGGTCGACCTCGGAGTGTCGATCGCCGTCTACGACGAGGGCCTCCAGCGCTCCGTCGAGCCGGGTGCGCCGACCGCGGCGGCCAGGCTGGCGACGGTCACCGCGGCACGGGAGGCCGGCTTCGACTGCTCGGTGTTCCTGATGCCGATCCTGCCGTTCCTCACCGACACCCGGGCGCACCTCGACGAGTCGCTCCAAGCCTGCCGCGAGGCGGGCGCCAGCACGATCATGTACTCGACCCTCTACCTCAAGCCCGGGGTGAAGGAGTGGTTCCTGCAGTGGCTCGGGCAGGAGCACCCCGAGCTGGTCGACAAGTACCGAGCGCTCTACCCGGGCCGCGACGCCTACGCGCCTCTCGAGTACCGGCGCTGGCTCTCCGCGCGCATCCGCCCGCTGATGCGCGCGCACGGGCTCGAGCGCGGCGAGGAGGACCCGGCCACCGGCTCCGTCAAGTCCTCCGCCCTGAATTCGCTGGGGACGCTGCGGACCCTCGGCGGCGAGCGGCGCTCCCTCCAGCACGACGGGCTGCTGGTCGGGGAGCTCGGGCCGGAGCGCGCCGCGATCCTGCCCGGCGTCGGGCAGCCGACGCTGTTCTGAGCCGGGGGCGGGCCCGGCCGCGGCTAGGATCGTCCGCATGGTCACCCGCTCCGGTGAGCCCTCGGGCTCCTCCGCCCGGAGCGCCCGCGACGCGCCACCCCGTGCGGTCCGGCTCGGCCTGCTCGACCCGCGCGAGGACCTGCTCGCGGCGACGAGCGCGTGGATCCGCACCCACGCCCCGGACTTCGAGGTCGTCGTGGCCGCCTCCACCTGGCACGACCTGGTGACGAGCGATGTCTTCCCCACCCAGGTGGTCGTGATGGACGTCGAGCTGCGCGAGCCGATCTCGATCGAGGCGCGGATCCGGACCTGCCGGGCGGCGGGAGCCGCGGTCGTGGCGCTCTCCGCGAGCGAGGACGACGAGGTCCGCGAGCGCGCCCTGAAGGCCGGAGCCGTGCGGCACCTGGCGAAGTCGCGCCCGCTCGCTGAGGTGATGGAGCAGACCCGCGCCGCTCTCGAGATGCGCTCGGCCGACGTCTCGTCCGCGCAGTGGCGGCCCCTGCCGTCCGGAGTCGCGGCGCAGCAGCGCCCACGGCTCAGCGCCGGCGAGCTGGAGGCGCTGCGCCTCTACGCGTCCGGATCGAGCACCCCCGAGGTCGCCGCCAAGATGAACGTGCAGTTCGAGACCGCGAAGACCTACCTGCAGCGAGTGCGCCGCAAGTACGTCGCGGTCGGCAGGCCCGCGAGCCGCCGGGCCGACCTGATCCGCCGCGCCGGCGAGGACGGGTTCCTCCCGTGACCGGCCCCTGCTCACCCCGGGGGCCCCGCCCCCGGACCCGCCCCGAGGAGACCTGATGGCCAAGCTGTACTTCCGCTACGGAGCGATGAACAGCGGGAAGAGCACGTCGCTCCTGCAGGCCGCGCACAACTACGAGGAGCGCGGGCACCGGGTGCTGCTGGCCAAGCCGGCCGTCGACACGAAGGGCGAGGAGCTGATCGTGTCGCGGCTCGGCGTGACCCGTCCGGTGGACATCCTGTTCGAACCCGACGGGGACCCGGTGGCCGTCTTCACCGCCGCCCGGGCCCGCGTGCTGGCCGAGTCGAAGCGCGACGTGAGTGCTCTGCTCGTCGACGAGGCGCAGTTCCTGCCGGAGTCGCACGTCGACGATCTGCTCCGGATCGCCATCCTCGAGAACGTGCCCGTCCTGGCGTACGGCATCCGCACGGACTTCCGCACCGCCGCGTTCCCGGGAAGCAGGCGGCTCCTGGAGATCGCCCACAGCCTCGAGGAGCTGAAGACGATCTGCCGGTGCGGGCGCAAAGCGATCTTCAACGGGCGCGTCGTGGACGGCCGCTTCGTGTTCGACGGCGATCAGGTCGCGATCGACGGAACGGCGGTCACCTACGAGTCGCTGTGCGGCGCGTGCTACCTCCAGGAGAGCCGCGGCCGGCTCCGCGGGTGACCGGTCGAGCGTTCCTCACCGGCGCGACACCCCTCCGAAACGAGGAAGTGGGTAGCCTGACGACGTGACAACACCGGAAACGGAATTACGCCTTTCGAAGCAGCAGGAAAGGTCGGGGGAAACGATGACGGCGCAAGGGGCACCGCTGAGGCGTCGGCCGTCGTGGGAGCAGGACTACCGGCGACGGCTGCTCATCACGGACGTCGTCGCGATCGTCCTCTCCGTCTTCGGCACGCAGCTCTTCTGGTTCGACCTGAACCTGAACTCGGACCTGGGGTTCAAGAACCCCGCCGACATCGCGGTCAGCTACACCTGGGTGTCCGTCGCCCTGTCGGTCGGCTGGCTCCTCGCCCTCCAGGTCTTCGACACGCGCGACCGCCGGATCGTCGGCACCGGCTACGTCGAGTACCGCCGCGTCGTCGACGCCTCCATCTGGCTCTTCGGCATCGTCGCGATCATCGCCTACCTGCTCCAGATCCTGCTCGCGCGCGGCTACATCATCACGGCGTTCCCCGCCGGGATCGTGCTGATCTGCGTCGGCCGCCTGGTCTGGCGCTCCTGGCTCACCCGGCAGCGCCGGGCGGGCCGCTTCTCGAGCCAGGTCGTGCTCCTCGGCTCCCGCGCGAGCGTCCTGCACACCGCACGCGAGTTGCGCCGCGGCACCGAGGCCGGCTACAAGCTCGTCGGCGCCGTCTCGACCTCGGTCGGCGGTGCGGACGCGCTGCGGAGCGAGCAGGAGCTCTCGGGCCTCGCGGTCCACGGGTTCACCGGGATCGACGGCGTCCGCGCCGTGATGGACGCCACCGGCGCCGACACGGTGGTCGTCACGAGCTCCGACGAGCTGGCGCCGCAGCGGATCCGCGAGCTGAGCTGGACGCTCGAGCCCGGGCGCGAGCACCTCGTCGTGGCGCCGAGCCTCACCGACATCGGCGGTCCGCGCATCCACACCCGCCCCGTCGCGGGCCTTCCGCTGATCCACGTCGAGACCCCGCGCTTCGACGGCCGCCAGCGGTTCGCCAAGCGCCTCTTCGACATCCTCGCGTCGACCATGCTGATCATCCTCAGCGCGCCGGTGCTCGTCGTCGTCGCCGTGCTGGTCAAGGTCACCAGCCCCGGGCCCGTGCTCTTCCGGCAGGAGCGCATCGGTCTGAACGGCGCGACCTTCGAGATGCTGAAGTTCCGCTCGATGGTCGTCGACGCGGAGGCGCGACTGGCGGCTCTCGCGTCGCAGCAGCGTGCGGAGGGGAACTCGATCCTCTTCAAGATGGCGAAGGACCCGCGCGTCACCCGGGTGGGCGCGATCCTCCGGCGCTTCAGCCTCGACGAGCTGCCCCAGTTCCTGAACGTCTTCCGCGGCGACATGTCCCTGATCGGCCCCCGCCCGCCGCTGGCCCGCGAGGTCGAGCAGTACGAGGAGCACGTGCACCGCCGCTTCCTGATGAAGCCGGGCATCACCGGGCTCTGGCAGGTCAGCGGACGCTCGAACCTCTCGTGGGAGGACACCGTCCGCCTCGACCTGTACTACGTCGAGAACTGGTCGATGACCGGCGACATCGTCATCCTCTTCAAGACCGCGCGCGCCGTCCTCGCCCGCGACGGGGCGTACTGATCGCCGGGGGGAGGGGCGCCGAGCCCCGCACCCTGTCCGTCTCGGTCCTCGAGACCCCGTTCCGCGTGGTCTTCGGACGCGGCGTCGGCGACGAGGACGCGGCGCGGATCGCCGACAGCTGGGCCGCCTGCGCGTCCGAGCCCGACGCGGGAGCACGCGACGTCCTCGCCGAGGTGGGGCACGATCCCTCCGTCCCGGTCGACGGCTCGCCCCGGGTCTCGAGCGCCACGCTCGCGCAGCTCGAGGAGTCCCTGACCTCGACCCTGACCCTCGAGGCGATCGGCGCCCGGCGCGCCGACCTGCTGATGCTCCACGCCTGCGGGATCTCCGACGAGTCCGGCCGCGTGCTGGCCTTCGTCGCCGCCTCCGGGACCGGCAAGACCACCATCGCCCGGACGCTCGGGTCCCGCTTCGGCTACGTCACCGACGAGACGGTCGGCGTGACCCCGGAGGGGCGCGTCCTGCCCTATCCCAAGCCGCTGTCGGTGAAGCCGCTGACCGGATCGGCGCCGAAGGCGCAGCTGGCCCCCGGGTCGCTCGCCCTCCGACCGGTCCCGGAGGCGCCCCTGCGTCTGGCGGGCGTCCTCCTGCTCGAGCGCCGCGACGGCGTCGGGACGCCCTTCCTCGAGCACGTCGACCCGGTCGACGCGATCGAGGATCTGGTGCCGCAGACCTCGTACCTCTCGGCCCGACCGCGGCCGATCGCCGATCTCGTCCGCACCCTCTCGGCGCTGGGCGGCGTCCGGCGACTGGTCTACTCCGAGGCCGCGAGCGTGGTGCACCTGGTCGAGGAGGTCTTCGCGTCCCTCGGCGCCGAGGCCCCGTCCGCCTGGTCCGACGTGGTCTCCGTGCAGCTCGACCCTGTGGGCGAGGCCCTGCCCGGCACCGTCCTGCGCACCCCTGCGGACGACGCGGTGGAGCTCGCCGACGGCCAGCTGCTCGTGTTCTGCGGCGGCACCCTCGTGCGCCTGTCCGGCATCGGCCCGACGATCTGGCGCCACGCCGGCCGGGGCTCCGATCTGCCCGGTCTCGTCGCCGCGGTGCTCGAGGAGGCGGGCCCGCCGCCCGCCGGCGTCGATGCGGAGGCGGTCGTCGAGTCGGCGGTCGTCGAGCTCGAGGGCCTCGGAGTGATCACGAGAGGGACTCCGCCGGAGCCCACCCCCGACAGGTGGCACGGTTGACGCGCCTGGCGCCGAGGGCGCGGAAGCGCTGTGTCAGAATTCGGAAGAACCCGTCGCCGGCGCCCGCCGCGTGATCCGTACCAGCGAAGGAAATCTGACTCTGTGGAACTTCGAGACGTCCTCCGGCTGCTGCGCGACCACTGGATCCCGATCGTCGCGGCGATCCTCCTCGGCACTCTCGTCGCCTTCGGCTGGTCGCTGACGCAGAAGCCGCGGTACGTCGCCGACTCGCAGGGCCTGGTCTCCGTCGCCACCACCGGTGCCGACGACAGCCAGGCGATCTACACGCAGCAGATCGCGCAGTCCGTCGCCAAGTCGAGCCTCGCCACGTACGTCCCGATCGCCACCTCGCGCGACGTGGCGCAGATCGCGATCGACAGCCTCGGCCTCGACGTCTCGCCCGCCACGCTGATCTCGGCGATCACGGTGCAGGCCGACACGGTCGCCCCGGTGATGAAGGTCAGCGCCACCGCCTCCACCCCCGAGGGCGCGCAGAAGCTCGCCGACGCCTGGGTCGCGGCCATCGCCACCAAGGTGCAGCAGGTCAACCAGGAGACGGGCGTCGGCGACACGGTCTCCCTCACCGTTCTGCAGGCCGCGGCGCTCCCGTCCTCGCCGGCGTTCCCGAACCTGCGCCTCGTCCTCGCGGTCGGCGCGCTCGCGGGCCTCGTCCTCGGTCTCGTCTACGCGTTCGTCCGCAACACGCTGGACCGGCGCATCCGCACCGCCGAGATGGTCGAGCGCCTGTTCGACCTCCCCGTGGTCGGCACCCTCCCCGTCGACAAGCGCCTCAGCGAGACCAACCGCATCGTCCCCGAGGCCGACACGACCGACTACATCAAGGCCGACGGCAAGCACGCACTCGCCGAGGCGCTGCGCGAGCTCCGCACGAACCTGCAGTTCATGAACATCGACAGCCCGCCGCGCATCATCGTCGTGACGAGCCCGCTGCCCTCGGACGGCAAGTCGACGGTGACCGCGAACCTCGCGGTGACGCTCGCCGCCTCCGGCCAGCGGACCGTCGTCGTCGATGGCGACCTCCGCAAGCCCACCGTCGCCAAGTCGTTCGGCCTCGTTCCCGGCGTCGGCCTGACCGACCTGCTGATCGGCAAGGCGGAACTGCAGGACGTCCTGCAGCCGTGGGGCCCGTCCGGCAACCTCTGGGTGCTCGGAGCCGGGTCGATCCCGCCGAACCCGTCCGAGCTGCTCGGCTCCAACGGCATGGACATCCTCCTGCACGAGATCGCTCGCGAGGCCATCGTGATCGTCGATGCGCCGCCGCTCCTGCCCGTCACGGACGGCGCCATCCTCACCGCCCGCACCGACGGCGCGCTCGTGGTCATCTCCGCGGGCAGGACGACGACCGACGAGCTGGGCAAGGCGATCCAGAACCTCGAGCGGGTCAGCGGCCACACCCTCGGCGTGATCCTCAACCGCGTGCCCGCGCGCGGCCAGGTCGGCCGGGGCTACGGCTACTACTACACGAGCTACTACGGCTCCGAGCGATCGGGTGCCCGCCCGGACACGGCCGTCGAGCCCGAGCCCGCGTCGACCTCGGCCTGAGCGCCCCGCGATGATCTTCCCGGCAGACGACTCCGCCCGCCCCGCCCGCCGGAGCTGGCGACCGGACGAACCGGTCGCCGCCTCCGCCGCCCCCGTCTTCACCGTGCTCTCGGTCTGCACCGGCAACATCTGCCGGTCGCCGATGGCGGAGCAGCTGCTGCGCGCCGCACTCGCCGACGCGACATCACCCGCGGGAGGTCCGCTCTTCGCGTTCACGAGCGCCGGAGTGAGGACGCGCGACGGACTGGCGATGGACCCGGTCTCGGCCCGCTTCTCGGCTCAGCACGGGGGAGACCCGGCCGCGCACACGAGCGCGGTGCTCGGCGACGCGATCGTCGGCGACGCCGACCTCCTGCTGACGATGACGCGCGACCACCTGGTCGACGCCTCCCGGCGCTTCCCGTCGCTCCTCCTCCGCGGCTTCACGCTGCTCGAGTTCGCCCGCGTGCTGCCGTTCGTGCTGCGGGAGGTGCCGCTGCCGACGGTCGAGGACCCCGCCGCGCGGCTCCGCGCCGTCGTGCGGCTCGCCGCCGCCCACCGCGGGCGCGCCCCGCGGGGCGAGGGCGGCGACGACATCGAGGACCCGATCGGCCGCAGCGAGGCCGTGCACGAGCGCGTGGCGGCGCAGATCGCGGCGGCTGTCGCCGACGTCTCCCGCGATCTGAGAGCATTGGCGCGGCGGTAGTCGCGCGTCCGCGGGCGCGCTGACGCCTCGCCGCATCGCATCGCTCCTCCTCACCGTCGCGACCGCGACACGAACCCGCCACGATTCGGAGAACCCCTGTGAAGCTTTCTGTCATCGGCTGCGGCTACCTCGGTGCCGTCCACGCTGCCGCCATGGCCGAGCTCGGCCACGACGTCATCGGCATCGACGTCGACCAGAAGAAGATCGACGCCCTGGCCGCCGGCACCGCGCCGTTCTTCGAGCCCGGCCTCCCGGAGCTGCTGTCCTCCGGCGTCGCGTCCGGGCGTCTGCGCTTCTCGACCGACATGGCCGACGCCGCCGGTGCGGCCGTGCACTTCGTCGCCGTCGGCACCCCGCAGAAGCCGGGCGAGAACGCCGCGGACATGACCTACGTCGACTCGGCGATCGACGGTCTCCTGCCCTACCTCGAGGCGGACTCCCTCGTCGTCGGCAAGTCGACCGTCCCCGTCGGCACCGCCGCCCGCCTGGCCGACCGCATCGCCTCCTCCGGTGCGACCCTCGCCTGGAACCCCGAGTTCCTCCGCGAGGGCTTCGCGGTCAAGGACACGATCAGCCCCGACCGGCTCGTCTACGGCGTGCCCGCGGGCGAGGCCGGAGCAGCGGCGAAGGCGACCCTCGACGAGGTCTACGCGACGGCGCTCGCGGCCGAGACCCCGCTCGTGGTCACCGACTACGCCACCGCCGAGCTGGTGAAGGTCTCGGCCAACGCCTTCCTCGCGACCAAGATCTCGTTCATCAACGCGATCGCCGAGATCGCGGAGGTCACCGGCGCGGACGTCACGCAGCTCGCCGACGCGATCGGCTACGACGTGCGGATCGGCCGCCGCTTCCTGAACGCGGGCATCGGCTTCGGAGGCGGCTGCCTCCCGAAGGACATCCGCGCCTTCTCGGCCCGCGCCGACGAGCTCGGCGTCGGCGAGTCCGTGGCCTTCCTCAAGGAGGTCGACGCGATCAACCTGCGTCGCCGCCAGCGCGTCGTCGACCTCGTCACCGAGGGCCTGGGCGGCTCCGTCGCGGGCCGCCGCATCGCGGTGCTCGGTCTGGCGTTCAAGCCGGAGTCGGACGACATCCGCGACTCGCCGTCGCTCGACGTCGCCGCCCGCCTGCACGACCTCGGTGCGACCGTGGTCGCGACCGACCCCGAGGCGATCGAGAACTCGCGCCGCCGCTACCCCGAGATCACCTACACGACCGACGTCGACGAGGCGCTGGCCGGTGCCGACGCCGTGGTCGTCGTGACGGAGTGGAAGCAGTTCCGCGCCCTCGACCCCGCGGCCACGGCGGCGAAGGTGGCCAACACCTTCCTCGTCGACGGTCGCAACTGCCTCGACCCCGCCGCCTGGCGTGCGGCCGGCTGGGAGTACCGCGGCCTCGGCCGCTGACGCGGCAGAGCCGTCGTCTCAGCGGACGCGGCTCGGCTGGTCCGCCACGACGCCGGAGGTGCCGCGGAGGGGGATGTGCGCGAAGGCGTCGTCCCACTCCGCCGCCCTCCGGCGTCGTCGTGCGCGGACGACCATCCGGAGCAGTACGCCGGCGACCGCGCCGAGGAGGGCGCCGGAGGTGTTCATCACGACGTCGTCGACGGTGGCGAAGCGCGCCGAGAGGAAGAGCAGCTGGCCCGCCTCGATGAGCGAGCTCACGACGGCGCCGACGGCGACGGCGACCCACGCCCTCCGGAGCCGCAGGTTGAGGGCCAGGAGCAGCCCCAGGGGCACGAACAGGGCGATGTTGGCAGTCGACTCGATGAACGCGTAGTCGACCATCGGGAGGCCGTGCCGGGCGAACCAGGAGGTCACCCGGCCGAGATCCCCCCGCACTCCCGCATCGACGGGCGTCGGCCAGAAGGCGATCGCTGCGAGAGCGACCACGTAGGGCACGCCGATGGCGAGGGTGAGGCGGGTGAGCGACCGGGTCACGGTGCTCCTCTCGTCGGTCGTCGGGCGGGGGCGGCGACGACGGCGGAAGAACAGTCTCGCTCCCGGCTGCTGGGATCGGGCCGGGAGGCGCGGGGGAGTGGGCTGGAGGCACGCCCGTGCGCAGGACGCTCGGGACGCCGACAGGGGTGCTCGAGCCGGAGAGCGCGGGGCGGTGATCGCGCCGGCTCCGTCGTCGACCGGGCTCCGGCCCGGGCGAGCCTCCGCCTGCGGGCGAGCCCCGCCACAGCAGAATTCCGAGAACGCCCCGGGAACGACGAAGCCCGGCCGGATCATCGATCCTGGCCGGGCTTCTCACCGGTCGGGGTAGCGGGATTCGAACCCACGACCTCCTCGTCCCGAACGAGGCGCGCTACCAAGCTGCGCCACACCCCGGTGTGCTCATCACGGAGAACCGCTCACGAGCCTCGACAATAGTAGCCGATTTCCGGACCGCCGTCGGACACCCCTCGTCAGGCCGCCGGAGTGAGCGTGACGAGGGTCACCTCGGGCCGGCAGGCGAAGCGCACCGGTGCGTAGATCGAGGTGCCGACTCCGGCGGACACGTTGAGGTACGAGCTGCGCAGTCCGTTGTCCCACGTCGTCGAGCCGGCGACCTTGTCGCGCGGGATGTCGCAGTTGGTGACGAGGGCGCCGAAGCCCGGGACGCAGACCTGCCCGCCGTGCGTGTGCCCGGCGAGGATCACCTCGGCGCCGCGGGCGACGAAGTCGTCGAGGATGCGCTGGTAGGGCGCGTGCGCCACCCCGATGCTGACCCCGGCCGGTCCGTCCTCCGCGCCGCGCAGCTCGTCCACGGCTCCGGCGACGAGGTCGATGCGGTCCAGGCCGATGTGCGGGTCGTCGACGCCGAAGAACTCGATGCGCGTCCCCTTCACCGTGATGCTTTCGGCGCGGTTGTTGAGGTCCACCCAGCCGAGCCCGTCCGAGAAGAAGCCGGTCAGCCCGTCGGTGTCGAGATCGGCCTCGTGCTGCTTGGGGTTCTTGGAGGGGCCGACGAAGTAGCGGAGCGGGTTCTTGATCCGAGGGCCGAAGTAGTCGTTGGATCCGTTGACGAAGGCGCCGGGGATCCCGGCGAAGGGCTCCAGGGCCCGGCGGATGCCGAGCACGCCGTCGCGGTGGCCGAGGTTGTCGCCGGTGTCGACCACGACGTCGGGCGCCAGGGCGAGGAGCGAGCGGATCCACTCCTGCTTCTTCGTCTGCCACGGGGCCATGTGCAGGTCCGACACGTGCAGGACGCGGATCGGCTCGGAACCGGCGGGCAGCACCGGGAACGACGTGCGCCGGACGGTGAACAGCGTCCGCTCGACGCCGATGCCCCAGGCCGCGGCGACGGCTCCGGCCGCGGCGACGGCTCCGGCCGCGGCGACGGTCGCGAGGGCGGTGGTGAGGGGGCGACGGGTGCGTCCGGTCATGGGTCCTTCTCTCGCACGTCGGCCGCGAGCGCGGCCGCGTTCATTCTGCCGGACGCTCCCTCGGGAGCAGCCGGGGGTGCAGGGGCTCAGCCCGCGCGGGGCGGGGCGCCCGGTCCGGCGCTGATCTGCAGGGTGATCTCCGCGCCCCGGGAGACGCGCGACCCGGCGGGCGGGTTCGTCTGCGCGACCGTCCCTGCCGGGCGGTCGGAGGGGACCGGAGAAGTGTCGACGCGGACCGTGAAGCCGACGGAGCGCAGGCGTGCGGCCGCCGCAGAGGGGCTCTGGCCGGTGACCTGGGGCACGGCCTCCTGCGGAGCGTCGAGGAGCGAGCGGACGGGAGCCGGGAACGCCGTCCCACCGTACTTCGCGTCGGCGACGCGCATGATGCGCGGCCAGATCTGGTGGCGCACCTGACCGGCGTTCACCCGGTTGAGACTGAATCCGCGCATGGAGGTGAAGCCGGTCACGTTGCCGACCCAGGTGGCGGTGGCGACCTCGGTGCTCGCGCCGACCATCCACGTGTGCAGCGCGTCGTCCGTGGTGCCGGTCTTGCCGATGTGCGGCACCCCGGTGCGGGGGTTGGAGGGGGCGCCGGTGCCGCCCGTCACCACTTGCTGCAGGGCGTAGCCGGCGGTCGCGGCAACCTCCTCGGACATCCCCTGGCTGCACTCGGAGGCGGGCGGCGCGACGTCCGCGCCCGTGCGGTCGACGATCCGGTCGATCGCGATGGGCGTGCAGACGGTGCCCTTGTTCGCGAAGCCGGCGAAGGCCGTGGCCATCGTGAGCGGAGCGATCTCGTTGGTGCCGAGGATGGTCGGCGCGAGCTTCTGCAGCTCGGTCCCGTCGGCACGGTGCACGCCCATCGCCAGCGCCGTGTTGCGGATGCCGCAGAGGTCCAGCTGCTGGGCCATGGCGGCGAACGAGGTGTTGATCGAGCCGGTCGTGGCCTGCAGGGCCGTGGTCACTCCTCCGTTGCCGCCCTCGTCGTTCCCGGGGTTCCAGGACTCGCCGTAGTAGACGCCGTCGGGCTCGCAGCTGTCACGGAAGGTCGTGTAGGCGCGGCGGGTGCCGTCGACGCTCTCGCCGAGCGAGTGCCCCTCCTGCAGCCACTCCGCGAGGGTGAACACCTTGTAGGTCGAGCCGACCTGGAATCCCGAGGAGCCGCCGTACCCGAAGTCGGTGTTGTAGTTGACGCTCGTGTAGTTGGGGCCCGTCAGGTCCGGATCGTTGGAGTAGTCCTTGTTCTGGGTCATCGCGAGGATGCGGCCGGTGCCGACCTCGACCGAGACGCTCGCGCTGCCGATGTTCACGTTCGCCATCGACTTGGGCACCCAGTCGTCGGTGGCCGAGACGGCGGCCTGCTGCAGGTCGGAGTCGAGGGTCGTGTAGATCCGGTAGCCGCCGCGCTTGAAGGTGGCGTCGCGCTCGTCCTGGCTCGCACCGAACGCGTCGTCGTTCTTGATGACCCAGGTGACGTAGTCGCAGAAGAAGGCCGCGACTCCGGCCGTCTGGCAGCCGGTGCTCGGCTCGGTGATGTTCGGCGTCACGGGCTCGGCGACGGCCGCCTGCGCCTGCTCGGACGTCACCTTCGACTCGAGGTCCATGCGGGTGACGATGTAGTCGCGCCGGTCCCGGGTCTGCGGGTAGCCCTCCGCGGCGGGGTTCGCCGGGTCGCCGGGCCGGTCGAAGCGGAACTTCTCGGGGTTGTTCACGATCGCGACGAGCGCGGCGGACTGCGCGAGCGAGAGGTCCTTCGCGCTCACTCCGAAGTAGTAGCGGGCGGCCGCCTCGACGCCGTAGACGGTGCCGCCGAACAGGGCGATGTTGAGGTAGCCCAGCAGGATGTCGTTCTTCGGGTACTCCTTCTCAAGCCCGATGGCGAGCCGCATCTCGGCGACCTTGCGCTCCGGAGTGGTCTCCGTGGCCTCGCGGTAGGCCGCGTCGCGCTCGATCGGATCGCTGAGCGCCTCCGCCTTCTGCACGAGCACGTTCTTGACGTACTGCTGCGTGATGGAGGAGCCGCCCTGGACGTCCCCGCCCATGGCCGTCGTCGCAGCCGCGCGGACGGTGCCGAGCAGATCGATGCCGCCGTGCTCGTAGAAGCGGGGGTCCTCGGAGGCGACCACGGCGTCCTTCACGAACGGCGAGATCTCGTCCCAGCCCACCTCGACGCGGTTCTGGGCGTAGAAGGAGGCGAGCAGCACGTCGCCGCCGGAGGAGTCCTTCGCGTACACGTCGCTCTTCTCGGCGAGCGTGCCGATCTCGAGGTACTCGGGGAGGTTGTCGAACATCTCCACCGTGTTGCCGGCGGCCATGCCGCTCAGCGCGATCGCCGGCGTCACCGAGGCGGCCACCAGGACTCCCGCGACGACGCTCATGGCGACGATGCCGATCAGACCGCCGACGGCGCCCCCGATGGTCTTCACGACTCTGGTCCCGCCCTGCCCCGACATAGAATCAGCGTAGTCGCCGCGCTCGGACGAGCCGCGGCGCTCATCCCGCCGACGCGCGGCGCTCAGCAGTCGTCCCGCACCGGCCGCACCCGAGGAGAGCCATGTCCGTCCCGCGCTGGGAGTACATCACCACCCCGCTGATGATCCACAACACCACGGCGATCCTGAACACCTGGGGATCCGAGGGCTGGGAGCTGGTCCAGATCGTGACCGGTCCCGAGGGCGGCCTCGTCGCGTACCTCAAGCGCCCCGTCGCCGAGGCCGGCGCGTGATCGCCGAGCGCCTCGCGGAGCTCGGCGTCGAGCTGCCCGCCGTGGCGGTCCCCGCCGGCGCCTACGTCCCCGCCGTCGTGCACGGCGGCCTCGTCTACACGGCCGGGCAGATCCCCTTCGTCGACGGCGCTCTGCCGCTGGTCGGCAGGGTCGGCGACGAGGTGTCGCCCGAGCAGGCGAAGGACCTGGCCCGCACCTGCGCCCTCAACGCGCTCGCGGCCGTCGCCGACGCGATCGGATCGCTCGACCGGGTGACGCGGATCGTGAAGCTCACCGGCTTCGTCGCGTCCGCCTCCGGCTTCACCGGGCAGCCCGGCGTGATCAACGGCGCCTCGGAGATGCTCGGCGACGTGTTCGGCGAGCCCGGCCGTCACGCGCGCTCGGCCGTCGGGGTGGCGGAGCTGCCCCTCGGCGCTCCCGTCGAGGTCGAGCTGATCGTCGCCTTCGACTGACGCACCGCCCCCTCCTGCCCACGCGGCGGGAGGGGGCGGCGCCCGGTCAGTCCGCGGCGATCGCGGAGGAGATCACCGCCATCACCTGCGTGTCCGCGAGCGTCGTCGTGTCGCCCACGGCGCGTCCCTCCGCCACGTCGCGCAGCAGCCGGCGCATGATCTTCCCCGAGCGGGTCTTGGGCAGCTCCTGCACCACGAAGATCCGCTTCGGGCGGGCGATCGCGCCGATGTGCTCGGCGACGTGCGCCTTCAGGGTGGCCTCGAGCTCGTCGTGCCCGTGGGCCAGCGCCTCGGCCTGACTCGCCTTCGCGATCACGAACGCGACCACGGCCTGGCCGGTGGTCTCGTCCGCGGCTCCCACGACGGCCGCCTCGGCGACGACCGGGTGCGAGACGAGGGCCGACTCGATCTCGGCCGTCGAGAGGCGGTGGCCGGAGACGTTCATCACGTCGTCCACGCGCCCCAGGAGCCAGAGGTCGCCGTCCTGGTCGCGACGCGCTCCGTCGCCCGCGAAGTAGCGGTCGCCGAACTTCGACCAGTAGGTCTCGACGTAGCGCTCCGGGTCGCCCCAGATGCCGCGCAGCATCGCCGGCCAGGGCTCGGTGATCACGAGCAGTCCGCCCTCGTCGGCGCCGACCGGCGTCCCGGAGTCGTCGACCACGTCGATCGAGATGCCCGGCAGAGCGACCTGCGCGGACCCGGGCTTGAGCGTCGTGACGCCGGGCAGAGGGGACACCATCATCGCGCCGGTCTCGGTCTGCCACCACGTGTCGACGATGGGGGTGCGGCCGCCGCCGATGACGTCGCGGTACCAGACCCACGCCTCCGGGTTGATCGGCTCGCCGACCGATCCGAGCAGGCGCAGGCTCGAGAGGTCGAAGCGCTGCGGAATCTGCCGGCCGAGCTTCATGAAGGAGCGGATCGCCGTGGGCGCCGCGTAGAGGATCGTCACGCCGTGCTTCTCGACGATCTCCCACCAGCGGCCGGGATGCGGGCTGTCCGGAGTGCCCTCGTACATCACCTGGGTGGCGCCGTTGGCGAGCGGGCCGTAGACGACGTAGCTGTGCCCGGTGATCCAGCCCACGTCCGCGGTCGACCAGTAGACGTCCGACTCGGGGTGCAGGTCGAAGACCGCGCGGTGCGTGAAGGCGACCTGGGTGAGGTACCCGCCGCTGGTGTGCAGGATGCCCTTGGGCTTACCCGTGGTGCCACTGGTGTAGAGGATGAAGAGGGGCTGCTCGGCGGGGAACGGCTTCGCGACGTGGTCGGCGTCGACCGCCACGATCTCCTCGTGCCACCAGAGGTCGCGCCCCTCGTGCCAGGCGACCTCGTTGCCTCCGCGGCGCACGACCAGGACGTGCTGGACGCTGGACTCGCCGCCGAGGGCGAGCGCGGCGTCGACCGCCGGCTTCAGGGGCGAGACGGCGCCCTTGCGCCAGCCGCCGTCGGCGGTGATGACGAGTGTCGCCTCCGCGTCGTCGATGCGCGCGCGCAGGCTCTCGGCGCTGAAGCCGCCGAAGACGACGGAGTGGACCGCCCCCAGCCGGGCGACGGCCAGCATCGCGATGACCGCCTCCGGGATCATGGGCAGGTAGATCGCGACGCGGTCGCCGGCGCGGACGCCGAGGCTCGTGAGCAGGTTCGCGGCGCGCTTCACCTCGGCGGTGAGCTCGGCGTAGGTGATCGAGCGGGAGTCGCCGGGCTCGCCCTCCCAGTGCAGGGCGACGCGGTCGCCGTGGCCGGCCAGGACGTGGCGGTCGAGGCAGTTGTAGGCCACGTTCAGCTCACCGTCGTCGAACCACTTCGCGAACGGGGGCTCGCTCCAGTCGAGGGTGCGCGTGAACGGCCGGTGCCAGTGCAGGAGCTCTCGGCTCCGGTCGGCCCAGAAGGCGAGGCGGTCGGCCGCGGCCTCGTCGTAGAGCGCGGCGGTCGCGACCGCTCCGGCGGCGAGATCGGCCGGCGGCGGGAACCGGCGGGTCTCGTGGAGGAGATTGTCGATGGCGTTCCGGTCGGCGGCCGGGGCGTCGGGGGGAGTGGACATCTGCGATTCGCTCCTTCGCGAGTGAGACGTTCGCCGGCCCGCGCGGTCGGCGTCGCACCACCGTAGCGCCCGCCTCCAGCGCGGATCGCCGAGCGCCGCAAGCTGGGTGCGGGGCGGGTGTCAGATAAGAGTCCGCAGAGAACAGGATCCGGGCTTGGCGAATCGCGATCCGTCCCCTACAGTTGCATACGGCCGAATGAACTTCGGCCCAGCGGCGCAAGTGATTCCCCCCAATCCAGCGCCGCCGAGGCGGCACCTGTTCCCCCCAATGGGTGCCGCCCCCTTCTTCCCGCCGGATCCGGCGGAGGGACGCCCCCGCTCGAGCCCTGCTCGCGGGGGCGTTTCCGCGATGCCGGGACGTCTCCTCGTCGACTGAGCTTCTCTGCGCCGTGGGGACCCTCCTCGGAGCGGCTCCCTGCCGAGAGCCCCGGGCCGCTCCTGCGCGCGCGTCCGGCCCGGGTCGTTCCTCCACAGGCGCCGACGCGGGCGTCTCTCCTCCGATCGGGCAGGGAGCGCCCCGGCGCGCGGAACGGGCTCCTAGCGTGCCGGGATGACCCGCGACTTCGTCCCCCTCGTCCCCGCCGAGCACCGCCGCGACCCGCTGCCGGTGCGGCCCGCCGCCGCCGGCCTCGGGCTGCTCGCGCCGCACGCCGCGGACCCCGCGGTGACCGACCTCTTCGTGAACGGCGGCGCGGGCCTCTGGATCGACCGGGGCGGTGGTGCCGAGCGGGTGCCGGAGTGGACGCTCGACGCCGCCGGAGCACGGCGGCTGGCCGTCGCGCTGGTCGCGGCCGGTGGACGGCACGTCGACGAGGCGAGCCCGTGCGTGGACGTCAGGCTCCGCCACGGGGTCCGTGTGCACGTCGTGCTGCCGCCGGTGGCGACCGGGGGAGCGCTCGTGTCGGTGCGGGTGCCGCGGTCGGACTCCTGGACGCTCGGGGAGCTGCAGGCAGCGGGGATGCTGGACGACGACGGAGTGCGGCTTCTGCGCCGGGCGGTCCGCGAGCGGTGGAACCTGCTGATCACGGGAGCGGGTGGATCAGGCAAGACCACCCTGCTCGGCGCCCTGCTCGGGTGCGCGGCGCCGACCGAGCGGATCGTCGCCATCGAGGACGTCGGCGAGCTCCGGCCGGCGCACCCGCACGTCGTCTCGCTCGAGGCGCGGCAGCCCAACCTCGAGGGCGCCGGTGCCGTGGGCCTGGACCGGCTCGTGCGGGAGGCGCTGCGGATGCGTCCGGACCGCCTGGTCCTCGGCGAGTGCCGCGGCGTCGAGCTGCGCGAGCTGCGGTCCGCGCTGAACACCGGGCACGACGGCGGTGCGGGGACCCTCCACGCGAACTCCCTCGAGGACGTGCCCGCGCGTCTCGAGGCGCTCGGGGTCCTCGCAGGGCTCGGGCCCGAGGCGATCGCCCGCCAGACGGTCAGCGCGATCGACCTGGTGCTCCACCTCGAGCGCCGCGCCGGGCGGCGGCGGCTGGCGGCATCCGGGACGTTCGCACTCGACGCGGCCGGCCGCCTGAGGGTCGAGGACGGGTCGCTCCCGAGCGCCTCGAGGTCGAGCGCGTGACGGGCCGCGACGGGCTGGACGAGGTCGCGGCCGTCGTGCACCGACTGGCCGTCCTCCTCGCGGCGGGAGTGGCTCCCGCGTCGGCCCTCGGGCATCTCGCGGGGGCGGAGGGGGCGGACAGCGGGGACGCGCGGCGGCGGCGACTGCTCCGGGCGGTGTCGGAGGAGGCCGGCCGCGGGGGCGACGTGACGGAGGCGCTGCTGCGCGGGACGCCGGTTTCGCGGCGGAGCGGCTCGGAGCGGAAGCGGCCGCGACGGCGAGCGCCGGACACCGGTGAGGTGACCGCGTGGGCGGCGCTGGCCGCCGCGTGGCGGGTGGCCGCCGACTCCGGCGCGCCGGTCGCCGCCGCTCTCGGCGAGCTGGCGGAGTCCCTGCGCGAGCTGGCGCGCGCCCGCCGGGACATCGAGGTGGCTCTGGCCGGTCCCTCCGCCACCGGGAGGGTCGTGAGCGCGCTGCCGCTGGCGGCGCTGGGTCTGGGGGCACTGCTGGGCTTCGACGTGGTCGGCGTGCTCCTCGGGACGGTGCCCGGTGCGGTCTGCCTGGTCGGGGGAGCCGGGTTGATGGCGGCCGCGCACGCGTGGACGCGGCGCCTCGTCCGAAGCGCGGCCCCGGCCGATCCGGCGCCCGGGCTCGCGCTCGACCTCCTCTCGGTGGCGCTGGCCGGTGGCGGCTCGATCGAGTCGTCGCGCGCCCGGGTCGTGGCGGCGCTCGCCGAGTGCGGGCTCGACTCGGGCGAGCGCGTGCTCTCCGACGCGGACCCGGTGCTCGCCCTCTCCGCGGCGGCGGGCGTGCCGGCCGGACGCCTTCTCCGGAGCGAGGCGGCTCTGGTCCGGGCACGGGCGTCCTCCGGGGCGCGGGAGCGAGCCGCTCGGCTCGGCGTGACCCTGATGCTGCCGCTCGGGATCTGCGTGCTGCCGGCGTTCCTGCTGCTCGGAGTGGCTCCGATGGTCGTCTCGGTGCTGCTCTCGACGTTCTCGGTGGCGGCGTGACGCGGTCGACCGCTCCTCCACAGGGGCGGGATCGGGAGGCGTCTCCACGGATCGGCCGGAGGGTCGATCGGTGGGATCGGGAGTCAGCGATCCTCGGAGGAGGGGCACGGAGCGGGGCGGAACGGAGCAGGACGGATGAGAAGTGACACGGCGATCAGCGGCGGGGGAGTCTCCCGGAGTCGAGGACTCGGTAGGAGCAGGGATGCGGGAAGTGGTGTGCCCGGAACGAGCCGGGGCTCGAGGAGCGGCGGAGGTGCGGCGTCCGGCGGAGGAACTGGCATCGACGTCTCCGCGGGGCGCGTCGAGTGGCGCCGACCCGGGTGGGGAGGTCTCGGCGCTCTGGGCGACGAGGAGGGGTCGGCGACGGCGGAGTACGCGATCGCGACGATGGCCGCGGTCGGCTTCGCCGGACTGCTCGTGGTCATCCTCAAGGGCGACGAGGTGCGGAGCATCCTGACCGACCTGGTGACCCGCGCGCTCACCGCGGCGGGATGAGAGGCCTTCCGCTGCTGCGCGGGCGGCTCGTCCAGGAGGAGGGCTCGGCCACTGCCGAGCTCGCGCTCGTGCTCCCGGCGGTGGTCGCGGTGCTGGCGCTGTGCCTGGGGTCGGTAGCGGCCTCGGCGCAGTACGTCCGGCTCGTCGACGCGGCCGCCGACGCGGCCCGGTCCGCGGCCCGGGGCGACGACCCCCGCGCGCCGCTCGCCCGGGTGACGGGGGCGTCGCTCACGGCGGGGGAGCAGGACGGACTGGTCTGCGTCGACGTCGCGGCCCGGCTGCGCCCGCTCCCGGCGGTCTCGCTCCCGGTCTCGGTCCGGTCCTGCGCGCTGGGCGGGGGCGGATGATCCGCCGGCTCCCCGGGGCTGTCCGCGACCGGGAGGAGGGATCGGCCGCGGTCGTGGCGATCGGAGTCGTCGCGGGCACGATCCTGGTGACGGCCGCCGTCCTCGCCGGCTGCGCAGGAGTCGTCGGGCACCAGCGAGCGGTCGCCGCCGCGGACGCCTCGTCCCTGGCAGCGGCCGACGTCGCCTCCGGCCTGCTGGCCGGGGATCCGTGCGGACGTGCCGCCGCCGTGGCCCGCGCGAACGGCGCCGAGCTCGTCCTCTGCGACGTCGACGGCGGCGTCGCGAGAACGGAGGCGGCCGTCGCCGCGGGTCCGCTCTCCCTCACGGCGCGGTCGAGGGCCGGCCCGCCGCCCTGAGGGCGGAGGCAGCAGCGGGCGTCGTCCGGACCGAGGTTCGGACGACGCCGCGGGAGCGCGTCAGTCGGAGGAGAGTCGCTGGTACCGGTACGCGGCGGCGGTCGGCAGGGCGCCGGCGCCCTCGTCGTGCTCGAGGCCGCCGGCGAGGAGGTAGATGTAGCGGGAGCCCGCCCTCGCCCCGGGGATCTCGAGGCGTGCGGCGGGGGCCTGATCGTCGCCGTATCCCCGGCGGAGGGTCTTGCCCTCCAGCGGTCCGTCGAGGAGCTTGGCCGTGTAGGCGGAGGTCGTGGTGGTGTGCGTCGTTGCCATGCCTCATCATGCGCCGATCGGCGCCGCGCGTCACCCCCGTCGACGGCAGGCCGGGCAGGCGGCTCCGAGGCCGTGTCCAGCGTCCTCCCGAGGTCCCCGTGTCCTCGGGAGGGGGCAGCACGTCCGGGGTCAGTGTGTATGGTGTGCCTGTCGGGCGCCCCCGCCGATGGGGACGCGTCGCCGTTCCCCGCACCACGTCGCCGCGCACCGTCTCCCCGCAGCAGGGGACGTCGGACCACTGGTCGTCCGACCCGACAGCACCAATCGAGGAGAACTGTGTCCGGCACGAAGAAGCTGGTGATCGTCGAGTCGCCGGCGAAAGCCAAGACCATCGCCCAGTACCTGGGCGACGGCTACGAGGTGCTCGCCTCCGTCGGGCACATCCGCGATCTCATCGAGCCGAAGAACCTCCCCCCGGAGCTGAAGAAGGGCCCGCTGGGCAAGTTCTCCGTCGACGTCGACAACGGCTTCGAGCCCTACTACGTCGTGTCCGACCAGAAGAAGAAGACGGTCGCCGACCTCAAGCGCGCGCTGAAGAACGCCGACGAGCTCTACCTCGCCACTGATGAGGACCGCGAGGGCGAGGCCATCGCGTGGCACCTCCTCGAGGAGCTCAAGCCCAAGGTCCCCGTGCACCGCATGGTCTTCCACGAGATCACGAAGGACGCGATCCAGAAGGCGCGCGACAACACCCGGGACATCGACACCTCCCTGGTCGACGCCCAGGAGACCCGCCGCATCCTCGACCGCCTCTACGGCTACGAGATCTCGCCCGTGCTGTGGCGCAAGGTCGGCCCCGGGCTCTCGGCCGGCCGGGTGCAGTCGGCCGCGACCCGCCTGGTGGTCGACCGCGAGCGGGAGCGCCTGGCGTTCGTGTCGGCGAGCTACTGGGACCTCGCCACCGTGCTGGCGCCCGAGTCGGACGCCGCGGCGGGCTTCGACGCCCGACTGGCTCGGCTCGACGGCAAGCGGATCGGAAGCGGCCGCGACTTCGACGACCGCGGTCAGCTGAAGGGCGACGTCACCGTCCTCGACGAGTCCACCGCCGGTGCCCTCGCCGAGGCCCTGCGTGACCCCGCCACCACGGTCCGGGTCTCGAACCTCGAGTCCAAGCCGTACTCGCGCCGCCCCGCCGCCCCGTTCACCACGTCCACGCTCCAGCAGGAGGCGGCGCGCAAGCTCCGCTTCTCGGCGCGCCAGACGATGAGCGTCGCGCAGTCGCTCTACGAGAACGGCTTCATCACGTACATGAGGACCGACTCGCCCGGGCTCTCGCAGCAGGCGCTGAACGCCGCACGCACCCAGGCCGCGTCCCTCTACGGAGCCGAGACCGTCCCGGACAAGCCCCGGCTGTACTCCGGCAAGAACAAGAACGCGCAGGAGGCGCACGAGGCCATCCGGCCCGCGGGCGAGACCTTCCGCACCCCGGATCAGCTCTCGGGCACCCTCCGCGGCAACGACCTCCGCCTCTACGAGCTCATCTGGAAGCGCACCGTCGCCTCGCAGATGGCCGACGCCAAGGGCTCGACCGCCACCGTGACGCTGCTCGCCGAGCCGGCCGGCGACGTCGCGAAGACCGCCGAGTTCACCGCCTCCGGAACCGTCATCACCTTCCGCGGATTCCTCCTCGCCTACGAGGAGGGGCGCGACGAGGAGCGTCACGGCGCCCGCGACGAGAAGGACGCCAAGCTGCCGGTGCTCGAGGTCGGCCAGAGCCTGGTCGTCGCCGAGGTCGAGGCCAAGGGCCACGAGACCTCGCCGCCCCCGCGCTACACGGAGGCGAGCCTGGTCAAGGCGCTCGAGGAGCTCGGCATCGGCCGGCCCTCCACCTACGCGTCGATCATCTCCACCATCGTCGACCGCGGCTACGTCACTCCGCGCGGCACCGCCCTCGTGCCCAACTGGATCGCCTTCTCGGTGGTCCGGCTGCTCGAGGACTTCTTCTCCGACCTGGTGGAGTACGACTTCACCGCCGAGATGGAGGGCGACCTCGACCGCATCGCCGGCGGCGAGGAGGACCGCGTCGCCTGGCTCAACCGCTTCTACTTCGGCGGAGGCACGCACCCCGGGCTCCGACACGTCGTGGACAACCTCGGCGAGATCGATGCGAAGAGCATCAACTCCGTCCGGATCACCGACGACATCACCCTGCGCATCGGCAAGTACGGCCCCTACCTCGAGGTGGCCCAGGAGGAGGGGCAGGAGACGCCGCGTCGCGTCAACCTGCCGCTCGAGCTGGCTCCCGACGAGCTCACGCCCGCCAAGGCGCAGGAGCTCGTCGACGCCCCGGTGCAGACCGACCGCGTGCTGGGAAGCAACCCCGACTCGGGCAAGACCGTCGTCGTCAAGGACGGGCGCTTCGGCCCCTACGTGACCGAGGTCGATCCGGAGCCGGAGACCACGGCGGATCCCGCCACCGGGGAGGTCGTCGAGCCCGCGCCCGCGAAGCGCGGCGCGAAGAAGCCCGCTGTCGTGAAGCCGCGCACCTCCTCCCTCTTCAAGTCGATGGACGTCGCGTCGATCGACCTGGCGACGGCGCTGCGCCTGCTCGACCTGCCGCGCACGGTCGGCGACGACCCCGAGAGCGGCGAGCCGATCACGGCTCAGAACGGCCGGTACGGCCCGTACATCAAGAAGGGCACCGACAGCCGGTCGCTCACCAGCGAGGACCAGATCTTCGAGGTCGACCTGCCGACGGCGCTCGAGATCTTCGCCCAGCCGAAGTACGGGGCGCGACGCGCGTCGAGCGCGCTGAAGGAGTTCGAGGCGGACCCCGTCAGCGGCAAGCCGATCCGGATCCGCGACGGACGCTTCGGCGCCTACGTGACCGACGGCGAGACCAACGTCACGATCTCCAAGGGCCTCACGATCGAGGAGATCGACTTCGAGCAGGCGGTCCAGATGCTCGCCGACAAGCGCGCGAAGGGCCCGGCCAAGAAGGCTCCGGCCAAGCGCGCGCCTGCCAGGAAGCCCGCGGCCAAGACCACGGCGGCCAAGACCACGGCGGCCAAGACCACGGCGGCCAAGACCACGGCGGCCAAGACCACGGCGGCCAAGACGACCGCGGCGAAGACGACGGCGGCCGCCAAGAAGACGACCGCAGCGAAGAAGCCCGCCGCGCCCCGCGCCACCGCCGCCAGCCGCGCGGCCGCGGCGGCCGCCGCCGAGACGTCGGACGCGACGGAGTCGTGACCGGGCTGTTCGTCACCCTCGAGGGCGGGGACGGCGCGGGCAAGACCACGCAGGCCCGGCTGCTCGAGGAGTGGCTGGGCACGCGGGGCGAGACCGTCGTCCGCACCCGCGAGCCCGGAGGCACCGAGGTGGGCCTGCAGATCCGCGAGATCGTTCTGCACCACCGCGGCGAGATCGACCCGCGGGCCGAGGCCCTGCTCTACGCGGCGGACCGCGCCCAGCACATCGGCACGCTCGTGCGACCGGCGCTCGAGCGCGGAGAGGTCGTCGTGCAGGACCGCTACATCGACTCCTCCGTCGCCTACCAGGGAGCCGGGCGGGTCCTCGACGCCGTCGAGGTCCGGCGGCTCTCGGAGTGGGCCACCCACGACCTGAGGCCAGACCTCACCGTCCTGCTCGACCTCGACCCCGCCGTCGCGCGGGGCCGGCTCGACGCGGCCCGCACCCGCTTCGACCGGCTGGAGGCCGAGAAGGCGGAGTTCCACGGGCGCGTGCGCGAGGCGTTCCTGGCGATCGCCGAGACGGACGCCGAGCGCTTCCTCGTCGTGGACGCCGCTCTCCCCGTCGAGGAGATCGCGGCCGCGGTGCGGGAGCGGGTCGCCGTCCTCCTCGACGGCGCGTCGGCTGTCGGTGCTCGCGGTTAGCCTGGTTGCATGACCGTCTGGAGCCAGCTCGTCGGGCAGGAGCACGCCATCGGCGCCCTGCAGGACGCCTCGACGCCCCGGGACGACCGTGGCCGGGAGTCGTCGTCGATGACGCACTCCTGGCTCATCACCGGCCCTCCCGGGTCCGGCCGCTCGAACCTCGCCTACGCGTTCGCCTCCGCACTGCTCTGCCGCCACGGCGGCTGCGGGGAGTGCCCCGACTGCCGCCAAGTCGCCGCCCGCTCCCATCCCGACCTCGCCGTGCTGACCACCGAGCGCGTGATCATCTCGATCGACGAGGTGCGGCGGCTGGTCAGCAGCTCGCAGTACTCGCCCTCGGTGTCGCGCTACCGCGTCATGGTCATCGAGGACGCCGACCGGATGAGCGAGCGCACGTCCAACGTGCTGCTGAAGGCGCTCGAAGAGCCGCCGGAGCGCACTGTCTGGATCCTGTGCGCCCCGAGCGAGGCCGATCTGCTCCCCACCATCCGCTCCCGCGTCCGCTCCGTGCGGCTCCGCGTGCCGAGTGTCGAGGACGTCGCCGGTCTCCTCGAGCGCCGCGACGGGGTCGACCCCGAGACCGCCGAGCGCGCCGCCCGCCAGGCTCAGAGCCACATCGGGATGGCGCACCGCCTGGCGACCGACGCGAACGCGCGCGAGCGGCGCGAGGAGACGCTCCGCATCGCCCTGCGCCTCCGCGGCGTCTCGGACGCGGTGCTCGGCGCGGCGCGGATGATCGAGGTCGCGACCGAGGACGCCAAGGCGATCACCCTCGAGCGCGACGAGGCCGAGCGGCAGCAGGCGCTGCGCTCGCTCGGCGTCGAGCCCGGGGGCACCGTGCCCGCGCAGCTCCGCTCGCAGCTGCGGGCGCTCGAGGAGGACCAGAAGCGACGCGCGACGCGGAGCCTCCGCGACGGCCTCGACCGGATCCTCGTCGACCTGCTCTCCCTCTACCGCGACGTGGTGCGCCTCCAGCTCGGAGCGCCCGGAGGCGTCATCAACGAGGAGGTCCGGACCGAGATGACCGCGCTCGCCGACGCGACTCCGCCCGACCGCACGCTCGCCGTCCTCGACGCGATCGCGACCGCCCGGCAGCGGATCGACGCGAACGTCTCCCCGGTCCTCGCTCTCGAGGCGCTGCTCGTCGTCGCGGCGCGCCGTCCGGTGGCCGCGTGAGGCGGGGGCGCCGTTCGGCCGTCGTCGTCGCGCTCGTCGCGGCCGCGTCCCTCCTGACCGGCTGCTTCGCGCCCGGCCCGAGCGTCGACCGGACCTCCACCCCCTATCCGCAGACCGTCGACGACTCCCTGGAGCGCTACTACTCGCAGGTGCTGGTCTGGGACGACTGCGGCGACGGCGCTCTCTGCACCGACGCGACCGTCCCGCTCGACTGGGACGACCCCTCGGAGGAGATCGCGTCGATCGCTCTGGTGCGCCGACCCGCGACGAAGGGCCCGGCGATCGGGTCCCTGCTCGTGAATCCGGGCGGACCGGGAGCGTCGGGCGTCGACTTCGTCCGCGACAGCGCCGACTACGCGGTCGACTCCGCGCTCGCCGCCCGGTACGACGTCGTCGGCTTCGATCCGCGCGGGGTGGGCGCCTCCACCGCGGTCTCCTGCCTCGACGCCGCGGGGCTCGACTCCTACCTCTACGACATCACGCCGGGGGAGCGGGGCAGCGACGAGTGGATCCAGGCGCAGCGCACGACCGCTGCCGCGTTCGCCGCCGCTTGCGAGGAGCGTAGCGGGCCGCTGCTGCCCGAGGTCGGCACCCCGAGCGCCGCCCGTGATCTCGACGTGCTGCGCGCGGCGCTCGGCGACGAGACGCTGCACTACCTCGGCTACTCCTACGGCACGTTCCTCGGAGCGACCTACGCCGGGCTGTTCCCGGACCGGGTCGGCCGCCTCGTCCTCGACGGCGCGATCGACCCGGCGGCCACCTCGTTCGACGTGGTGCGCGAGCAGGCGAAGGGGTTCGAGAGCGCACTGCGCGCCTACCTCTCCGACTGCCTCCGCTCGGACGACTGCCCGTTCACCGGCACTGTCGACGCGGGGATGGCCCAGCTGAAGCGCATGCTCGAGGACGTGGACGCCTCGCCGATCCGGGCCGCCGACGGCCGTGAGCTCGGCGCAAGCACGCTGTTCACCGCGATCGTCTACCCGCTCTACGACGCCACGGCGTGGGGAGCGCTGAGCGAGATGCTGGCCGGCGTCCGCCGGGGCGACCCCGCGGTCGCGTTCCAGTACGCGGACGCCTACAACGGGCGCGACGCGGACGGCCGGTACGCGGACAACACCACCGAGGCGTTCCTCGCGATCAACTGCGTCGACTACTCCTACGACGCCGACACCGCCTCGATGCGCGCCGACGAGGCCGCTCTCGAGCAGGCCGCGCCGACGATCGGCCGCTACATGGCCTACGGCGACATCCTCTGCAGCGAGTGGCCGGCGGCGTTCGAGGGCTCCCGCGAGCCGATCACCGCGGAGGGCTCGGCGCCCATCCTGGTCGTGGGCACCACGAACGATCCCGCGACGCCCTACGTATGGGCGCAGGCGCTCGCGGGCGAGCTCTCCGCCGGTCACCTGGTCACCTACGACGGCGAGGGCCACACGGCCTACAACAAGTCGACGTCCTGCGTGAACGACGCGGTCGACGCGTACCTGCTCGAGGGGACCGTCCCGGAGGTGGATCCGCAGTGCTGACCGAGCAGGAGCGGTCCCGCGAGCAGCAGCCCGGGCTCCGCGAGCGCAAGCGCCTGGCCACGCGGCGGGCGATCGAGATCGCCGTCCTCCGCCTGGCGAGCGAGCGCGGGCCGGAGCGGGTGACCATCGACGACGTCTCGCGCGCCGCCGACGTCTCCACGCGCACCTTCTTCAACTACTTCGCCTCGAAGGAGGACGCGCTGGTCGGCGGGCTCCCGGTCATCGCCGACGAGACGGCGGCGGCGTTCGTCGCGGGCCGGGGCGCCGTGCTCGAGGACCTGCAGCGGGTCTTCGTCGCCGCGATGGAGGAGCCGCTCGAGGAGGATCGGGAGCTGCACGTCCTCCGCCGCGCGCTCTTCCGCGAGCACCCGCATCTGGTCGGTCTGAAGATCGCGGGCATGCGCGAGTTCGAGCTCGCGGTCGAGGGGCTCGTCGCCGAGCGTCTCGGCCAGGAGGACGACGACGCGGAGCGGGTGCGCAGCCGGGCGCGGATGCTGACGCTCCTCGGGCTCGCCGCCGTCCGCCACGCCTGGGCGGCCTGGGTCGATCACGACGGCCGGGAGGCCCTGCCCGGACGCATCGCCCGCTCCTTCGAGGAGCTCCGCGGCGCGCTCGCCTGAGCCGAGCGCGGCGGTCGCCGCCGCCGTCGCGGAGCCTCTGCTCGACCGCGCCGTCCTGATTCACGCCCGGGGGCGCGAGCAGGCTATGCTGTGTAATCGTGTCCGGGGCTCAGGCCCCGCGTGCACGCCGCCTTAGCTCAGTCGGCAGAGCGTCTCACTCGTAATGAGAAGGTCGAGGGTTCGATTCCCTCAGGCGGCTCAAGAACTCCGTGAACTCGTTGTCCGGGTCGTCATCCGGCCCAGGTGCAATTCCCGTCTGCAACCACTGGTGTGACACTCCCGTGCGCAGCGCCCAGAGGATCACAATTAGTCGCCGCGGCACGGCCTTGCCGGTCTGGTAGTGGCTGAGGGCTGACACGCTCAGGTCCAGGTGCTCCGCCATCTCGGCGTTACTGAGCCCGGCCTCCTCTCGCGCCTTCCGCAGCCGGTCGTGCAGCTCAAAGGTCGGCACTCTGCCGCCGACAGGCATCACATTCGTCACGTCCGCAATTATGGCCACCACGGCCCAGCCATGCAACAACTGCGGCGTGTCAGTTCGTCGCTGCTGTAAACAGCTCACAGATGTGACAACATCCTCGACGTGACACACACTGACCCAGAGTTTGACCCGCGCATGATTTGGCCCGGGCAGCTCATCGGCGCGACGACCGTCGCCCAGATGCTTGGGATCGATCGCTCCACCGTCTCCAAGATGGTCAAGGATGGTCGGCTCTGCCCGCTCGCCCAGCTCGACGGTTCGACTGGTGCTTACGTCTTCGACCGCTCTGACATCAAGGCGACGAAGTGAAGACCGAGCCCCGCCAGAAGGCGGGCGTCATCGTCCGCACGAAGCTCAGCTTCGAGACGCACTTCACGCAGATCCCGAACGCCTACGCCCGCGACAACCGCATGAGCTACAAAGCTCGCGGCATCCTCGTGCTCCTCATGAGCCACGCTCCCGGCACTCCGGTGAGCCTCCAGAGCCTTGCGGACGACTCCGACCCGGACGGCCTGACCGCCGTGCGCACCGGCGTCATGGAGCTGGAGCAGCACGGCTACCTGTCGCGCGAGCCCGTCCGTGAGGGCTCCGGCGTATACGGCACCCGCTGGCACCTCACCGAGCCGACGATCCCCCTGTTCGAGGGTGACGGAACCACCGCGTCAGAAAATCGCACGCGGTCCCCGAAGCCTGTGGATAACTCGCGCACCGCGTCAGAAAATCGCATGGCAACCGCGTCAGAAAATCGCACGCAAAGAAGAACACTACTTAAGAACACTTATAGAACTACCCAGGACAACCCCAGTACGCGCACGGGGGAGTCCGAGCGGCAGAGCCGCACGCCCTCTGGCGACGCCTTCGACGTCGCGGCGTCGCTCCGCTCCGCGGCTGAAGCCATCGACTCTCCGAGCGGCCTATGCGGCGCGTTCGGAGCGCACCGAAAGGTGCACCACCAGTACCACCCACTGAACGGACGCTGCATCCACTGCGGCGAACGCAACCCCTACGAGATCGAGGGCGTTGCCTTCGACCAGCAGACAGGAGAAGTCCAGTGACCATCGACCGACCCGCCCACCGCGACGACCGACCCGAGTACGTCCTCGTGACCGTCTCGGCCGACCTCCGCCACGCCGCCACCGAGTACGAGCGCGAGGAGGACGACCACCACCTCGCGACCTTCGAGGAGCGCGAGGTGTTCCGCCACACCGCCGCGAAGCTGCGCCTCGTCGCCATGTTGGTCGAGACGCGCACCTGGTCCACCGACGTCGGGATCGCCTTCCTGGAGGCCGCACGCGGGAACCTCCTGGCCATACACGTCGGCGAGGTGGTCACCGCCAGAGCGGCCGAAGACGAGAAGCAGATGGTCCGGGACTCAGCGCACCTCCCGACCCTGGGGGTGAAGCTCTGATGCTCAGCCGTGCCGCCTTCCTCGCAACCATGGACCTCATCGCGAGCGACGCCTTCACCGAGGAGCGCTACCTCGACCTCCTCGACCAGCACGTTCCGACCTGGAGAGAGGCCGTCGAGCTGATCTGTGGAATCGCTGGGTTCGCCTCCCGGTGCCTCACCGGTGGCGTCGTCGTCGCGCTCCGCCCGAGCAGCGCCATCGCCCAGCGCGCCGCGGCGGACGTCATGCCCGCCTTCGCCGAGGCCGCCACCGCCCCGGACACCGACGCCGCGGAGGTAATCGCCCGGACCGCCGCCGTCATCCTGCCGCTCATCGAGGACCCCGCCACCACCGACGAGCGGGTTACAGCCCTCCTCGTCGCCGCCGCGCAGATCGCCCGCACCATCATCCGATCCCAGAATCCCGCCGCCATGGACGCGCGGCTCACCGCCTTCGAGGAGGCCAACTCATGAGCACCCCCGACACCATCCCCGCCGCCATCGTCCTGCCCCTCGCGGGCGTGCTCTGGACCGTCGTCCTGTGGCCGGCCATCCCCCGCCGCGTGCGCGAGTGGCTGACCCCGCACCGCTGGGTCGGATCGTCCTCGCGCTACTGCGTCGCCCACGACCGGTGCCGCGGCCGACTCCGGTACTACAACCCGCGCGGCGTCCGGCTCTGCGAGTCGGTCGTGCACTCCTCCGGCCGGGGCATCGCCCTGCCCGTCTACTGCGAGCTGCACCACGGGCACCGCGGCCGGCACTACTCCATCGACGCGGATCGGACGTGGGCACGATGAGCCCGCTCCAGACCATCCGCCTCGCCGCCTTCGAGCTGCGCCACTACCGAGCCCTCTGCCTCGTCCTCGGCCGGATGCTCGACGCGGCCGACACCCCGGGCCTGGTCGCCTCGGTGCGATCAGAGCTACGCCGAGCGGATGCCCGCGTGGCAGAGCTGGAAGGCGTCGGGCACTGATGGACCTGGACCGGTGCAACGCGGCCGGCGCCCGCATCGCCGAGGCCGTGCCCGTCGTGGACCGGAGCGACGCTGAGGTGGTCGAGCGGTGGCGCCTCGTCGCCGAGGAGCTGGCCTCGATGGGCGTGCACGCGGGGCCGCTGGTGTGGCGACACACGCTGCACGACGACGGCGGGCAGCACGGCCTGTGGTCCTACTCCGACGAGCAGGCGGCCATCGAGTGCGCCATGTGGTGGCACGTGCCCGTCGTCGCCGTGAGCATCGAGCCGATCAGTGAGCTGGTGTTCGACGTGCCGGCCGAGGAGCCCACCCTGTGGTGAAGCCGAGGGGTGGGGACGGGGCGCTCCGGGATCCCGACCTCCCGGCCGAGGACTGGGGCGGACGCAAGGCACAGACCTACGTCCGCCTCACCCTCGCCGAGTACGGGACCATCTGCCACCTGTGCGGTCTGCCCGGTGCGGTGACCGCGGACCACGTGATCCCGAGGTCGAAGGGCGGCGCGGTCTACGACCTGCGCAACCTCGCGCCCGCGCACAAGAGATGCAATGAGAGTCGCGGCAATAGAGACGCGGAAGGTCCGGCCGCAGTGATAGAGAGCGGCCTCGAATGGTTCGCGATAAGCGCGTGATTCTTTAAGAATCCGGCCTCACGGACACCCACGCGCAGCCCCGTCCATTTCTCTCCGACCTCCCACAAAAAACCGGGCTCGCCCGGAAACGCGAACCGAACGGAAAAAGATGCCCGAGTCTGATTCGATGCTCGACGGCCTGGAATTAAATGGCGGCTATGGCGCCGCTAATGGGGCGCTGCGCGAGTCGGTAGTGAAGACCATTACCGCCCTCAATGACGAGGGCCTTATCCAGCCTCGGCACTTCGCCATGTGCCAGCTCGCGCTGGAGCTGGCCGATGCGGTGACCGCGGGCACGCGCGCCGGCCGAGCGTCGGCGGTGGCGATGGCGGCGGCGCAGCTGCGCGAGACTCTCCTCGCTCTGCCGCAGCCGCGCGAGGGCTCGGAGATGGACAAGTTCAACGCCTGGGTGCAGGCGCTCAACGCCGCCGCCGCCTCCGCGCAGCCGGGCGTCCTGACCCTCCCGCCCGCCTCGTGATCGACACGTGGACCTGGCAGAACGCCCGACCCAAGTACGCGACCCCGCACAACCCCGCGGCGACCACGGACGGCCACCGCCAGGCGCTCATCGCGGACGGCATGGGCAAGAGCTTCATGGAGTGGCAGCGCTACGTCGCGTGCGTCGCTGGCGAGCGAACCGTGTTCGGCAATCTCCGCTACGAAATCGTGATCGTCACCGTCCCCCGCCAGTCCGGGAAGACCACCCTCGTCGGCCCGGTCCAGATCGACACCGTCATCTCGACGCCCAACGTGAAGACGTTCTACACCGCCCAGACCGGCAAGGACGCGCGCTCTCGCTTCACGGACCTCGTGAACCTCGTCAAGGCGTCGCCCATGTCGGGCGTCGCCAAGTTCCGCTACTCCGCGGGCGACGAGGGGATCATCTTCCCGAACGGCTCGGCCATCAAGATCTTCGCGCCGACCGAGCAGGCCCTCCACGGCGAGACCCCGCCCAAGGTCACCCTGGACGAGATCTGGGCCTTCGAGGAGGCCTTCGGCGACGCCATGCTCGAAGACGCGATCCTCCCCGCGCAGATGACGCTGGAGGGCGTGCGCCAGGTGTGGATGATCAGCACGGCCGGCACCGCGCTCTCCACGTTCATGAAGAAGTGGGTGGACCGCGGGCGCGCCTCCGTGGCCGACCGGGAGCGCGGCGGCAACGGCGGCCAGTGGTCCAAGATCGCCTACTTCGAGTGGGGCCTCCCGGACGGCGGCGACCCCTACGACCTCGACACCATCGAGAGCTTCCACCCCGCCGTGGGCTACACGGTGACCGCCGAGGGCCTGCTCCTGTACTCCGCGAACATGGCCCGCGCCAAGTGGCTCCGTTCGTTCTGCAACGTCTGGACCGAGGCCGCCGACCCCGTGGTGCCCATGGAGGACTGGGACTCACTGAAGATGAGCGACCGCACGAAGCGGCCCACGCGCAGCGATATCGCCATCACCTACGAGGTCGCCCCCGACAACGAATGCGCCGCCGTCATGGGCTCCTGGGTCGATGGCCGGGGGATCCCGCACACCCGCGTCATCCACGCTGCGCCCGGCACCGCGTGGCTGGTCGCGTTCCTCGTGAAGCTCCACGCTGAGTGGCGGCCGGCCGTCTTCGGCGCCGACGACGGCGGCCCGACTCGCGTGATCACGGCCGAGCTGCGCCGCCTCCTGAAAGACCCGGACGGCGAGAAGGTCCGCACCCTCAACGCCCGCGAGTTCGGGACCGCCTGCGTCTCCGCGCTCGGCGATATCAAGGACGGCCGTTTCCGCCACGACGGGTCCAAAACCCTCCGCTACAACATCGCCAATCTGGCCTTGAAACACATCAATGACGTGATCCGATTCTCCCGCTCCGACTCGACCGCACCCATCGCCGGAATCATCGCCGCAGCGGTCGGGATCTTCCTCTTCCAGAACAAGCCCGCACCCCTGTCCAAGCCCAAATTCCGGTCGGCCTGAAAGGCATCATGATAAAGCTCGACTTCACCACCCACTCCGTTGTCGTGGCCTGCGACAAGTGCCCGTGGTGGTCCGCGTTCGCCTTCGACCGGGAGGAGGGCTGGAGGACTGCGCGCCGTCACGAGCTGGCCTTCCACGAGGGCGACCAGCAGGCGCTCCGCGCCCTCGCCGCGTTCCTCTGGAAGGCCTCGCGTTTTCAGGAGAATACGTCCGTCTCAATAGTTGACGAGTGCCCACCCCAGACTTCATCACCCGGACCTCAGCCCGCCTGAGCGCGGCCGGCGTCGGGACGGCGCAACAGATCGCCTCCCCGTGGTCCAACGGCGACCACCTGACCCAGATCACCCTCGATGACCTCTACGGCATCACAGGCGGCATGAAGGTCACCCGCGGCAAAGCCATGAAGCTCCCCGTCATCTCGAAGGGCCGCCGCATCATGGCGGGCACCATCGGCCGCATGGGCCTGCGCACCATGAAGGCGGGCCGCCCCGCCCCGGCGCCGCTCGCGCTCCTGGCCCAGCCGGAGCGCGAGCGGTCCGCGTCGGCCACGCTCACCTGGACCGTGGACGCGCTCATGTTCTACCCGCGCACCTGGTGGATCGTCCAGGAGCGCGACTCCTACGGGTGGCCCGCCTGGGTCAAGCTCCTCCCGCACGCGGATGCGGAGTTCGACCGCGACGGCAAGCTCGCGAAGGCATGGGGCAAGCCCGTCGCCGCGGCCGACGTCATCGAGTTCGAGTCGCCCGACTCCGGCCTCCTCATCGACGCCGACGAGACGATCCGCCGCGCCTACGCGATCAACCGCGCCGCGGCCCTCGCCGAGGCCAACCCCGTCCCCTCCATCGAGCTGCACAACGACGGCGAAGACCTCGACAACGAAGAGATCGACCAGCTCCTCCAGACGTGGGTGGACGCTCGCGCCGGCAAGGGCGTCGGCTACACGTCGAAATCGCTGAAGGCGACCCCGATGGGTCAGCACCCCGAACAGCTCCTCATCGCCGGACGCGACCGCCTCGACCTCGACCTCGCCCGCCACCTCGGCATGCCCGCATGGCTGGCCGACGTCGCCGTGCAGGGCTCGACCCTCACCTACTCCAACCGCGCCTCCCGCAACTGGGAAGTCATCGACCTGTTCCTCGCGCCGCACATGACCGCGATCACCTCGCGGCTCTCGATGGCCGACGTCACGCCGCGCGGGTGGGAGGTCCGGTTCAACACCGACGACCTGACCCGCGACGACCAGAAGACGCGCTTCGAGGCCTACAAGCTCGGCAAGGATGCCGGGTTCCTCACCAACCAGTGGATCGCCGAGCAGGAGGGCTGGGACACCCCCGCCCCGGAAAAGGACCCCGCAGCATGATCACCCTCCAGCTCCTCGCGCTCATGCGCTCCGTGAAGCTGTCCACCGCCGAGCGCACCGTGGCCGGCCCCATCGTCGCCTACGACGAGCTGATCCCCTCGCACGGGATCATCATCCACGCCGGCGCCCTGACCACCCGCCAGCCCCTCGACCGCGTGAAGCTCCTGCGCGACCACGACATGGCCGACCCCCTCGGCTACATGACCGCCGTGGACGACTCGATCACCGAGGCGACCTTCCACCTCCCCGAGGGCGAGAACGGCGACCGTGCGCTCACCGAGGCCGGGAACGGCCTGCGCGACGGGTTCTCCATCGGCTTCACGTTCTCGGAGTACGCCTTCGATGACGACCTCACCCTCCACGTCTACGCCGGGGAAATCTACGAGACCTCTCTCGTCGCGATCCCCGCCGTCGCCTCCGCAGGCGTCTCCGCCGTCTCGGCCTCCCTCGACAACGCCCGAAAGGACTACCTCCACCTCATGAACGAAGCCCAGCTCCGCGCCGCCCTCTCCGCCGGAACCATCACTCAGGCGACCTTCGACGCGGCCCTCGCCGCGCTCCCGGCCGACCAGCGCACCCCGGCCGAGCCCGCAGCGCCCGCCGTTCCCGCCGAGCTGGCCGCCGGCCCCTCGGAGACCCCGCTCCCCGGCACCCGGCTGGAGACCCGCGACCGTGGGTTTTCCCTGCGAGAGGCAGCCACCCGCGTCGCCACCGCCGCCAAGCGAGGCATCGGCGCTGTTCAGATGGCGCTAGAGGAGATCACCTACACCGAGGCGAAGGCCGACGACGCCGCCGTCGCGTTCGTCAACCGGCCCGACTGGGTGGGTGAGGTGTGGCAGGCGGACACCTCCGGCCGCCCCGTCATCGACTCCCTCGGCGGCGCCAAGGAGCTGACCTCCGACAAGATCGAGGGCTGGAAGTGGACCGAGACCCCGGTGCCGGAGAAGTACGCGGGCGACCTCGCCGAGGTCCCCGGCAACGGGTTCAAGACCGAGAAGGTGTCCTTCGAGCCCGAGCGGTGGGCCTGGGCCGCGCGCCTGGACCGCAAGCTCGTGGACCTCGGGACCCCCGACCTGGTGGGCGCCCTGTTCGGCAAGCTCGCCGTGAACTACGACCGCGTGTCCGACTTCGACGTCGCCTCCCAGCTCGTCAACGCCGCGACCCTGAAGGCCAACTCCCCGACCCTCCTCGCGGCCCTCTCGACCACCGCCCGCGAGTTCCGCGCCATCGGCGCCTCGCTCGACTGCATCCGCCTCGCGGACGACGTGTTCGACCAGTTCGCCACGCTGAAGATCAACGACCTCCCCGCGTGGCTCGCGCTGAAGCTCGGCGTCAACCTCACCGACGGCACCGCCACCGTCGCCGAGGTCGGCCTCATCGAGGCGGACTCGAAGCTCGCCGCGGGCCAGTTCCTCGCCTACGACAAGCGGGCGGCGGAGGTGAAGGAGAAGCGGATCCCGAACCTGGAGGCCATCGTCATCCCCAACGGCGGCCTCGACCTCGGGTTCTTCAGCTACGGAGGCGTCATGTTCTCCGACAAGCGCGCCATCGTCAAGCGCAAGATCGTCGCCCCCGCCTCCTGATCAGCTCCCGGCCCGCGCGCCCCCCTCGCGCGGGCCGGGCACCCCGACCCGAAAGGAGCCCGACGTGGCCAGCTGGCACGACACGGCCTCGATCCGGCAGGGCTGGGCCGACGCTCCCTCCGTCGATTCGGCCGAGCTCGGAGACCTCCTGGACGCGGCCAAGGTGCAGTGCGGAGTGTTCGCCGGACTCTTCACCCAGGCCGCCGCCGACCAGGCCGAGATGGCGGACGCTCTCGCCTCGCTGGCCCCGAAGATCCCGGCGCGGATCCGCGAGGCGCACGCCCTCCAGGTGCAGGCGCTGCACACTCGCAAGAGCGCTGGCACCGACTCCTCCGGGTTCGACGGGTTCACCGTGCGCGAGTACGACATGAGCAAGCGGATCCGCCGACTCCTGCGCCCCGAGACCGGAAGGCCCAGCGTCGGATGACCGGCTCCCGCCAGCAGCTCGCCGCCGCCCTCGTGGCGGCGCTGCGCCCCCCGGCGCTCAGCCGCCGCCTCCCGTGGCTGATCATCCCGTCCCCGGATGACCTCACCGTGGATCCCACCTACCAGGCCGGGCTCCTGGTCTACCGGACCGAGATGACCCCCCTGCCCAACCGCGGCGCCACCCAGCACACCTTCGAGGTGGTCGTCATGGTGCCCCAGACCAAGGGCGGCGGATCCGCCGAGGACGCCCTCGACGCCGCCGCCGACCGACTGATCGAAGCGCTCGATCCGCTCGACTGGCTCGCCTGGACCAAGGCCGAGCGCACGAACTTCCAGGAGCGCTACCCGGCGTGGAAGTTCGACGTCACCGTGCACACCACCATCACTGAGGAGTAACCACCATGGCATTCAAGATGCAGGCCAACCGGCGCGTGTCGATCAAGATCAAGCGCGGCACCGCAGCGGCCATCGAGTACAAGGCCCAGGTCAAGAGCTGCAAGTGGGTGAAGGCCGGAGGCGACGCCCAGGTGTGGCAGGGCGGCGACCCGGACGTGAGCTTCACCGACACCACCCCCGAGACCTGGACGCTCCAGCTCGCGATGGGCCAGGACTTCGAGGACACCGCCACCCTCGCCAACGTGCTCCTGGAGTTCTCCGGCGAGAAGGCCACCGTCAGCTACCAGGCCGTGCCGGGCGGACGCATCGCGTCGGCCGAGGTGACCCTCGCCGCGCCGGCCGAAATCGGCGGCGACTTCAACACCTGGCAGGACACCACCGTCACGATGGCCAGCGACAAGCCCAAGTTCGCCGCGGCGCCCGCGAACTAGTGATCGACGTGCGCGGCTCCAGGCCGCTCCAGGCCGTGCTCCTGGGGATGAAGCAGGCGGACAAGACCGTGCGCAACGACATCAACAAGGACGCCCGCAAGAAGGCCGGACCCGTCTGGCAGGAGGCGCTGCGCGGACACACGACCACGCGGCTGGAAGTCCGCGCCCTCCTGCCGGGCGCACGGGTCGGCATCGGCGTCCGCTCCATCAAGCTCACCGCCGCGACCTCCCGGCGCCCCCTGCGCGGCGGGCTGGTCCCCTCCAGCGACTTCGCGGCCATCGAGTACGGCGCCCGCGAGCGCAAGCACCAGTCACCCATGACCTCACCGAAGGGCACCCGCTACACCGTGAACAGGATCACCGGCCGGCAGTTCCGGCCCCGCTCGCGCGGCTACGTGGTCAACCCCGCCGCGGGGACGGCCGGTAAGCGGATCGTCGCCCTCTGGGTGAAGACCGTTTACGACGGGTTCTCCGCCGCCGCTAGGGGGCGCTGATGGCTCCCATCTCCATCGACTTCCTGGCCAACGTCGGAGCCTTCCTGCGCGGAACCAAGGACGTCGAGGGCGCCCTCGATGACGTCTCCTCGGCCCTTGACGAGGTGGCCCGCGACGGCGCCGGTATCGGCGACGGGATCGGCGACAGCCTGCGCGACGCTGCGCGGGACGGCGAGCAGGCCGGAGACGATATCGGCCGCTCGATGCAGGACGCCTCCCGGTACGGGGAGCAGGCCGGGGACAAGATCGGCCACTCCCTCCAGGACGCTGCCCGCGACGGCGAGCGGGCCGGAGAGAGCATCGGCGACTCCATGAAGGACGCTGCCCGCGAGGGCGAGCGCGCCGGAGACGATATCGGCCGCTCGATGCAGGACGCCTCCCGAGACGGAGAGCAGGCCGGAGACAAGATCGGCCGCTCCCTCCAGGACGCTGCCCGCGACGGCGAGCGGGCCGGGGACGATATCGGCGACTCGATGAAGGACGCTGCGCGCGAGGGCGAGCGGGCCGGAGAGAGCATCGGCGACTCGATGAAGGACGGGGCGCGCGAGAGCGAGCGCGCCGTCGACAAGATCGAGGACTCCTTCCGAGACATGGCCCGCAAGGTCAAAGCCGAGACGAAGGCCGCGGGCGACGGGCTCGGCGACTCGATGCGCGACGGCGCGAGCCGGGCCTCGGACGGCGTGCGCGAGATCGGCGACGAGGCGGCCTCGACCGCGAAGGAGGCCGCAGCGTCCTTCGACGGCTCGGCGGAGTCCATCGGTGACGCCTTCCAGGAGGTCGCCGCGAACGCGTTCGCCGGGTTCGGTCCGGCCGGCCTGATCGCCGGTGTCGCCGCCGCGGCCGGTATCGGTGTCGTCCTTACCAAGCTCCAGGAGGGCGGCGAAGAGTCCGAGGCCATGAAGCAGAAGGTCTCCGACCTCACTGCCGAGCTGGTCGACGTCGGCACCCAGAGCGGGCCGAGCCTGGACTACCTCGTCGGCCGACTGAAGGAGATGGCGTCCTCGGCGGAGGACGGCGAGCAGAGCCTCTCGGACCTCTACAAGCTGAGCGAGGGCGCCGGCGCTTCCAGCTTCGAGAAGATCGCTCAGGCCTACGCGGGCAACGTCGAGGGCCTGGACGAGCTGATCGCCAAGGAGCGCGAGCATCAGAAGTCGCTGGAGGAGGAAGCCTCCCAGATTGACACCACGAAGGACACCTCCTACGGCGCGGCCGTCTCCCGGGCCGAGGACTCCGCCAAGATCGTCTCCGGGCTGGAGCGCGCCCGCGATATCGCCGCAGAGGCGCAGCTCGCCGAGGAGGCCTACATCGCCTCGGGCGCCGCCGAGCTGGAGGCGAAGGCCGAGCGCACCGCCGCCTACGCCGACTCCATCGCCGAGAACCTGACCGAGGCCGGGTCGGACTGGGAGAAGTACGCCGACGACGAGACCGGCGCGCTGAATCTGGAGAAGTACAACGCGAACATCGAGGCCCGGGTCGCGGCCATGGAGAACTACCGCTCGAACATGGCGGGCCTCCAGGGGAACATCAACCAGGACGCCCTCAACTACTTGCAGTCCCTCGGCGCCGACGCGGCCCCCCTGATCCAGGCCTACGTGGACGCTCCGAACGAGCAGAAGGACCGGACCGCCGCGAACTGGGCCACCCTCGGCCAGACCGCCGCATCGTCCTACACCGCCGATCTGAAGCGCGGGATCCCCGGCCAGGTCGCCGGTCCCAACGTCATCATCCCGAGCCCCGACATGTCACCCGTCGAGCGCGCCATCCAAACGTTCGGAACGCGCCGCATCGTCGTGAACGTCGAGGGGCGCATTACCAAGATCGGACAGCAGGTCTACGACTGATGGTCACCCTTAGCCACTCCGCCGGCCTGACCGCGCCCGTGCGCGTCCTGGAAGTCTCGTCCGTCTCGCAGACGTCCAACCTCCGCACGATCATCCACGAGCTGATCGGCAACCCCGTCCCCGATATCACCGTCCGCCCAGCCGGCCCCCGCACCGGCACCCTGACCTACGTGCTGGCCGACAAGGCGGCAGGGCAAGCCGCCGAGCTCCTGCACCGGACCCCCGGCATCATCCGGTTGGACGACCCGGGCATCCTCACCATGACCTACTACGCGACCGGTGCGCTCCGCCTGTTCCTCGACCCCCGCGCTCGCCACTCATGGGTGCTCACCGTCGACTTCATCGAGGTGATCCGGTGATCTCGCAGCACCTCGCCTCGCTCAGCCTCTACGACGACACCGACCTCCTGATCGGCACGTTCGCGATCAAGTCGGGCAGCCTGTCCCTCGACGACAACCGCGCCCCGTTCGTGACCGCCTCCGTCGTCCTGACCCTCCCCAAGACCTCCATCGAGCGCTTCGCAATGGACCCCCGCGCGCGCCTCATTCGCGCCGTCCTGGAGCTGCAGAAGGTCTACAGCGGCTCGCTCCCCATCGCGGCAATCACCAACCGGTACCGCGAGCGCGGCCTCGCAGGAGTCACCGAGGACATGACGCGCCCCGCGACCAGCAACCCCTCCACCCTCGCGGACCTCGCGGCGAACTTCGAGAACCACTGGAACGGCTACCCCTCGCCTCCCCGCGAGCGCCTGCTCGTGGAGATGTACCTCGTGGAATCGGTAGCCGACTACGCCGCCGACGAGCTGTCCCTGACGCTGGCCGGCGCCGAGTTCCTCATGCAGCAGGACGTGTCCTCCGGACAGGCCCCCTACGCCCCGGGCGCGGTCGCGCTCCTGGACGTGGTGCGCTACGTCATCGAATCGCTCGGCATCGGGTACGTCCTCGAATCGGACGCCGCGTCCCACGCCCTGATCGAGGCGGACGCGAGCGAGTGGAAGACAGGAGTGAGCGGGTGGGACTACCTGCGCCCCCTCGTGGAGGCGGCAGGCCTGCGCCTCTGGGCGGACGTATCCGGCTTCTGGCACCTCCTCAAGCGCATCCCCTCCGACAGCATCTCCGCGTGGTCCACCGCCAACACCAAGGCCCTGACGGACAAGGTGTCCCGCTCCGGCTCGTGGGGCGACGCGGTGGTCGTCATCTACGAGTGGGAGGACGCGGACGGCAACCAGCGCGAACAGGTCGACTACGCCAAGCTCCTCGCGAATCCGAACAAGCCGCGCGTGTTCCGCCGATCCTCGCCCTATCCCGGCCCCGGCGCCGCTGCCTACCTTCTCCGGTTCGTGCAGACGCGCGGCCGTGACGTCGAGCTGACGGCCGTCTCCGACTACACCATCGCCCCCGGAGGCCGCGCCTACGTGCAGCTCCCCTCCGGGACGAGGCTGACCAAGACCATCGCCGCCGTGCAATACGCGCTCGGCAACGACGACATGACCGTGACACTCCGCGACCAGCTCGCAGAAGGCGAAGAGGACTGATGGGCTACTTAGACGCCGAAGGGCTGTACGTCTACGAGGAGACCGACCTCGCCATCCCGAACCACTCCTTCTCGGAGCTGCTGAACATCGGGCTGCGCAGCATCAAGAACTTCGCGCCCGGATCAGTGAAGCTGGCCGACCTCCTCGCGCGCGTCAAGAAGGGCGACCTGTTCTTCAACCCGTACGACTACGGCGCGGTCGGGAAGGGCAACCCGGCCGACGCAGCCGCGGACACGGCCGGGTGGAAGGCAGCCCTCGCCGCCGCCGCCGCCTTCGGACCGGCGTTCGGCACGGCCACCGTCCGCGCCCCGGGCGGCATCTTCTACGTCAACGACACGCTGACGTGGAACCTGCGCGTGAGCCTCCAGGGTCCGGCCGAAATCCGCTCCACCATCACGGACCCGTCCAAGTATCTGTGGGTCGCGTACACCGACGCGGCGGGCGATGCGACGAACCCGGGCGGCTCCCCGGTCGATCAGCACGCGACCGCCATGGTGCAGATCATCAACGTCGGCGCGGGCAACGCGGGCGGCAACGGCCTGCGCATCGGTCGCCTCGACGGCACCGCCCCGACCGAGAAGCCCTCGCACATCAGCATCGACAAGAGCGTGTTCCGCAACTTCAATGAGGGCGTCCGCTTCGGAGCTAACACCTACATGGTGAAGTTCGATCACGTCGCGATCCAGGCGTGCAAGGTCGGTATCCGGCACCTCGCCGCCGCGAACTCCGGCGAGCGGCTGGTGTTCCAGGACTGCTCGATCACCGGCAACAATCTGGCCATCGACGCGCAGACCGACCAGGCGATGGACTTCAACGTCTGCTCCTTCTCCTACAACCACCGTCAGATCCTCCGCTCCAAGTCGGCTCGCGTGTTCTTCAACGGTGGTCACGTCGAGATGAACTCGCCGTACGCGCCGTGGTTCGACCTCCTCGACGTGTCCGCGTTCGTCCAGTTCACGGGCGTGCGGTTCCTGCTCGGCCAGCAAGACAACTACACGAGCGTCGTGAACGTCACCCCCGATGGCCTCCAGTTCCCGTCCCGCCGCGCCTACGAGACGGGTGACGCGCTGCTCATCAACGCGGAGAACGGGTCAGGCCTGGCAGCCGGGTCCACCTACTACGTGCTCTCCAACAGCGCCACAGGCCTCGTCGTCGTCTCGGCCACGCGAGGCGGGGCGCCGGCCGCGACCCTGAACGGCACGATCACGTCGCTGAAGGCGACCATCCCGCCCGGAGGCTACGTCCCCGTCATCTCGACCACCCAGCCGACGCAGCGCGTGAACATCGTCGGCGGCTCCTTCGACGGGTCGGCGTCGGACGTGACTTACCTGTCCTCCGGCCCCGGGATCGTCACGACCACGGTCGGCACGGCCACGTTCAACAACAGCACCCTGAATATGCAGATCAACGATCAGCAGACGCTCCTGCGCGACGGGCACTTCAACGAGGCGTCCATCGTGGACGACCTCTTCCTCCAGACCATCGGCGGCCACGACACCGCCGTGCTGTCCTCGGAGCAGGCGTCCTCCGGCACCCAGTCACTCAAGCTCACCCACCTCGCCAAGGGCGAGACGGCCGACCTCTACGTCTACGTGCCCATCGCCCAGGGTGCCCGGGTCAACGCTCGTCTGCGAATGATGATCATGAACACCGACTCCACCGTCGTCATCAACGTTCGCTACGGACAAGCCCACGTCGGGGCCAACCCGGGCGGCGGCACGAACCTCGGCGGCAGCGGCTTCGCCCTCGGCCCGATCCTCGGCACCTCGAACCGCAGCGGGTCAGCCGTGCCCGCGTGGATCACGTTCCGACAGCCGTTGCTCTCCTGGACGCCCGCGCCCCTCTGGGCCACCCACTTCATCCTCCAGATCAAGACGACGGCCGTCGTCAGCAACGGAGTCGTCTATCTGGACGACATCGAGATCAGCCAGTTCTAGAGAGGGAACCATGCAGATCATCCACGGCGCCCGCGGGCGCATCACCACCCACTTCCACGAGGACATAGGCCGCGGGTTCCTGCACCGCGGCATCGACCTCGGCCACGGCGACGGCACCCCCGACGACCTCGCCGTCTATGCGCCGGCGACCGGGATCGTCGTCGCCGCCGGCCGAGATGGGACGTACGGCAACCGCCTCATCATCAACCACGGCAACGGCTGGACGAGCCTGCTCGCCCATCTCGCCGCCTACACGGTCCGCCCGGGATCGCAGGTTCACCGCGGCGACCTCATCGCCACCATGGGCAACACCGGCACGGTGTTCGTCCACCTTCACCAGGAGCTCCGGGAGCACGGCCAGTGGGTCGATCCGGAGCTGCACCTTCACCCAGAACAGGACGAAATCGACATGCTCTCCCCCGAAGACCGCACCCTCCAGACCGAGCTGCGCGACGAGCTGCGCGGCTTCTCCCAGCGCATCGACGCCGCGGGCGGCATCGGCGAGCTGTTCCGCCTCCTCCAGGATGGCCTGGACGAGATCGAGAGCGCGGCCGACCGCCGTGCCGGGGACCTCGCCAAGGTCATCACCCGCGAGGGCAAGGGCGCCCGCGCCTACGTCCACGCCGACACGGGCGAGGTGCGCGTCATGTCCGCGGTCGGGAAGTGGTGGCTCCCCGTCGCCGCGGACGGCGCCGAGGCGACCGTCACCCGCCTGTGCGACCGCGGAATCTGCCAGAGCTGGTGGGACCGGAAGACCCTCTCGCCCGAGGACTTCGACCAGTGGGGGCGCGAGTTTGACCGCCTCCAGTCCGGCCCGATCTTCGCCGCGGCGGTGACCGCATGAGCATGACCGACCCCCGATCCCCGAACAAGAACCTGGCGCTGGTCGTCGTCGCCGTCATCGTGCTGGTCGGCCTGGCCGGCGCGCTCTACCTCCTGATCGAGCGCCCCGACGCCTCCGCCACGTTCATCAACATGGTGACCACGCTCCTCGGCCTCCTGATCGTCGCGAGCGGCCTCGCAATCGCCGTGGACCGCTCCCAGAAGGCCACCACCGAGCGGCTCGACGCGCAGGACTCGACGCTCCACACGATCAAGGCGAACACGAACGGCACCCTGTCCGAGCTGCGGGCGACGAATGCACAGCAGGCGGCAGAGCTGCAGGAGCTGCGCGAGGCGGAGGCCCGCCGTCAGGAGGCGAGTCGACACCAGGCGCAGTGAGCTGACGCGCGACGAGGCCCACACCGATTCGGGTTCGGTAGGGGCCTCGTCGTCGTGCTCGCTAGGCGGCGAGCGGCATGGCCTCCGGGAGCCGGAGGGTCACAAGGCCTGCGCGAAGCTGTGCGAGGGTGACGTCGGTGTAGAGCGAGGTGGTTGCCATGCTCTCGTGGCGCATCAGCTCCTGGACGATCCGGGCCTGCACACCCTCCGCGACGAGCGCGGTGCCGTACCAGTGCCTGAGCTGGTGCGGGGTTCCGGGGACGCCGGCGCGCTGCATGGCGCTCCCGATGCCCTGACGTATGCCGTCCGCGGAGACGTGCTCGGCGCCGTTGTAGGCCGGGAACCAGTAGCCTCGCCGCGGCCACTGAGCAGCCTCCTCCGCGAGCTGCGGGTGCAGCGGGAGTAGCGCCGTCTTGCCGCCCTTCCCCGTGACCGTCATCGTGCCGCCTGCGAGGTCGAAATCGTCGCCGTGGACCTTGGCTATCTCGTGCACCCGGAGGCCCGCGAGGACCGCCAGGAGGACGTAGGCGCGCGTCCGGGACCGATTGCACACGGCGAGCAGCGCCCCGAGCTGAGGCGACGACACAGGGCGCGGGCGACCCTTCGGGCGCTTCGGCCGCGGCGTCGAGAGCGAGGGATCGTCCGCGCGCTGACCGGTCCGCACCAGCCACTCGCAGTAGGCGCGGATCGACGCATGGTAGGTCGCGCGGGAGGAGGCCGCGAGCGAGCGCCGGCCACAGAACCGCATGACGTCCGCCGGCGTGATCCCGAGCGGGTCGAGGTCGGCGCAGAGTGCACGGATCACTCCTGCGCGCTCAGCGATCGTGCGGGCCGAGAGGCCCTGCGCGTTCTGCCACAGCGTCCAGTCTTCGAGGAGACGCGCGAGGGCGAGGGCGTGCAGCATGGTGGTCCCAATCGAGGTCCGGGATAGGGGGGTCCCTGATTAAAAGCTCAGGGACCCGTCATTAAGCGACGCTTGACGACAGCTCGCGCGCCGTGCTTCCCCACCGACTGACCCGCTTGTAATGAGAAGGTCGTGGGTTCGATTCCCACAGGCGGCTCCCTCTCCCGTCATCCGCGACGTCCCGGCCGGATCCGCGAGTTCCCGGCCTCATCCGCGGCGTCCAGGTCGCGTCGAACTCGCGTCGCTACCCTGTTGCGGATGACCGACACGCCTCCTCCCCGCCGTCGCCGCACTCTCGTGGTCGCCGCGGTGCTCGTGGCCGCCGTGCTCGGTGGCGGCGCCTTCGGCGTGGGGACGGCCCTCGGCAGCGCCGCGGAGCCCGGGGCGCTGCCCGTCGCCTCGACCCCGACCGCCACCGCGACTCCCGCACCGACGCCGACGGCCACGGCGCGGCCCACCGCCGAAGCGGCGGCCGAGGCGCTCCGCACCTGCTCGGTGGCGGGGCTCGCCGCCGACCCGCGCCTGGGCTCGATGCAGGCGCGTGTGGTCGAGGCCGCGACGGGCGAGGTCCTGTTCGACCGCGGGGGCGGGACCGCGTCCCGCACCGCCTCCGCCCTCAAGATCCTCACGGCCGCGTCGGCGCTCGCGGTCCTCGGCCCGGACACGCGCATCGCCACCACCGTGGTCCGCGGGAGCGAGCCCGGAAGCGTCGTCCTCGTCGGCGGGGGAGACCTCACCTTGACCCGGCTCCCGACCGGCCGGGAGTCGACCTACGCCGGAGCGGCCCACCTCGACGATCTCGCGGCGCAGGTCGAGAGCGCCTGGGAGGCCGACCCCTCCACCGCCGGGACGCCGATCACGTCGCTGGTGCTCGACTCCTCCCTCTACTCGGGCGAGACCTGGCAGCCGAGCTGGAACCGCAAGGAGCAGGTCGACGGCTACATGCCCGAGATCACGGCGCTCCAGGTGGACGGCGATCGCGAGGACCCCACGGCCTCGACCTCCGAGCGCGGCACGGATCCGGTCGGCCGGGCCGGAGAGGCGTTCGCCGACGAGCTGGACGGCTCGCCCGTGGTCTCCACCGGGACCGCTCCCGCGGGCGCCGCGGTTCTCGGCTCGGTCGAGTCGGCCCCGGTCGGCACGCTCGTGCAGCAGATGCTGCTCGTCTCCGACAATGCGATCGCCGAGATGCTCGCGCGGCTCGTCGCGATCCGCACCGGCGCGGGCAGCGACTTCGCTGCCGAGCAGGCCGGTGTGCTGCAGGGGCTCGCCGGTTACGGTGTCGACACGTCCGGGATCGCGATCGTCGACGGCTCCGGCCTGAGCGACGACAACGCGGTCGCGCCGGCGTACTTCACCGAGCTGCTCCGGAAGGTGCAGGCCCGCGAGGGGCAGCTGGGGATCCTCCTGGACGGCCTGCCGGTGTCGGGCCGGACGGGCTCGCTCTCCTACTCCGACCGCTTCGCCGGCGACAACGCCGCGGCCGACGGCGCGGTGCGGGCGAAGACGGGCTGGATCGACACCGGCTACACCCTGGCCGGCGTGGTCACCGCGGCGGACGGCACCGAGCTGACCTTCGCGGTCTACGCTCTCGGCGACGTCTCCGACTCGGCGAAGACCGCGATCGACACTCTCGTGACGGGCGTCTACCGCTGCGGATCCTCGCTCTCCGACTCCTGACCCGGGCGGGTCGACCTCCCGCTCCTCCTCGCCACCTCCTCCCGGAAGGCCCACGATGACCACCGCACTCCTGATCGTCGACGTGCAGAACGACTTCACCGAGGGCGGCGCGCTCGCCGTCACAGGCGGCGCGGCCGTCGCCCGGGGAATCACCGAGCATCTGGCGGCGCACGCCGACCGCTACTCCGCGGTGCTGGCCTCCCGCGACTGGCACGAGGGCGATTCCGACAACGGCGGCCACTTCGCGGTGGAGCCGGACTTCGTCGACAGTTGGCCCGTCCACTGCGTCGCCGGCACGGACGGCGCGCGGTTCCACCCGGCACTGGACACCGCTCTGATCGACGTGCAGATCCTCAAGGGGCAGGGCCGCCCCTCCTACTCGGCCTTCGAGGGCACGACGGAGGCGGGCGAGGAGCTCGGCGCCGTGCTCGCGGAGCGGGGCGTCACTGCGCTCGACGTCGTGGGACTCGCGACCGACCACTGCGTGCGCGCCTCGGCGCTCGACGCGCGACGGGCGGGGCTCGAGGTCCGCGTGCTCCAGGACCTGGTCGCAGGCGTCTCCGAGGAGGCGAGTGCCGCGGCGCTGCGCGAGCTGACGGAGGCGGGAGTCCGCGTCGAGCGGTCCGTCTGAGGGCTCGTCCCTCCACAGGGCTCACGGAGGCGCAGGTCCTCGCGGCTCCCGGCGACCCCGCCCCCGGAGCGATCGCCCGTCCTACACTGGGAGGACGAGAAGCTCCTCCCGGCGCGGTCTGCGCGCTCCGATCCGAAGAAGTGGTTCCCTCCTGTGACTGATTCCGTCGCGTCCCGCGCCGCCGAGACCGCTCTGCTCGCCCGCATCCCCACGCAGCTGCTGATCGGCGGTGAGTGGGTGGACGCCTCCGGCGGCGGCTCGATCGACGTCGAGGACCCGGCCACCGGAGCGGTCCTGGTCTCGATCGCCGACGCGACTCCGGAGGACGGGGTCCGGGCGCTCGACGCCGCCGTCGCCGCCGGTCCGTCGTGGGCCGCGACGGCGCCGCGGAAGCGGGGCGAGATCCTCCGGCGGGCGTTCGACCTCCTGCAGGAGCGCACCGAGGAGTTCGCGCTCCTGATGGCGCTCGAGATGGGCAAGCCGGTCGCGGAGGCGAGGGGCGAGGTCGTGTACGGCGGCGAGTTCCTCCGCTGGTTCAGCGAGGAGGCGGTGCGCATCAGCGGACGCTACGGTGTCTCGCCCGAGGGCAGCGGCCGGATGATCGTCTCGCAGCACCCGGTGGGCCCCTGCTACCTGATCACCCCCTGGAACTTCCCGCTCGCGATGGCGACGCGGAAGATCGCTCCGGCGCTGGCGGCGGGCTGCACCGTCGTCGTGAAGCCGGCCGAGCTCACTCCGCTCACCACGCTCGCCTTCGCGGCGCTGCTCGCCGAGGCGGGGCTCCCCGACGGCGTACTCAACGTGGTCACCACGTCCTCGGCGGGAGCCGTGTCGGCTCCGATCCTGTCGGATCCCCGCCTGCGGAAGGTGTCCTTCACCGGCTCCACTCCCGTCGGGCGCACGCTGCTGCAGCAGGCGTCCGAGAACGTGCTGCGGACCTCGATGGAGCTGGGCGGCAACGCGCCCTTCGTCGTGTTCGAGGACGCCGACCTCGACCGGGCGGTCGAGGGCGCGATGCTCGCGAAGTTCCGCAACATCGGCCAGGCCTGCACGGCCGCCAACCGCTTCTTCGTGCACGAGTCGATCGCCGAGGAGTTCGCCGCGCGGATCGTGGAGCGCGTGCGCGCTCTGCGCGTCGGCCGCGGCACCGAGGACGGGGTGACCATCGGCCCGCTGATCGACGAGCGCGCGGTCGAGAAGGCGTCCGCGCTGGTGGAGGACGCCGTCTCCCGCGGCGCGCGCCTGCTCACCGGCGGCGATCGGATCGAGGGGGCCGGCCACTTCTACCGGCCGACCGTGCTCGCGGGGGTCGACCGGGAGAGCGAGATCCTGCGCACGGAGATCTTCGGCCCGGTGCTCGCGATCGTGCCGTTCACCGACGAGGACGACGCCGTCGAGCTCGCCAACGACACCGAGTACGGACTGGTGTCCTACGTCTTCACGCGCGACCTCGCCCGCGGTCAGCGGATGATCGAGCGGCTCGCCACCGGGATGATGGGCCTCAACGTCGGCGTGGTGTCGAACGCGGCGGCGCCCTTCGGCGGGGTGAAGCAGTCGGGCCTCGGCCGCGAGGGCGGACTCGAGGGGATCCACGAGTACCTCAGCACCAAGTACACGCTCACCCCCGACCCCTTCGCCTGATCCGGTGGAGCGGATCGAGGTCACCGCGCTCGACGACCCGAGGCTGCGCGACTACGCCCACGCCACGGACGTCGCGCTGAAGAACGCCCGCGGCCCGCACGGCCTGTACATCGCGGAGTCGGCGCTCGTGCTCGAGCGTGCGCTCGCCGCCGGGCACCGGCCGCGCTCGGTGCTCGCCCTCGGCGGATCGGCAGGCGAGGCCGAGCGCCTGGTCGGCTGCTTCGACGTCCCCGTCTTCACGGGCCCGGGTGAGCTCCTGGCCGAGCTCACCGGGTACACCCTGCACCGCGGCCTGATCGCGGCGATGGACCGGCCCGTGCTGCCCGACCCGTCCGACCTGCTCGCGGGAGCGCGCCGCGTCGTCGTGCTCGAGGACGTGGTCGACCCGACGAACGTCGGCGCGATCTTCCGCTCCGTCGGGGCCATCGGAGCCGATGTCGTGCTGGTGACGCCGCGCTGCTCCGATCCGTACTACCGCCGCGCCATCCGCGTGAGCATGGGAACGGTCCTCCAGGTGCCCTGGACACGCGTCGGCGACTGGCCGTCGACGCAGCGGCTCCTGCACGGAGCGGGCTTCACGATCGCGGCGATGGCTCTGACCCCGGAGGCGGTGCCCCTGCGGGACTTCGCCGCCCGCGCTCCGGAGCGCGTCGCCCTCGTGCTCGGCACCGAGGGGCAGGGTCTCACCGCCGACGCGCTCGCCGCCGCCGATGTCGCCGTCCAGATCCCGATGCGGCACGGGATCGACTCGCTCAACGTCGCTGCGGCGTCGGCGGTCGCGATGTGGGCGCTCGCCGAGCCCTCCTGACAGGCGCGCCTGTGCCCCGTTGGGGGTGCCACTGGGGCGTGAGAGCGCGCCCAGCGCTCGCCGGAAGCATCGACTGCGCTACCGTGGCCGCACTCCTGCCCGCAGCCGTCACGAACGAGGTCGTCCATGCTCCTGCGCACGACGCTCCGCCCGCCCGTCGCGCTGCTCGTCGGAGTCGCGCTCGCACTGAGCCTCACCGCCTGCTCCGGTCCCGCCGCGGAGGTGCCGGACGGGTCCGTGCGCGACTCGGGCTCCGTCGCGACCGCCGCCCCGGCGCCCACCGGCACAGCCGATCCCGAGAGCGGCGCGCGCATGACCCGCCTGATCAGCGACTGCCTCGCCCGCTACGGCCTGAGCGACCGGCCGCCGCTCGCGAGCCCGCTTGCGGAGGAGGAGGTCCGCCTGGCGGCGCAGCGCGCCCGTGACGCCTACGACGCCACCCTGACCGACTGCTCGGCGCAGGCGCTCGCGTCCGGAGAGCCGAGCAGTGATCCGACGGGGGAGCCCGGCAGCGAGCCGACCGACGAGCCCGACGCCGACTCCACCCCCGCTCCGGCGGGCTGACCGTGCGACTCGAGGGGACGTCCGCGCTGATCGCGGGGGGAGCATCCGGACTGGGAGCCGCGACGGCGACGGCGCTCGACGCCGCAGGAGCGCACGTGGTCGTGCTCGACCTGCCGCACGCGGTGGAGGCCGCGCGTCTGCCCGCCTCCGTGCAGCTGATCGCCGGGGACGTCCTCGATCCGGACGCCGTCTCGCGCGCCGTGGCGGCGGCGGGGGAGCTGCGCGTCGCCGTGAGCTGTGCGGGCGTGGCCACACCCGGGCGGCTGCTCGGACGCGACGGGCCGCTGCCGCTCGAGCAGTTCGACCGGGTGCTGCGGATCAACACGACCGGGACGCTCAACGTGCTGCGCCTCGCCGCGGCGTCGATCGCCGAGCGGGAGCCGATCGATGGGGAGCGGGGAGTCCTGGTCACGACCGCCTCCGTCGCCGCCTTCGAGGGGCAGATCGGACAGGCGGCCTACGCCGCGTCGAAGGGAGCCGTGGCGGCGATGACCCTGCCGCTCGCGCGCGAGCTCGCGGCCCGGCTCGTGCGCGTGGTGTCGATCGCACCGGGCACGTTCGACACGCCCCTGCTCGCCGGGCTGCCGGACAAGGCCCGCGAGGCGCTCGGCTCGGCGACGCCGCATCCGGCCCGCCTCGGACGCCCCGAGGAGTTCGCGGCCCTGGTGCGGCACATCGTCGAGAACCCCATGATCAACGGCGAGACCATCCGGCTCGACGGGGCCCTGCGGCTGCCGCCGCGCTGAGGGACGAGCGGGCGCAGGCTGCTGGTCGAGACGTGCGGGCGTCTCGAGACGCCGCTGCGCGGCTGGTCGACCGGCATGAGGCGGCGGCGGTCGCGAGACGCCGCTGCGGCGCCCGTCAGACGAGCAGCTGGTGCTTGGCGAGGTCCCGGTAGAGCGGCGTCGACTCGACGAGCTCGGAGTGGGTGCCGACTCCCACGACCTCGCCCTTCTGCAGCACGACGATGCGGTCGGAGTCGACCACCGTCGACAGGCGGTGCGCGATCACCAGCAGGGTCCGGTTCTCGGCGACCGCGTCGATCGCCAGGCGCAGGCGCTGCTCGTTGAGGCCGTCGAGGCTCGACGTGGACTCGTCCAGCAGCAGGATCGGCGGGGCCGCCAGGAGCGCGCGGCCGATCGCGAGGCGCTGACGCTCGCCGCCCGAGAGCATCACTCCGCTCTCGCCCACCGGCGCGTGCAGGCCGAGCGGGTTGCGCTCGAGCACGTCGGTCAGGTTCACCGCCTCGAGCACCCGGAGGCAGTCGGCGTCGTCGGCGTCGGGGCGGCCGAGGACGAGGTTCTCGCGGATGGTGCCGGCCAGGACGGGGGCGTCCTGCTCGACGTAGCCGATCTGCGCGCGGAGCGCGTCGCGGTCGATGGCCGTGATGTCGACACCGCCGAGTCGGACGACGCCGGCCTCCGGGTCGTAGAACCGCTCGATGAGGGCGAGGATCGTGCTCTTGCCCGCTCCCGACGGCCCGACCAGGGCGGTGCGCTTGCCGCGCGGCACGGTGAAGGAGACGCCGCGCAGGACGGTGCGGTCGCGCTCGTCCGCCACGGCCGCCGCGTCGGGCACGGCGCCCTCCTCGTAGGAGAACACCACGTCCTCGAAGGAGATGGCCTCCTCCGCCACGCCGGCGCCGAGGCCGCCCGCGGAGGCGTCGCCGTCGCCCTCGATCGGCAGGTCGATGATCTCCTGGATGCGGCCGAGGGCGCCCAGCGCCGAGTTCACCGAGGTGATGGCGCCGATGAAGTTGCCGAGCGGCATCACCATCATGAAGAGGAAGAGGATGAACGAGACCAGCTGGGCGATGTCGATCGCGCCGGACGCGACGCGGTAGCCGCCGACGCCGAGGACGGCGAGGAAGGCGACCTGCATGGCGATCCCCGCCACCGGCACCACGAGGGCCGAGACGTGCGCGACGCGGATCCCGAGGCGGTACGCCTCCGTCGCGTGCTGGTCGACGACCGCGATCTCGCGATCGGTGGCTCCGGCGGCACGGATCGTCCGGACGGCGCTGATGGCGCGCTCGACGGCCGCGGCCAGATCGCCGACCTTCTCCTGCGCCTTGCGGCTGGCGGTGCGGATGCCGCGGCCGAGGGTCAGCGCGAGCCCGAGGGCCACCGCCACCACCGCCACGATGATCAGCAGCAGCACCCAGTCGATGACGGCCATCGCGATGATCGCGCCGACGAAGACGAGGGAGCCCGCGATCGAGTCGACGAGCCCCTGGGTCAGCACCGCGCGCAGGAGCGTGGAGTCGGAGCCGACGCGCGAGACGAGGTCGCCGGTGCGGCGCGCGTCGAACTCCCGGATGGGGAGGCGCAGCAGCCGCGCGACGAGGCGGCGGCGGCTCGAGAGCACGATCCCCTCGCCGGTGCGCTGGAGCAGGTAGTGCGCGAAGCCCGAGATCAGCCCGGAGGCCACGACCAGGCCGACGAGGGCCCACACCAGCGGGCCGAGATCGAGACCGGACTGGACCCGGGTGATGACCTGGCCGACGAGCAGGGGCTGGCCGAGGCTCGCCGCCGCTCCGAACAGGCTGAGGACCACGACGACCGAGAGGATGCCGCGGTGCTCGAGCAGGTAAGGCACGAGCTGCGAGAAGGAGGCGCGGGGTCCGTCGTCGCGGGAGGGTCGTCGTCCGCCGCGCCGGGAGGTGGTGGTGCTCATCGCCGTCCATTCTGCCCCGTCGTCGCTGCGAGCAGGCCGCCAGAGGGCGGGCCCGGTGCTCAGGGAGGGAGCGGAGACGCGGACGGCCCGCCGGGGGATCCCGTCGGGCCGTCCTCTGCAGGGAGTCCTACGAGACGTTGTCGTGGTACGACGCGTTCTTCGTCTCCTTGGAGAGCAGGAGCGCGATCAGCGTCAGCACGGCCGCGGCGCTGAGGTAGAGGCCGACCAGCACGGTGCTGCCGCCCGCCGCCCTCCAGAGCGCGACCGCGATGATCGGCGCGAGGGCCGCTCCGAGGATCGATGCGAGGTTGTACGCCATCGCCGAGCCGGTGTAGCGGACGTTGGTCGGGAACAGCTCGGGGAGGACGGCGCCCATCGGGCCGAAGGTCAGGCCCATCAGCGTGAAGCCGAGGATCAGGACGGCCATGACGCCCGCGAAGCCGGCGCTGAACAGGGGCACGAAGAGCAGGCCGAACACGAGGATCGCCGCGGTCACCACGAGCAGCGTCCGCCGGCGGCCGAAGCGCTCCGCGAGCGGGCCGGAGACGAGCGTGAAGATCCCGAAGAACACCACGCCGACGATCAGCATGACGAGGAAGTCGTTGCGCGTGTAGCCGAGGCCCGGAACCGCGCCGTCGACGGGTGAGGTGCCGTAGGTCAGCGTGAACGTGGTCATCAGGTAGAAGAGCACGTAGGTCGCCAGCATGATGAAGGTGCCCAGGATGAGCGGGCGCCAGCTGGTGACGAAGACGCGGGCGAGGGGCAGCTTGGCGACCTCGCCCTTCTCGACGACCTTCTGGAACGCGGGCGTCTCGACGAGCTTGAACCGCACGTAGAGCCCGATGATCACGAGCACGGCGCTCGCCAGGAACGGCACGCGCCAGCCCCAGGCCGCGAACGTCTCGTCGCTCATCGTGCTCGCGAGCACCAGGAACAGGACGTTGGCGACGATGAAGCCGATCGGTGCGCCCAGCTGCGGGAAGGTGCCGTAGATGGCGCGCTTGCCGGCCGGTGCGTTCTCGGTCGCGAGCAGCGCGGCTCCGGACCACTCGCCGCCGAGGCCGAGGCCCTGGCAGAAGCGCATCACGACGAGCAGGAACGGAGCGAGGAACTCCCAGCCGGGCGTGAGCGCGGTGGGCAGGCAGCCGATCAGGAAGGTCGCGACGCCCATGGTGAGCAGCGAGGCGACGAGGGTGCCCTTGCGGCCGATGCGGTCGCCGAAGTGGCCGAAGATGATCGACCCGATCGGGCGCGCGATGAACGCGACGCCGAAGACGGCGAAGGAGGCGAGGAGGGCCGTGGCCGGGTCCTCGTTGACGAAGAAGAGCGACGGGAAGACCAGGACCGCGGCGGTCGCGTAGGCGTAGAAGTCGTAGAACTCGATCGAGGTGCCGATGAGGCTGGCGAGGATGACGCGGCCGCGGGAGTTCTGCGGGGCGGCTGCTGGCGCGTCGGAGACGGCGGGAGAAGACATGAGGGAGAGGCTCCGTGTGGACGGCGACTCCCCCTGAGCCGGCGGGGCGGGGCGTCGATCGGGCGTCGCGGACCGCTGGGGCGAGGGGGAGGAGAGAGGGGTCGCTCGTGACGACCCGACCACTTTACTCCGTGTTCTCCCAGGTTCGTGTGCGGGCGGCCCCAGGACGGGGGCCGCCCGCAGTGGTTCAGCTGCGCAGCGAGCGGAGGAGCAGAGCGGTCGAGACCGCCGCCTCGGCCGCCTCGCGCCCCTTGTCCTCCTTCGAGCCGGGAAGGCCCGCGCGATCGATGCCCTGCTGCTCGGTGTCGAGGGTGAGCACGCCGAAGCCGACCGGCTTGCCCGTCAGGATCGAGACGGTGGTGAGCCCGGAGGTGGCGGCGTCCGAGACGTACTCGAAGTGCGGGGTGCCGCCGCGGATGATCACGCCGAGGGCGACGACCGCGTCGGCCCCCGCCTCCAGGGCCGCCTTCGAGGCGACGGGCAGCTCGAACGAGCCGGGCACGCGCACGAGCGACCAGGACGCTCCGGCCTCGTCGAGGGCTCGGCTCGCTCCGGCGATCAGGCCGTCGCTGATCTGCTCGTGCCAGGTGCCCGCGATGACGACGACGCGCAGTCCCGCGCCGTCGAGAGGGGAGGTGGTGGGGGCGCCGCTACCGGCCATTGCTACTCCTTCGTGGTGGCGCCGGCGATCCCGGCGTCGAGGGCGAGGCCGGAGATCCCGGCGTCGAGGGGGTCGTGGTCGAGGACGCTGTCGAGGGTGTGGCCCATGCGGTCGCGCTTGGTCTCGAGGTAGCCCTCGTTGAAGGCGCCGATTCCGACGACGAGCGGCACGCGCTCGGCGACGACGATGCCGCGGTCGGTGAGCTGGCGGACCTTCTCGGGGTTGTTGGTGAGCAGGCGCACCTCGGTGAGGCCGAGGTCCTCGAGGATCCCGACCGCCGCTCCGTAGTCCCGCGCGTCGGCGGGGAGCCCGAGGGCGAGGTTCGCGTCGAGGGTGTCGAGTCCGTCCTCCTGCAGGCGGTAAGCGCGCAGCTTGTTGATCAGGCCGATGCCCCGGCCCTCGTGCCCGCGGAGGTAGACGACGACGCCGCCGTCCCGCTGGATCGTGTCGAGGGCGGCGTCGAGCTGGGGTCCGCACTCGCACTTCAGCGAGCCGAACGCCTCGCCGGTCAGGCACTCGGAGTGCACGCGCACCAGTGCGGGCCGCCCCGCGGCGACCTCTCCCGCGAGGATCGCGACGTGATCCGCTCCGGTCTGCCGGTCGCGGTAGGCGCGGATGCGGAACGGGCCGTGGGTGGTCGGCACCGTGGTCTCGACCTCGAAGCTCACGCGCGCGCTCTCCGGGACCGCGACCGTGACGGGCACCTCCGCGTCACAGTGGAACTCCTGCAGGTACGCGATGAGGGCCGCGACCGTGGTCACCGGCACGCCCTCGCGCTCGCCGAGAGCGATCAGCCCGGGCAGCCGCATCATCTCGCCGTCCTCGGCGACGATCTCGGAGATCGCGCCCACGGGGTACAGGCCGGCGAGCTTCATCAGGTCGACCGCCGCCTCCGTGTGCCCGTCGCGCTCGCGCACGCCGCCGTCGACGGCGCGCAGCGGCAGGATGTGGCCGGGGCGGTTCAGGCGGGACGGGGTCGCCTCGGGGTCGGCCAGCACGCGGAGGGTGTGCGCGCGGTCGGAGGCGCTGATGCCGGTGGAGAGCCGGTCGGCCGCGTCGACGGACAGCGTGTAGGCGGTGCCGCGCGGGTCCTCGTTCTCGACCACCATCAGCGGCAGGGCGAGGCGGTCGGCGATCTCGTTGGTCATCGGCGCGCAGATGAACCCGGAGGAGTGGCGGACCATCCAGGCGATCGTCTCCTGGCTGGCGAGCTGGGCCGAGACGATGACGTCGCCCTCGTTCTCGCGGCCCTCGTCGTCCGCGACGATGATCGGGCGCCCGGCGCGCAGCGCCTCGACGGCCTCGGGGATGGTGGCGAGGCTCATGAGCGGGCCTCCGCGATCGAGCGCAGCGCGAGCATCCGCTCGACGTGGCGGGCCAGGACGTCGGTCTCGATGTTGACCTGATCGCCGATCGCGCGCGCGCCCAGCGTGGTGACGGCGAGCGTCTCGGGGATCAGCGAAACCTCGAACCACTGCTCCGGCTCGGCGGCGGGGCTGATCGCCGAGACGGTCAGCGAGACGCCGTCGACCGCGATCGAGCCCTTGTCGACGACGAGCGGAGCGATCTCCGCCGGCAGCGAGAACCGCAGCACCCGCCAGGCCTCGCCCGGTGCGATCGCGAGCAGCGTCGCCGTGCCGTCGATGTGGCCCTGGACGATGTGGCCGCCGAGCCGGTCGCCGACCAGCGCGGCGCGCTCGAGGTTCACGGGGTCGCCGACGCCCACGGTGTCGAGGGTCGACATCCGCAGGGTCTGCGCCATGACGTCGGCGGTGAAGCCCTGGTCGGTGTGCTCGACCACGGTGAGGCAGACGCCCGAGACCGCGATCGAGTCGCCGTGCCGCACGCCCTCGACGGCGAGGGGCCCGCGGATGCTGAGGCGGATCGCGTCGGCGCCCGCCTCGACAGCGGTCACGACGCCCTTCTCCTCGATGATTCCGGTGAACATCAGTGGGTCTCCATCTGCAGGGCGTGGGGGAGGCGGGCCGGGGTGCCGGCACCGCCCGCGGGGAGGACGTCGGGGCGCGCGGTCACGAGGAGGTCGTCGCCGAGGATCTCGACCGAGCGGAGGGAGAGGCGCCGGGCCCCGCCGATGCTCTCCACGCCGAGGTCGCCGAGCGCGAGGCGGGGGCCGCCGAGGAGCGCGGGCGCGAGGAACACGAGGTACTCGTCGACCAGTCCGTCGGCGACGAGCGCGGAGGCGAGGGTCGGTCCGGCCTCGACGTAGACGCTGCGGATCTCGGCGGAGTAGAGGTGCGCGAGGACCGCGGCGAGGTCGCGGGTGCGCTCGACCACGACGGCGCGGGGGTGCTCGTGCAGGCGGGCGCCCGGCGGCACGGGGCGCGTGCCGACGACGACGGGTACCGGCTGGTGGGCGAGGAGCTCGCCTCCGTCGCCGCGGGCGGTGAGCGCGGGATCGTCGGCGAGGACGGTCCCGGTGCCGACGAGGATCGCGTCGTGCGCGGCACGCTGCTCGTGCACGCGCTGCCGGGCCGCCGCTCCGGTGATCCAGCGGCTGCTGCCGTCCGCCGCCGCGGTGCGGCCGTCGAGGGTCGAGGCCCATTTGAGCGTGACGAAGGGGCGGTGCAGGCGGGTCGCGGTGAGCCACGGGTGGAGGAACTGCTCTCCCTCCTCGGCGAGCACGCCCTCGATCACCTCGACGCCGGCCTCGCGGAGGGTGCGACCGCCGCCGGCCGAGCGCTCGCCCGGGTCCGGCACGGCGTAGACGACGCGGGAGACGCCCGCCTCGATCAGGGCGCGGCTGCAGGGACCCGTGCGCCCTGTGTGGTCGCACGGCTCGAGCGAGACGACGGCCGTCGCGCCCTCGGCGGCGCCCGGCGCGACGTGCGACAGGGCGTCGACCTCGGCGTGCGCGGTGCCGGCTCCGTGGTGCCAGCCCTCGCCGAGGACGATGCCGTCGGGCGCGAGGATCACGCAGCCCACGCGCGGGTTGGGTCCGCGGGCGGGCCCGCGCTCGGCGAGCGCCAGCGCCCGGCGCATCGCGTGCTCGTAGTCGATCGTCATTCCCGGTTCTTCCGTTCGTCGCCGAACTCCGGGGTCTCGATCGACGGTGCGCGGGCACCGTCGCTCAGCATCGCGCGGTGATGCGCGACGCTCGTGCTGCCTCTCCTCCGGACTTTCACCGTCGGTCCTGGAGTTCCACCAGGTCAACCGCCGCCCCTCTCGAGGGGCTGCGGCTCGCGGACTGTGACCGCCGGTTCGGAATTCCCACCGACCCCGGAGCACGTGCTGTCCGGTCAGCCTACCCACCCGCCGCCCGGCGGGAGCCCCCGCGCGTCACACTCCCGGCGCACGGTCGGCTCCGTGCGTCCCGGAGCCCGTCGGCGCTGCGGTCGCCCGTCGTCTCCGCACGGTGGACGGCCGCGCTGCGTCCCCTCCGTCGATCACTCATCGTTTGCCGTAGATGTCGGTTGCATCCCAAATTGGATAGTCCGATCGTTCGACTCCGGTTGGCGTATACCGGCCGGGCTGGTCAGACACGGAATGTCCTCCACCGGCGACGGAGATTTTCGCCGCTCAATGGCGCGACGAGAATCTCCGTCGATCGAGGCTCCGAGGTCAGCTCTCCCGCTCCTCCGCGCGCATGCGCCTCCTAGCGCGTCGAGCTACCTCCACGGTAAAAGCAGTGAGGACCAGTCCCGTTCCAGGCCCGACGAAGGGCGTGAGAACGGCGCGTGCATCGGTGAACCAGAACAGAAGCAATAGAACCGCTGTACCGCCGAACAGCAGAAGCGCCAATCCTCCAAGGATGGGATTGCGCAATTCTCGGCGCATCGCCCGACTGAGATCGTGATCAGAGGCCATTGAATCTCCTTCGCTGTTCTTCGCGCGCTCTAACAGCGCTGGATGACCGGGTGCAGAGAGCCACCTATAGTGAGGTAGCGTGCGCCGAGGCACTGGCCAGAGTTGTTCGCTTGAACTGCGGCGACGTGGAATACGGCGCCGTAAGCGCCGCACACCGCTCCGAGGGGGGCGAATGCGGCCGTCATTGATCCGCACAGTAATCCTGCCGCTGCTGCGGTAGATTGCGACGCGGTTTTCGTCGCGGTTCTGTTGAGCATGATTGTACAGAATGCGATGTCACAGGCGAGGCTGGGGTCGGCGACCACGGGATAGGATGCGCCCGTGTGATGCACTCTCTGCACCAGCGTGCCGCCGTCGATCGAGAAACTGGTCCTGACAGGAGCGCCGGTGGAATCTGAGGCCCAGGCCGGATTTATGAAGTTGACGGTCCGTCCGTGTGAATCCTTCACCGCAACCGAGTGGTCGATGAACTCAAGGATGGCGGGTTCTCCATCCACGGTCACGTCGAATCTGTAATCAGATGGGGCTGCCTGGTCCTTGATGAGAGCAAAGCCCGCATTGAGAACATGGCCTGCCCCTGTGAACGCGTAATCGTAGGAGTCGCTCATGTTGTAGACGAGCGCGCCTGAAGGCCCGACGCTCGCCGATCGGACAGCGGTTCCTGGAGTGATGCCGACGCTGTGGTTCCTGTATTCGACCGTGAGGCCGGACTTCGTCGAGAGGGAGCAGCTCGGCTCCAGGTGCTCTGATTCGGAGCTTAGTCGAGCGGCGCGTTCACTGGAGGCGGCGATAGGCGTGAGCAAGCCGAAAGATTGCATTGTCGATTCTGCTGTTCGGGTCGCTGTGACGACTCCCGGATCGGCCGTCGCAGGTGTCGCCATATCTGTAAAGAAAGAAAGTACGGTGCCCATGAGCAGCGCTCGAACCGATCTTCTGGTGCCTGGCAAGAACATCTCCTTCTCTCAACGTCATCTTTGACACCAGTCACAATTGCAGGGTTATCGCAGATCATCAATGATCGGGCGGGTTCCAGAAGTCCGATGGCGCGTTCGGAGGACCATTCGCCTAATGGTGTCCTTGGCGGGTCGCTCTCGTCGAGTCCCGCGCGACGGAGGGCGCTCGGTTCAGTTCCGGTGCTCGTCCACCCAGCGCGGGAAGGGGTCCGCGTACTCCGCCCAGGCGGCGGGGCCGGCCAGCAGCTCCTCGGGGGTGAGCAGGCAGCTCTGCAGGACGGCGGTCAGCCTCCCGGTGTCCAGGCCCGTCCCGAAGAAGGCGAGCTCCTGGCCGAGAGGCGCGTCCTCGTCCCAGCTGAGCAGGCTGGTCGGGTCCAGCGTCAGCACGTCGCCGGCGACCGACCACGAGCCGACCCGGTCGGCGCGCGTCGCCAGGCGCACCAGGCCGCGGGAGCGGAGGATGCGGCCCACCTTCTCCGCCACCAGCTCCCCGTGGACCGCCGTGCTCAGGCGGCCGGGGTGGAAGGGCAGCGGATCGCGGAACACGAACTCCTCGACGGTCGTGCCCGAGGCGCGGCGCCGCGAGGTCCCGTTGAGGGCGCACTGCCAGCCCATCGAGGAGGCGATCGCGTGCGCGCGCCGGGGGTGGAGCCTCCGTGGCGCCGCCGGGAGCTCACCGGCGGGGAGGAGATCGGCGGTGGGGGCGAGTGCTCGCAGGAGGTCGCGGACGAGTGCGGTCCGCTCGGGGTCGCTCTCGGAGAGGGGCTCGGCGAGGGCGACGAGGCTCGAGAACTCCAGGCGGGCGGCGAGGCGCTCCGCCGAGTCGAAGGAGGGGCCCGCGCCGCCGCAGAGCTCGCGCAGGATCTCCTCCGTCGACGTCACGGCGACCACGTCGAGGATCGCGATGCGGGTGTCGGCGGGATGCCGCTGCGCGCAGAGGTGCTCGAGCACGAGTCCGATCTCGAGCGGGTCGGCCTGGCCATCGAGGGCGACGACCGTGTGACCGCGGTGGCCGTCGTCGGCGTCGGCCGCGAGGCGCCGGTGGAGCTCCTCGGCGAGAGCGGGACCGTCGGCGCCGGGCGGATCGACCTCGAAGGCGATCCGGGACTCGGGCCTGCCGGCGAGGAGCGCGGCGGTCCGCCCGGCGTCCTGGGGGTCGGTCGCGCTGACGAGGGTGACGGCGAGGACGGGGGCAGCGGGGTGGTGGGGCTCCATGGACCGCTACTCTATCGATAACAGTTCTCATTAACGACAGGAGCATCCGTGAAGGTCCGCAACTCCCTCAGGTCGATGAAGGCGCAGCCCGGCTCGCAGGTGGTCCGCCGCCGGGGCCGCGTCTTCGTGATCAACAAGCTGAACCCGCGCTTCAAGGCCCGTCAGGGCTGAGCGCCGACGGGAGGGTGCGAGCCCTCCCGTCGCGCACGGCCTCAGTGCTCGTCGTAGTGGCCGGCGTGAGCGGCGTGCTTGTGGCCGTCGTGGACGAAGTCCACGTGGTCGTCGTGCTGCACGGTCTCGTGGCCGCAGGCGTCGCCGTGCTCGTGGTCGGCGGTCGAGTGCTCGGCCTCCGACTCGTGCTCGTCGTAGTGGTCGCCGTGCAGGGCGTGGTGGTGCGTGCCGTGGACGTAGTCGACGTGGTCCTCGTGCTGCACGGCCGGGTGGCCGCAGCCCTCGCCGTGCCCGTGCTCGGTGACGGGGTGCTCGGCGTGGAGATCGGTGGTGCTCATGGTGCTGCCTTTCCGGATGCGGGGGCCGCGGACGCGACGGGCTCCAGTCGACCAGATCCATAAACGCATTGCAATGGATGCGCCTAATCGAGAGCGATCATCGGAGGTCACCCCTCCAGGGCGTGCCGGACAGCGTCGTCGACGATGTGCGTGACGTGGGTGTCGGCGACGGAGTAGTGCGCCTCGCGGCCCACGCGCTCGACCGCGACCAGCCCGGCGGTGCGGAGCATCCGCAGGTGCTGCGAGACCAGCGGCTGCGAGAGCCCGGTCACCTCGGCCAGCCGCCCGACCGTCGACGTCTCCTCGGCGAGGGCCCGGAGCAGGCGCAGCCGGGAGGAGGAGGACAGCACCTTGAAGAGCTCGGCGGCGGGTTCGAGGTCCTCGGTCATCTGCTCATGTAAGCAGAGGTGCATGCGCCGTGTCCGCGCGGCGCCCCGCGCGCCTCCGGCTACCCTCGGTGCGATGGACGAGGACAGGTACGGGCAGGACGTGCTCGCCGGCGACTGGCGCGCCCGCGGCAGGGTCGAGGTGGCGGTGGTCGAGGCCGAGCGCGATCTGGTGGTCGAGGAGGTCGCCTCCGGCTTCGTGGGTGCCGTGCTCGGCGTGGAGCTGCGGATGGTGCGGCTGGAGGACCGGTTCGGCAAGGTCCGCGTGTTCCCGCTGGGGCCCGGGTTCCTCCTCGAGGGGAAGCCCGTGTCGCTGAAGGCGCCCGGGCTGAAGCGCGACGCCGGCCTCGGTCGCGCGCGCTCCGCCTCCGGCTCCTTCCACGTCGCCGACGCGAAGGCGCGGGTCGCCCTGCCCAGCCGCATCTACGTCGAGGGACGGCACGACGCCGAGCTGGTCGAGAAGGTCTGGGGCCACGACCTGCGGGTCGAGGGCGTCGTCGTCGAGTACATCGAGGGCGTCGACAACCTCGACGAGCTGGTGCGCGAGTTCCGGCCCGGTCCGGGGCGCCGCATCGGCGTGCTCGTCGACCACCTGGTGCGCGGCTCGAAGGAGTCGCGGATCGCCGAGCAGGTCGCCGCCGGTCCGCACGGCGCCCACGTCCTCGTCGTCGGCCACCCCTACATCGACGTCTGGCAGGCCGTGAAGCCCGGCCGGATCGGCCTGGAGCGCTGGCCCGAGATCCCTCGCGGAACCGAGTGGAAGCACGGGATCTGCAAGGCGCTCGGCTGGCCGCACGAGGAGCAGGCCGACATCGCGCGCGCCTGGCAGCGCATCCTCGGCCGGGTGCGCACCTTCCAGGACCTGGAGCCGGCGCTGCTGGGCCGGGTCGAGCAGCTCATCGACTTCGTGACGGAGCCCGCATGACCCGGCACGCGGGCCTCGGCCTCGCCCTCGACGCCGTGCTCGTCCTGGTCTTCGTGCTGATCGGCCGCGGGAGCCACGACGAGGGGTCGGCGCTGATCGGCCTGCTCACCACGCTCTGGCCGTTCCTGGCGGCGCTCCTGCTCGGCTGGGTCGTCACGCGCTCGTGGCGCTCCCCGGACCGGATCGTGCCCGCCGGGCTCGTCGTCTGGGCGGTGACCGTCGCGGGCGGGATGCTCCTGCGGATCGCCTCCGGGCAGGGCGTGCAGTGGAGCTTCGTGATCGTGACGGCCGTCGTGCTGGCCGTGTTCCTCCTCGGCCGCCGCGCTCTGACGCGGCTGATCGCCCGCCGGCGCTAGGCGGACCGGCGGCTCAGCCCACCCGCACCCCGAAGTGCTCCGCGAACAGCGGCAGCAGCAGGCTGAGCTGCAGCTCGGAGAGGGTGGCGCCGCGGAGGCCGTCCAGCCCGGTGAGCACGTGCAGCTCGGCGCCGCGCAGATCGAGGTGCTCGATCCGGGCCCGGGAGAGATCGAGGGAGCGGACGTCGCAGTCGACCAGGCGCAGCCGCGTGCCGGTCGCACCCGCCAGGTCGAGCTCGTCGATCGTGCAGCGCTCGAGCAGCACGTCGCGCACCGCGGCTCCGCGGAGGTTCAGGTAGCCGAGCTTGCAGTCGGCCACGCGCACCTGCTCCCAGGTGCTCTCGTAGAGCTCGGCCGAGCCCAGCCGCGAGGCGAGCAGCTCGACGGATCGGAGCCGGCTCCGCGGCGCCGAGAGTCCGGGGACGTCCAGCCGCTCGAGCCGCGACTCCGCGATCGACGCGGCCCGCAGCTGGGCGCCGTCCAGGACCACTCCCTCCAGCACGCACTCGCTGAAGGAGGCCGCGGTGAGATCGGCGCCGGTGAGGTCGGTGCCGGCGAAGCGCAGTCCTTCGGCGTGCTCCCGGGCGCCCGTGTCCCCGGCGTACCCCTCGGCGAGGCCGTCGAGGAGGAGGGGGTCGAGCCGGGGAGGAGCGGTCGCGTCGCGCACGCGGCGAGCCTAGTGCTGGCACCATGGCGGCATGCCCCGCCTGCTCGCCGTGTGCCGCGTCGCCCGCCTCCTGCCCGACTCCGGCACGGTCGGCGTGACCGCGATCGACAAGCGGCCGGTCGAGGGTCCCGTCGGAGTGCGCGACTTAGGCCTCTACGGCGACGTGCAGGCCGATCGCGCGCACCACGGCGGCCTCGACAAGGCGCTCTACGCCTACTCCGACGAGGACGCGGTCTGGTGGGCGGAGCGCCTGGGGCGGCCGGTGGCCGCGGGGATGTTCGGCGAGAACCTGCGGATCGCGGGCCTCGACGTGAGCGGAGCCGTGATCGGCGAGCGCTGGCGGATCGGCGAGGCGGTCGAGGTCGAGGTGACGATGCCGCGGACGCCGTGCGCGACGTTCCAACGGGCCCTCGGAGAGCCCCAGTGGGTGAAGCGCTTCGCCGACGAGGGGCGCACCGGCGCGTACCTGCGGGTGCTGCACCGCGGATCGGTGGAGGCGGGCGACGCCGTCGAGGTGCTGAGCCGGCCCGGGCACGGCGTCCCGGTCGACCGCTGGTACCGCGAGCACAGCCCGGCGGACGCGCAGGCGCTCCTCGAAGCGGAGGAGGCGGGCGCGCTCCGGCCGGCTCCGGCGCTGCGGGCGTCGATCGAGCGGGCGCTCGCCTGACCCGGTCTACTCCCCGCGCGCCTCGCGCTTGAGGCGGCGCTTGACCGCTCGCTCCGTGAGCACCGTCAGGTAGTCCTGCACGGGCCGGTCCTGCAGGTCCGCGAGCTCCTCGCGCACGAGCGGCGCGACCTGCTCCTCGGAGTGGTCGGGGAACTTCTTGCGCACGTTCGCGGTCACGTCGCGCACCACCTGGTCGAGATCGAAGTCGGTCGTCATGCGGAGATCCTGGCCCCTCGAGGTGAACAGGAGGGGCGCGGAGCCCGCGGCCCCGCGCCCCTCCTCCGTGCCGATGGTCAGCTCGCGGCGACGGCGATCTCGTTCGGCGTGACGTCGAGCTCGCCCGTGGCGACGACCTCTCCCGTGGTGAGGTCGACGGCGTGGATGCTGTCGGCGGCCGGGTCGGTCACGTAGGCGATGTCCCCGGCGACCGTGATCGCGGGGTGCGGGTCCTGCCACTCGACCGGGCTCTCCCAGGCGTCGACGACGGGGTAGGAGGCGGTCAGCTCGCCGGTCTCGGGGTCGAGGACGTGGATCGCGCCGTCCGAGGCGATCATGTACGCCAGGTCGTCGGGGCCGCGGGCGACGCCGCGGAAGGTGTACTCGACGCCCTCGGGCAGGTCGACGACGTCGAGGGTCTTCGCCTCGGTGTCGATCAGCGCCACGCGGTGCAGGAGGTAGCCCTCGGCGTCGCGGTCGTCCTTGTAGTCGCCGACGATGATCGGGCTGGTCTCGCTGACCCAGGCGTTGCCCATGCGGCCGTACGGCTGGTCCGGAGCCTTGAGCTTCGTGATCTCGCCGCCGTCGTAGACCAGGGCGCCGTTCTCGCAGCCGAAGACGACGACCTCGTTCTCGGCCGTGCCCTCTCCGTGGACTCCGGGGCACTGGTCGTTCGTGGCCGTCACGGCGCCGGAGGCGTCGCGCACCTCGATGCCGTTGCGCCCGTCGGCATCACCGACCGTGGTGAGGAAGGTGCCGTCCTCGAGGACGATCGAGACGCCGTGGTGCGCCTCGACTCCCGGGATGGTCTCGGTCTCGGGCATCCCGTCCGAGGACGCCAGGTCGGCGGTCTCGAGGACGGTCGTGTCGCTCGTGCCGTCGGCGTAGAGGACGGTCTTCCCGGCGTGCCGGACGACGTGGCCCGGGGTGTCCGCGGGGAAGACGATGTCCGTCAGCTCCGGCTCGCCGCCGGTGCCGGCGGCGGTGTCGAGGAGCTGGAACCCCTCGCTCATGGTGACCATGACGTGGCGGTCGTCGCCGGCGGGGTTGAGGCGGGTGAACTCCTCGGAGTCCATGTCCGCGACGGTCTCGAGGGTCTCGCCGTCGAGGACGAGGATGCCGCCCTCGTAGGCGACGGCGACGCGGGCGCCGGCGGCCGCCGCGGCCTCGGTGGCCGGTGCGGTGGACGCCGAGGACTCGGCGGCCGGGGTCGAGCTCGACGAGCAGGCCGCGAGGACCGTGATCGAGCAGGCGGCGATCAGGCCGAGGCCCGCCCGCCGGACGTGCGGATTCTGCATGGGTGCTTCTTCTTCCTGGTGGTGGATCGGAGGGCTCACGGGGAGAGCCCGGTGGCGATGCGCTGCGTGTTGACGCGCATCATGGCGAGGTAGTCGGGAGCGCCGCCCTCGGGCCCCGTCAGGGACTCCGTGAACAGCTCGACCACCTCCACGCGGATGTCGGCCTCGCTCGCGAGCGCCTGGACCAGGCGGTCGGGAGACGAGGACTCCGCGAAGATCGTGGGGACGCCGGTCTGCTCGACCGCGTCGACGAGATCGGCGAGGTCGGAGGCGGACGGCGCCGCGAGGGTCGTGCCTCCCGGGATGACGGCGCCGACGACGTCGAAGTCGAAGCGGTCGGCGAGGTACCCGAAGACGTGGTGGTTGGTGACGAGGGCGCGGCGCTCGGCGGGGATCGCGGCGAACGCCGCGGCCATCTCGGAGTCGAGCCGCTCGAGCTCGGCGCGGTAGCCGGCCGTCCGGTCCCGGACGGCGGCCGGATCGACGCCGTCGAGCGCGGCGAGCACGGGCCCGAGGGAGTCGACGACGTCGATCATCCGGCCGGGGTCCGTCCAGAAGTGCGAGTCCGGGCTCCCCTCCGCGTCGCCCTCGCTGTAGTCGAGGACGTCGACGGCGTCGCCGGCGACGAACGCGGGGACGTCCTCACCGGAGGCCTCGTCGAGGTGCTGCTGCAGGCCCTCTTCGAGTCCGAGCCCGTTCGAGACGACGAGGTCGGCGGAGCGCAGGCGCGCCGCCTCCTGCGCCGAGATCTCGAAGGAGTGCGGGTCGGCGTCGGGCTTCATCAGCGTGACGACCTGCGCCTCGTCGCCGACGAGCTCGCCCACGACGTCGCCGAGGATGTTGGTGGAGACGATGACGAGGGGCCTCTCGTCCTCCTCCGCGGACGTGCAGCCCGACAGGAGCAGGACCGCCGCGGCGGACGCGAGGGCCCAGCGGCGCCTCATCGGCCCGTCTCCGCCGTGAAGGCCGGCTCGGTGGCGGTCTCGAAGGTGCGGGCGAGGCGCGCGCCGTCCGCGTAGTCGATCTCGTGCAGCTTCCGCTCGGCGGGCGCGCTGAGGTAGGCCCGCTGCTGGTCGGCGATCAGGACGGGCCGCGAGCCGTCCGCGGTCGTGTCCGCGACGAGGGGCGCGGTCTCGGAGAGGACCGCACCGTCGGAGCCGTCGAGAACCAGCACGCGGCCGTCGGCGGCGAGGGCGAGGACGGTCTCGTCCGCGTCGTCCACCGCGGTGACCTGCGCCAGCGGGGCGGGAGAGGGGAGGAGGCTCCAGGAGCGCTCCCGGGTGTCGAGGAGCCAGATGCCCGCGTCCCCGGCGAGGCCGGCGACCGTGGGGCGGCCCTCGCGGTTGTCGAAGGAGGCGGCGGGTGGCGCGGTGGTGCCGGCGGGGTAGGGGATCCGCTCGACGACGAGCTCCTCGTCCTCGATCGACGCCAGGAGTGCGCCGTCGGAGCAGCCGATGACGGCGCCGACGCGGGTGGTGATCGTCCCGGCGGGGTCGGGGCAGGCCTCGCGGAGGCCCGTCGGCTCGCCGTCCGAGTCGTAGCCGGCGACGGCCGCTCCGGATCCGGACCCCTCGGTCACCAGTGCGGACGAGCCGACGGGCACGACCATCCCGGGTCCGGGCTCGACGTCCTTCCGGAACCGCTCGACGATCGCCCCCTTCGACAGCGCCTCGGTGTCGAGGAGGACCGCCTCGCCGGAGTCGGGGAAGAAGAGTCCGGTTCCGCCGGTGGTCGAGAGGTTCGTCGTGGCGACGACGGCCGTCCCGGAGCCCTCGACCGTGCCGATCAGGCGGGGGTCCGCGCGGTAGTAGTGGAAGTGGTCCACGTGGTCCCAGGTCCACACGCCGCTGTCGACCATCTCGACGCCCGCATCGGTCTGGGCGAAGAGGTAGCGGCCGTCGGTCGTCATCGCGCTCGGTGCGCCGATGGTGCCGAGGCCGGTGACCGTCTCGTCGAGGAGGTCGAGGTGCGACACGGCGCCCGACGGGTCGATCGACGTCAGCCCCAGGCGCGGCTCGGCGAGCTCGGCGGCGTTCGCGACGGCGCCGTGGCCGGAGCCCGTGTCGTCCGCGGCCGGCGCGGAGGCATCGGTCGAGCAGGCGGCCAGGCCCAGCGCGAGAGCGCCCAGGAGGACGGTGGAGGCGGTGGTTCGGGAGTGCACGGAGTCCTTTCGAGGGTGAGCGGGGGGAGGAGCGGTGCCGGCAGGGCCTCATGCGGCGACCGGCTGAGGGCCCGACCGGGACGCGAGGGCCGACGCGGCCGAGCGGACCGCCCAGGACACCGCGGCGACCGCGATGGCCGTGCCGGCGACCGAGGCGCCCGCGGCCGTGGCCGCGTGCCAGGAGACGAGCAGGCCGACGAGCACGGAGGCCGCGCCGAGGATCGACGCGAGCAGCATCCGGGTCGGGATGCGGGTGGTCCAGTGCCCGGCGGCCACCGCGGGAGCCACAAGGAGCCCGACGACGAGGAGCGAGCCGACCGCCTGGTAGGAGGCGACGACGGCGAGGGTCACCAGGCCGACCAGCGCGGCCTGAGCCGAGCGCGGACCGAGCCCGAGCACCGCGGCGATGCGCGGATCCAGCGCCAGGGCGACGAGCGGGCGGTGGAAGGCCGCTGCGACGAGGAGGCCGGTTCCGGCGGCGGCGGCGAGCAGCCCGATGTCGACAAGGGTGATCGCGAGGATGTCGCCGAAGAGGATCGAGGTCGCGTCCGTGGCGAAGCTGCCCGAGTGCGAGATCACGATGACCCCCAGCGCCAGCATGGCGACGAAGAGCAGGCCGATGCTGGTGTCGTAGGACAGTCGTCCGCGCCGCTGCAGGGCCGCGATGCCGAGGCTCATCAGCACCGCGCTGGCTGCGCCGCCCACGAGGACGGGCGCGCCGAGCACCGTCGCGAGGGCGACGCCGGGGAGCATCCCGTGGGCGAGCGCCTCACCGAGGAAGGCCATCCCGCGGAGGACCACCCAGGTGCCGACGACGCCGCAGAGGACCGCGACGAGGACGCCGCCGAGGAGGGCGCGCTGGAGGAAGTCGAGAGCGAACGGCTCGAGGATTCCGGCGAGGAGGCTGGGCATGGTGCCCGACCGTACACGATAATGAGAACAGTTATCACTCCTGTACGCTCGTCGGGATGGACGTCTCACCCCTGCCCGAGCCCCCGGTCCGCCTCCGAGGCGCTCACGTCGACTTCGGCTCCCGCCGCGCTCTCGCGGGGGTCGATCTCGACGTCGCCGCGCGCTCGCTGACCGTGATCGCCGGGCCGAACGGCGCCGGCAAGTCGACGCTTCTGGAGGTGATCGCGGGAGTGCGTCCACTGACGTCCGGCACGCGGGACGTCACCGGAGCGATCGCCTTCGTGCCGCAGCGGGCGTCGATCCCGGACCGCCTCCCGGTGACGGTGCGCGACGTGGTCGCGGTGGGCACCTGGGGTCGGCTCGGCCGCCTCCGCCGCAGCGACGCGCGCGCGGCGGACGCGATCGCCACCGCGCTCGAGCGGATGGAGATCGCCGCGCTCGCCCGGGAGCCCTTCGCGGTGCTCTCCGGTGGTCAGCGGCAGCGGGCGCTCCTCGCCCAGGGGCTCGCCCGCGGGGCCGGCCTGCTGCTCCTGGACGAGCCCACCACCGGCCTCGACTCGGCGAGTGCGGAGCGGATCCGGTCGGTCCTGCGCGCGGAGGCGGACCGCGGCGCGACGGTGGTCTGCGTCTCGCACGACCCCGCCGTGCTGGCCGACGCCGACCGCGTCGTCGGACTCGTCGACGGGGCCCTCGCTCCGGCGGACCGATCCGTCACCCGGGGCCCGTGAGGCGGGGGCACACGGGCCGTCCGTGACGGATCGCACCCGAGCGACGGGCCGCGGGCTGGGAGGATGGGGGGATGACCTCGACGCTGCTCGACCGGATGCCGACGCCCGACGCGGACGGGCGCGTCGACGACGACGCGGTCTACCTGGCCTTCACCGAGTGGGCGGAGTCGCGCGGCCTCCCGCTCTACCCGGCGCAGGACGAGTCCATGCTCGAGATCGCCTCCGGCTCCAACCTGATCCTCTCGACGCCCACCGGCACCGGCAAGTCGCTCGTCGCGATCGGCGCGCACGCCGCGGCGCTCGCCTCCGGGCGCCGCAGCTTCTACACGGCGCCGATCAAGGCGCTCGTCTCCGAGAAGTTCTTCGCGCTGGTCGACGTCTTCGGCGCCTCCAACGTCGGGATGGTCACCGGCGACTCCTCGGTGAACGCCGACGCGCCGATCATCTGCTGCACGGCCGAGATCCTCGCGAACCTCGCGCTCCGGCACGGCGAGGACACCCCGGTCGACCAGGTCGTGATGGACGAGTTCCACTTCTACGCGGACCCGGCGCGCGGCTGGGCCTGGCAGGTGCCGCTGCTCACCCTCCCTCACGTGCAGTTCGTGCTGATGTCGGCCACCCTCGGCGACGTGACGGCGCTCGCCGCCGACCTCAGCCGCCGCACGGGCCGGGAGACCGCCCGGGTCACCGGCGTGGAGCGCCCGGTGCCGCTGCACTACTTCTACGAGATCGCTCCGATCCACGACTCCATCGAGGAGCTGCTCTCGACGAACCAGTCGCCGGTCTACGTCGTGCACTTCTCGCAGGCGGCCGCTCTCGAGCGCGCGCAGGCGCTCACCAGCGCGAACATCGCCACCCGCGAGCACCGCGACCGCATCGCCGAGGTGATCGGCGGCTTCCGCTTCACCACCGCGTTCGGCAAGACCCTCTCCCGGCTGCTCCGGCTGGGGATCGGCGTCCACCACGCGGGCATGCTGCCGAAGTACCGCCGCCTGGTCGAGCAGCTCGCCCAGCAGGGCATGCTGCGCGTGATCTGCGGCACGGACACCCTCGGCGTCGGCATCAACGTCCCGATCCGCACCGTGCTGCTCACCGCGCTGACCAAGTACGACGGCACCCGGACCCGCCAGCTCTCGGCCCGCGAGTTCCACCAGATCGCCGGCCGCGCCGGTCGCGCGGGGTACGACACCGCCGGGACCGTGGTCGTGCAGGCCCCCGAGCACGAGTCCGAGAACCGGAAGGCTCTCGACAAGATGGGCGACGACCCGAAGAAGCGGAGGAAGTGGGTCGCCAAGCGCGCGCCGCAGGGCTTCGTCAGCTGGGGCGAGCCGAGCTTCCGCAAGCTCGTCGACGCCGAGCCCGAGACGCTGACCTCGCACATGACGATCACGTCGGCGATGCTGCTGAACGTGATCGCCCGCGGCGGCGACGCCTACGCGAACGTGCACGCCCTGATCTTCGACAACCACGAGCCGTGGAAGCGGCAGCTGCAGCTCGCCCGCCGGGCGCTCGGCATCTACCGGACGCTGCGGGAGGCGGGCGTGGTCGAGCAGAGCGTCGGAGCCGACGGCGTGACCCGTATCCGCCTGACCGTCGACCTGCAGCCGAACTTCGCGCTCAACCAGCCGCTCTCGCCGTTCGCGCTTGCCGTGTTCGACGTTCTCGACCCGGAGTCGCCGAGCTTCGCGCTCGACGTGATCTCGGTGCTCGAGGCGACCCTCGACGACCCGCGCCCGATCCTGGGGGCCCAGCAGTTCCAGGCCCGCGGCGAGGCCGTCGCCGCGATGAAGGCCGAGGGGATCGAGTACGAGGAGCGGATGGAGCTGCTCGAGTCCGTCACGCACCCCAAGCCGCTCGAGGAGCTCCTCGAGGCGACCTTCGAGACCTACACCGCCGCGCAGCCGTGGGTGAAGGACTTCGAGCTCTCGCCGAAGTCGGTCGTGCGCGACATGTACGAGCGGGCGATGTCCTTCGGCGAGTACACCGCGTTCTACAAGCTCTCCCGCTCGGAGGGACTGGTGCTGCGCTACCTGTCCGACGCGTTCCGCGCGGCCCGGCAGACCATCCCCGACGAGCTGAAGAACGAGGAGCTGCACGACCTGATCGAGTGGCTGGGCGAGCTCGTGCGCCAGGTCGACTCCTCGCTGGTCGACGAGTGGGAGGAGCTGGTCAATCCGGCGCTCCACGCGGCGGACCAGGCGATCGTGCCGCCCGCTCCGCGCCGCCTCACCGCGAACCACCGCGCCTTCCGCGTGCTGGTGCGCAACGAGATGTTCCGCCGGGTGACCCTCGCCGCCCTCGACGACCACGAGGCGCTCGGCGAGCTCGACGCCGCCGCCGGCTTCGACGCCGACGCGTGGGGCGCCGCGCTGGACGACTACTACGACGAGCACGACAGCATCGGCATCGGGCCCGACGCCCGGGGGCCGAAGATGCTGCTCGTCACGGAGGAGCCGACGCAGTGGCTCGTGCGGCAGATCCTCGACGATCCGGCCGGCGACCACGACTGGGGGATCTCGGCGACCGTCGACCTCGCCGAGTCGGACGAGCAGGGTGCGGCCGTCGTCCGCGTCACCTCGGTCGGCCGCCTGGACTGATCAGCGGCGGCGCTTCTCCCGGCGCTGCATCTCGGCGGCGATGTCCGCCTCGGTGATCTCCTTGCGGGCGGGACCCCAGATCGACGTGGCCTGGCCGACGACGCCGATCCCGATCCCGATCATCGGCCAGATCGGCCAGAAGTAGCCGTCGGCCCCTGTGCCGACCCAGACGGCGGTCGTGATCGCCGAGACGCTCGCCCATCCGCCGACCGATCCCAGGAAGTCGCGGCGCCGCTTGACCTCGCGCACGGCGAGCGCGCGCTCGGCGTCCTCGACGCGGGCGGTCTCCACCTCCTCGCCGGAGGCGGCCGCCGGGACGACCTCCGCGGACCGGTCTCGCCGGGCGGACGGATCCGGAGTTCCCCACTCGTTCGTCATGCGGCCAGCCTACGCACGGGCCGTCGGCAGCGGTACGCGGGCTTCAGGCGGCGGTACGCGGGCTCAGGGGGCGGCCGCCTGCTCCGGCTGGCAGTGCGGGCACCACCAGGTGCGGCGCTGCTCGGGGTCGTCGCGGACCTCGTCGCGGACGAGCACCGTCGTGCCGCAGCGCAGGCACGGGCGCCCGGCGCGCCCCGCGACCCAGTGCCGCTCGCCGCGGCGGGTGTCACCGGTGGTGGTCTGGAACATCCCCGGGATCGTGACGGAGGCGCGGATGCCTCTCGCCGCGGTCGCCACGAGGGCGCGGACGTCGAGGGAGCCGATCGGCCGCCAGGGCCAGACCCCGCGGAGGAAGCAGACCTCGTTGGCCCAGAGGTTGCCGAGACCCGCGAGGCAGCGCTGGTCGAGGAGTGCGGCGACGACGGGCCGGTCCGGGAGGCGGGAGAGGCGCCGGACGGCCTCGTCGGCGTCCCAGTCCGCGCGGAGCGGGTCGGGCCCGAGGTGCCCGACGGCGCGCGGCTCGTCGCGGGTGGCGAGGAGCTCGACGACCGGGAGGTCGATGCCCCACACGGTCGAGTCGTCGTCGAGGCGGAGGCGGACGCGGACGTCCTTCTGCACCGAGCGGGGGACCGCTCGGCCGGGAGCGGTCACGGTCCAGGAGCCCTGCATCCGCAGGTGGGTGTGCAGGGTCGTTCCGCCGGAGAAGCGGGTGAGGAGGTGCTTGCCGTGGGTGTCGTGCTCGAGGATCCTCAGCCCGGCGAGGGAGGTGCCGGCCGCGTCCCCGGAGCGCAGCTCGCCCTCGAGGACGGTGCGACCGTCCGCCGCCCGCCTGAGGCGGGCGGCGAGACGGTGCACACTGTCTCCCTCGGGCATCCCCGAACTCTAGGAGCCGGAGCTCGTCGAGGTCAGGGGTCGCGCGGGATCAGGCGCCGCGGTACGCCTGCTTGTAGACGCGCTCGGTGCCGTCGGGCGCGGTGACCTCGATGGTCGCCGTGCCGGCCTTGATGGGCGTGAAGACGGTCACGGTCTTGACTGTGAACGACTGGCCGGGCTTGACCGTCTTCTTCGTCTTGCTGCCGTACGCCGTCGTGATCTCGATCGAGACCGTCTCGTCGCCGTTGTTCACCGCCGACACCGTCAGCGTCCGCACGACGGCGAGGCGCTTGGTGGAGGCGGTGGTCGCGACGTCGATGACCGTGACGGGCTCGGGCTCCGGGTCCGTCTGGGTCTCGGGCAGGTCGAGGCCGACGACGACCGGGTCGTGGTCGCTGGAGCGGTACGCCGAGGTGTCGTAGAAGATCGTCGCGTTGTAGTCGTAGCGGCTGTACTCCAGTGCCACGGACTCGCCGCTGTTGATGTTCCAGGTGTCGACCCCGGTGACCGTCCTGTCGGCCGCGGGCGAGGCGAAGACGTGGTCCAGCGAGCCGACCGCGCCGTCGAACGAGTACGAGTACTTGCCGTCCTTCGCACCCTGGTCGATGTAGCCGGCGTCGGTGATCACCTTCACCGGGTCCTCCTTCGAGTAGGCGTTGAAGTCGCCCAGCAGGTAGACGAGCTCGGTGGCCTTCTCGGTGCGGAGGCGGTCGGCGAAGGCGACGAGGGCGGTCGCCTGCTTCACGCGCGAGGCGTTCGAGGCGCCCTGGCCGTCGCCCTGGTCGGCGTCGGCGCCGGACCCGGAGCCCTTCGACTTGAAGTGGTTCACGATCGCGACGAACTCGCTGGCGCTGTCGCCGAGGAGGCGGAACTCCTGGGCGAGGGGCTTGCGGGCGTTCGAGAAGTTCACCGTGTCGTTGAGCACGACGGACTCGCCGACCGGCTCGATGACGGCCTTCTTGTAGATGAAGGCGGTGCGGATGACGTCCTCGTCCGCGAGCGCGGGGAGCGCTGCGGGGGAGGGGACGTAGGCCCAGACCTCGGAGCCGGCCGCCGTGTTCAGCGCGGCGGTCAGGGTGGCGAGGGCCTCGTCGCGCGGCTTGCCGAACTTGGCCGAGTTCTCGATCTCCTCGAGCGAGACGACGCCCGCGCCGAGGGTGTTGATCGCGGTCACGATCTTGGCCTGCTGGCGCTCGAGGTCATCGGCGTTCGCCGCTCCGCGGGCGTCGCAGCCGCTGTTGACCGTGACGGGGTCGCCGTCGCGGTCGGTGTAGAAGGTGCAGCCGGTGATCGAGTCGCCGGTGGTGGAGAAGTAGTTGAGCACGTTGAAGGACGCGATCGAGAGGTCGCCGCCGACGGCCTCGGGCTTCGCGGTCCGGGTGTTCGCGAAGGTCGCGGGCTGCACGTCGCCGGCGTTCTCGACGGTCAGCTGCGTGGTGGGCTGGAAGGCCCAGCCGCCGTTGCGGTAGTGGAGGACGACGGGGCGGGTGAAGGTCGCCGGAGCACCCACGCGGATCGGCGCGGTGGTGGTGAGGTAGGGCAGCGGGATCGCCTTGTTCGCGGCGGCGCCGAGGAAGTTGATCGAGGCGCCGTCGTCGAGGGTGATCGCGCGGGCGGCGTTGTCGGCGACGACGGCCGCGAGCTCCGGCGAGCCGGGGCGGGCGACCTCGGTCGGCGTGAGCAGCGGGGACGTGCCGGCGGCGAGGCCGACCGAGCCGAAGCTGTTCAGGTCGAAGGTGTCGGTGACCGTGTAGGCGCCCTGCGGAGCGATCAGCATGCTCTCGAGCACCTCGCGCTCGGCGGCGGTGCGGGGGAGCGCGACAGCGGCCGGGACCGGCGCTGCGGCGGCGTCGTCGAGCTTCACGACGGTCGCGGCCGAGGTCGGGGTGAGCTCGGTCAGGCCGTTGTACTCGCTCACCTCGCCGGTGATGCGCAGGTGGTCGCCGATCGCGACCGACCCGACGGAGGCGGAGGAGAAGACGAAGACGGCGTCGGAGGCCGTGCGCGAGCTCTCGCCGCCGGTGCCGGGGGTCTGGATGACGTAGCCGTTGTAGCCGCCGGACGGGTAGCGCGCGGTGACGACGCCGGAGGTGGTGACGGTGCTGCCGACGAGCGGCGACGCGTCGCCGGTGCCCTGGATCTCCGCGATGGAGACGGCCGGGATCTCGGCCGGCGGGGTGGTCGGGGGAGTCGTCGACGGCGGCGTGGTGGGCTCGGGCTCGGATCCTCCGCCCGCGGCCTGCGGGGTCGGTGCGCCGAGCGCGAAGTCGGCCGAGTTGACGTCGGTGTCGCCGGTGGCGGTGTCCGCGCGGGCGATCGTCTGGGTGAGGGAGGGCACCGTGGCGACGGACGACTCGAAGGTGTTCGAGGTGCCGTAGCCGACGAGGTCGATCACCGCGTCCGGCTGGGCGGCGGCGCCGGTGGGCGGCGCCACGAGCGCCGAGGTCCCGTCGACGAGGAAGAGGGTGCCGCCCGCGGCGGCCATGTTGAGGCCGTTCGCGCTCTGGTCGGGCGTCGGCAGGGCCGCGCCGTTGGTGCCGTTGCTGGCGCCGGCGAGCAGGAAGTGGCCGCCCGCGGGCACCGAGCCGGTGAGCGGCACGGTCGTGGTGGGGTTCGCGGTGCCGGTCGCCGAGCGGTACTGGATCGAGAGGCCGCCGAGGGCGATCTCGGCGGCGGTGGGGTTGTAGAGCTCCACGTAGCGGTTGCTGAACGCGGCGCCGGCGGAGCCTCCGCGGGCGAAGACCTCGCTGATGACGAGCTCGTCGCCCGAGGGCGCGGCCGCGGCGGAGGTCGCGACCAGCGGAGCGGCCGCCAGGGCCAGTCCGGTCAGGGCCGCCAGGCCGAGCCCGCGCCTCCGGCGGCGGTCGGGCGGGGTGGGAGAGTCGGGCATGGTGGTCCTCTCGATCGCCGCTCGGAAGAGCGGTCGCAGCGTCGTCGCCGCGCGGCGCGGCCGGCGCACCCCCGGAAGGGGCACGCATGGTCACGCTATGCAGTGCGGGTGCCCGGCCTGTGAACCGGACGTTTCATGAACGTAAACTCATCCACCGACATCGGGGCGCGCGGGTGCCGCTCGCGGCGCGTTCGCGGCTTCGCGGGCCACACTCGTCGGATGATCTCCTTCGAGCTGGCCCGTGCCCTGCGCACGGCGGGCGTGCGCTGGACGCCCCGCACCGGTGACCGCTTCCGCATCGAGCGGGAGGGCTTCGACGGCGACGTCTTCACCGTCAGCGACATGACCATCGAGGCGCACGAGTACCCGAGCGGGACCGTCCTCGGCTTCAACGGCACCACGGAATGGGCGCTCGACTCCGTCTCCCTGGAGGACTCGCTCTGGCTGCCGCGGGAGGACCAGCTGCGCGAGCTCCTCCGCGGGACCTTCCGCTCCCTCCGTCGCCTCGCCGAGCCGGAGACGCGGTTCGCCGTCGAGGTCGAGCTCGGCGGCCGGGCGCGGACCTTCGAGGACGCGGCGGCCGAGAACGCCTATGCGGAGGCTCTGCTCGCGCTGGTCAGCTCGGTCGCGGTCGACCTCGACGACGTGGACGAGCTGGACGGGGCCGACGAGCCCGACCGGGCGGCCGAGCGGGCCTGAGGCTCCGTCCGACCCCGACCCGCCGCATCGGGCGGGGCTAGGACGCCGCCTTCTCCGCCGCCGCGGTCTTCTTCGGGGTCCGCTTCTTCGCAGGCGCGTCGGCGCCCTTCTCCGTGTCGGCCTTCTTCGCCGCGGGCTTCTTCTTCGCGGCGGTCGTCGCCGGAGCCTTCGCCGCCTTCTTCGCGGCCTTCTTCTCGGCGGGGGCCTCCTCCGCCGGCGTCCCCTTCGCCCCGCGGCTGCGCTCGACCGAGCGCTTGAGCGCCTCCATCAGGTCGAGCACCTCGCCGCCGCCCTCCTCCTTTGGCGCCTCGCCGAAGGTCGCGGCGGTGTCGAGGGCGTCGCCCTGCTCGATCTTGGCGTCGATCAGCGTGCGCAGCTCCTCCTGGTACGCGTCGTGGAATTTCGCGGCGTCGAAGTCCTCGGAGTAGGAGTCGACCAGGTGCGCCGACATCTCGAGCTCGCGCGCCGCGATCCGGGTGCTGCCCTCCAGCGACGGGAACTCGACCTCCCGTACCTCGTCCGCCCAGAGCAGGGTCTGCAGCATCAGAAGCCTGCCGCGCACGCGCAGCGCGGCGAGGCGGGTCTTCTGCCGCAGCGCGAACTCGACGATCGCGGTGCGGTCCGTCTGCTCGAGGGTGCGGCGCAGCAGGACGTAGGCCTTGGGGGAGGAGGAGTCGGGCTCCAGGATGTAGGCGCGGTCGAACATGATCGGGTCGACCTGCTCGCTGGGCACGAACTGCACGACGTCGATCTCGCGGTCGCGCTCCTCCGGCAGCGCCTTGAGCTCGTCCTTGGACAGGACCACGGTGCGCTCGCCGTCGTCGTAGGCCTTGTCGATGTGGTCGAAGGTGACGACCTCGCCGCAGATCTCGCACTTGCGCTGATACCGGATCCGTCCGCCGTCCTTGTCGTGGACCTGGTGCAGCGGGATGTCGTGGTCCTCGGTCGCGCTGTAGATCTTCACCGGCACGTTGACCAGGCCGAAGGTGATCGCGCCCTTCCAGATGGCTCGCATGCGCCCAGTGAACACCGTGTCCCCCGGCCGCCGGAAGCCCTGTCGGACGTGAGGGAGCCCCCGACCGTCGAAGGGACCCGCCGCAGCTCGACGGTCCGGGGTCCCCTCAGGGCGGAACGACGGAGCCGCCCGGTCGTCGCGGAGCGACGGCCGGACGGCTCCGGGGCGGTGGCGGCTAGCCGCGCTCGGCGCTCCGGCGGCGCAGCGCGGCGAGCAGGAGCCCGCCGACGCCGCCGGCGATCAGCAGTCCGCCGAGGCCCAGCGGCAGGCCGATGTCGGCGCCCGTCGAGGCCAGGGGCGGGCGGCCGCCGGGGTGCGGCGCCACGGCGGTCGGCGTGCTGCTCGGAGTGGGAGCGGTGGTGGGCGCGGTCGTCGGGGCGACGGTCGGCTGCGCGGTCGGAGCGACGGTCGGCTCGGCGGTCGGGGCCACGGTGGGCTCCGGCGTCGGAGTCGGCGTGGTCGGGTCCTTCTCGGCGTCGATCGCGGAGGTGTCCGCGGCGAACGAGGCGGTCACGAAGGCGATGGCCTTCGACGTGATGCCGAGCGCCTCCTGGTTGATGTTGTCGATGTCGTCGGCGGCGGAGTGGTAGTTCGGGTCGTGCGTGATGCCGGCGGTGCCGCCGAACAGCGCGACCTCCTCCTCCGTCTTGACGTCGTCAGCGCCGGTGAAGACGCCCGAGGACGGGATGCCGACCGAGATGAAGCCGTCGTAGTCGCTGCGGCCGTCGAACGCCGTGTCGATCCAGGGCTGGTCGATCGAGTCGAAGTAGTCGGTGAACGCCTTCTCGGTCGCGATCGAGCCGGCGGGCACGTCCACGGGGGCCTCGTAGGTGGACTGGTCCGCGTCGTAGACGGAGATCACGTAGTTCGGCGAGGCGACCATGTCGAAGTTCATGTAGGTCGCGATCTTCGAGGCGTCCTCCTCCGTCAGGGAGTCGACGTAGGTGTAGGAGCCGACCAGGCCCACCTCCTCGGCGCCCCACCAGGCGAAGCGGACCGCGTTGGTCGTGTCGCCCGCGGCGGCCAGCTGCACGGCCGTCTCGAGCAGCGTCGCGGATCCGGAGCCGTTGTCGTTGATGCCGGGGCCGGCGGGCACGCTGTCGAGGTGCGCGCCGAGCATGACCACGTTGTCGTGGTCGCCGCCCGGCGTCTCCGTGACGATGTTGAAGGTCTCCACCTCGGTCGTCGTCTGGTCGATGAGGACCGAGACGCTCGCGGGGAGCGACGCCAGCAGCGCCTGCCCCTCGGCCTGCGTGACGCCGACGCCGGGGACGGCGGCCGCGTCCTGTCCGCCGAACGTCCCGTTGAGGGCGTCGCTCGGCGCGTTGTCGTAGATGATGATCGCGGCGGCGCCGGCGGCACCGGCGGCGACCGACTTCTCGAGGAAGCTGCAGGAGCCGCGGCTGATGAGCGCGACCTTCCCGGTGGCGTCGAGGCCGGTCCAGGCGTCCGTGGTGCAGCCGAGCGGATCGACGGGGGCGATGAGCTCGCCGGTCACGCCGCCCTCGGGCGTCGACGGAGTGAACTCCATCGGCGTGCCGACGGCGCCGGTGCCGGTGGTCAGCGTGAACGCGTCGATCGTCTGCGTCGCGGTGGTGAAGTCCTGGCGCTGCGTCGTGTAGCCGGCGTCCGCGAGGACCTCCTCGACGTACGCGCCGCTCAGCTCGTAGCCCGGAGTGCCGATCGCGCGGGTGCCGCCGTTGGCGTCCGCGATCGCCTGAAGCGCCTCCAGGTGGGTCATGATGCCGTCGACCGTGACGGTGTCGGCGAAGTCGACCGGCTCGACGGCGCTCGCCGTCGGCGCGAAGGCGAAGCCGGCGACGAGGGCGCCCGCTCCGATCATCGCGCTCGAGCCGATCAGCGAGCGGCGTCGGCGGCCGCTCGGGGTGTTCGTGGTGGTTCGCGCCACTGGGGCTCCCTCTCCTCGAGAACGGGCCACCGCGTCGGCGGCCCCGACGCGCACCTCCCGAAGACTGGGAGGGGATCGCGTCCTCTGCGAGGGTATTCACAGGAAACGGTGCGGCCCAGTCCCCCCTGCCAGATTTCATCCGGACGAAACACGGACCGGGCCGGCGGGTCGGTCAGGCCGTCGCCGGGCTCTCGGCCCACTCGCGGAGCATCGCGAGCGTCTCCTCCGGACGGTCGCGGTGGGGGCTGTGACCTGCGCCCGCGACGACCGCGTACCGGATGCGCGGATTCGCGCGCAGCACCAGGGCGGCGAGGGAGGGAGGGAGCAGCGTCTCGACCTGCGGGTCGCCGGCCAGCACGAGGACCGGCGGGCGGAGGCCCGGCAGGTCCGCCAGCAGGTCCCACGGGTCGTTGTCGTCGATCGTCGCGGCGACCGCGGCCGGATCGGCGGCCCGCACCGCGGCGAGCTTCTCGGCCCGGTCCCGCTCGTCCCAGAGCGGCTGCGCGACAGCGAGCTCCTCGGCCGAGACCGCGAGACCGGCGAGCTCGCCCGCGCGGACGGCGGCCCGCTGCTCCGGGGCGAGCCGGAGCACCGGGTCCAGCAGCGCCAGGCGCCCCGCCCAGCCGGAGTCGCGGGCGGCGGCGCGCACCGCGACCGCTCCGCCGAGCGAGTGCCCGACGACGAGGTCGAACGGTCCCCGCGCGAGGGCGTCGTCGGCGTAGGCGTCGTGGCGGGAGGAGCCGCCGCGCGGCCCGTCGCCGTGTCCGCGCAGGTCGGGAGCGGAGACGCTCCAGCCCGCCGCGGTCAGCTCGCGGCTCAGCCGCCACCAGGTGCGGCCCGAACCGCCCAGGCCGTGCAGGAGCAGGACCCTGCCCGCCGTCATCGCCGGAGCCTCAGTCGAAGCGCGGGTCGCGCCCGGTGCGCTCACCGGTCGCGAGCCCGGCGATCGCGGCGAGGTCCTCGTCGTCGAGGGCGAAGCCGAAGACGTCCAGGTTCTCGCGGATCCGCTCCGGCGTCACCGACTTCGGGATCACGACGACGCCGAGCTGCACGTGCCAGCGCAGCACCGCCTGCGCCGGCGAGACGCCGTGCTTCGCGGCGACGCGGGCCAGGGCCGGCTCGTCGAGGAGGCGCCCGCGGGCCAGCGGCGACCACGCCTCGGTGACGATCTCGTGGGCGGCGTCGAAGGTGCGCAGCTCCTCCTGGGGCAGCCGCGGGTGCAGCTCGACCTGGTTGATCGCCGGCACCACTCCCGTCTCGTCGAGCAGGCGCTGCACGTGCTCCTCGGCGAAATTCGAGACGCCGATCGAGCGGGCCCGCCCCTCGCTCTGCAGGCGCTCGAGGGCGCGGTAGGTGTCGACGTAGCGGTCGCGCGAGGGGATCGGCCAGTGCACGAGGTAGAGGTCGACGTAGTCGGTGCCGAGCAGCTCGAGGCTCCGGTCGAAGGCGGCGAGCGTCTCGTCGAAGCCGTGGTCGTCGTTCCAGACCTTGGTCGTCACGAAGACCTGCTCGCGGGGGAGGCCGCTCGCGCGGATCCCCTCGCCGACTCCGCGCTCGTTGCCGTAGAGGGTGGCGGTGTCGACGTGCCGGTAGCCGGCCTCCAGGGCGACGGCGACCGTGCGGGCCGCCTCCTCGTCGCCGATCTTGTAGACGCCGAGCCCGAGCTGGGGGATCGCGCGGCCGTCGTTGAGGGGGATCAGGGGGACGCTCATGCCTCCCATGCTGGCACGCGCCTCAGACGCTCCAGTCGAGCTCGCCGTGCGGTCCCACGTGCACGTCGTCCTCGATCAGCGCCGCGAGACCGGCCACCCCGAAGAGGAGGCGCCGCTCGGCGCGCTCCGCGTCGCTGCGCTCGTCGATGCCGCGCGCGGCGAAGTGCACGTCGTGGCCCGCCTGCAGGCCCTCGACGCCGAGCCGGCCGCGGAGCGCGCGCACGGGGCGCCGGCCGATGCCGAGTCCGCGCCAGAGGGAGCCCGTCTCGAGGACCACCGCCGTCTCGGAGGCGACGACCCCGTGCTGCTCGCGGTGCGCGGTGAGCTGCCACCCGTAGCCGAGGTGGTGCAGGCGGGTCGAGTGCGGGCCGCGCCAGGCGTGAGAGGACTCCTCGCGGCGGAAGTAGACGGGACTCGGGCGGAAGGACCCCTGCCAGAGCGCGGCGGCGAGCTCCGTGCACCACTCCGGGGTCTCCGGATCGGACCAGGGGTCGAGGAGGTCGGTCCGGGCGGCGGCGCGCCGGTGCTCGCGCACCAGCTCCTCCGCGTCCTCCCGCAGTCCCATGCCGTCCCCTCGTCGTCGTGGGCCTTCACCCTAGGGTGTCCGACAGGCGCCGGACAACCGGGGTGGCGGCCTAGGAGGGCAGCGTGACCGGCTCGGTGTCGGGCAGCGGGCTGGCGTCGCGCCCGCGGAGATCCGGGTGGTACCGGCGGCCGAGCAGGGGCACCAGGAAGCCGACCAGGGCGAAGGCCGCGGCGACGACGATGGCGGCGGTCGGCCCGGCCTGGTCGATCTGCACGCCGGCGATCGCGGAGCCCAGCGCCGCGCCGATCAGCTGACCGGTGCCGACCCAGCCGTAGGCCTCCGCCGTGTCCGAGAAGCGCACGCTCGAGGCGGTGATCGCGAACAGCGCCGCGAGAGCGGGGGCGATGCCGATGCCGGCGAGGAACAGCGTGACGCACAGCCACCAGAAGTCGGTCGAGACCGCCGCCAGGCCCATGCCGACCGTGACGATCAGCATCCGCCGCGCGGTCGCCCACCGGCTGATCGGGATGTGACCGAGGGCGAGGCCGCCGACCAGGGACCCCGCCGCGAACACGGCGAGCACGACGCCCGACTCGACTCCGCCCTCGCCGAACACCGCGACCACGCCCGCCTCGACCGCCGAGCAGGCGCCGATCAGGAGGAAGCCGACGACCGTGGCCAGCAGCACCGGGGGCTTCGTGAGCACCACGCCGAGGCGGCGCTTCGAGCGCGGGATGCGGACGCGGCCCACCTCGGGCGAGGCGATGAACCAGATCCCGCCGCCGATCAGGAACGCGGCGGCCGTCAGGATGCCCGCGACCGTCGACACCTGGATCGACACGAGCGTCGCCAGCACCGGGCCGAGCACCCAGATGATCTCCTGAGCGGAGGCGTCGAGCGAGAAGAGCGGGGTCAGCTGCGAGCTGGTGACCATCTTGGGGTAGATGGTCCGCACGGCCGGCTGCACCGGCGGCATGCTCAGGCCGGCGATGAACCCGATCACGACGAACTGCCACACCTCGAGCGGGAGCACGGCCATCGCGATGATCGCGCCCGCGCAGACCACGAGGGTGATCGTCAGCACGCGGCGCATCCCGAGCCGCCCCATCAGGCGGCTGGTCAGCGGCCCGGCGATGGCCTGCCCGATCGACATCGAGCCGAGCACCAGGCCGGCGGCGGCGTAGGAGTGGTGCACCCGCTCCACGTGCAGGAGGAACGCCAGCGAGAGCATCCCGAACGGGAAGCGCGCGGTCAGCTGCGCGAGGATGATGCGCCCCACCCCGGGGGTCTTCAGGAGATCGGTGTAGCTGCCCACCGGACGACACTAGCGCTCCGGAGGGGACTGCGGTTCGTCGAGGGAGACCGCTGCACGAGGGTCCCTCGACGGGTCGCGGTTCCCTCGGCGGAGGGGCGCGTCAGCCGGCCAGCACCTTGCGGATCCGCTGCAGCGACACGCTCTCGGCGGTGCCGAGCGACTGCGCGAAGAAGCTCACCCGCAGCTCCTCGATCATCCAGCGGGCGCGCGCGATCCGCTCCGGGGCGTGCGCGGGCAGCGGCACGACGCCGCCTGCCGACCGGTAGAGCTCCTGGGCCGCCTGCACCTCGTTCAGCCAGACGCGGTCGCGCCCGACGTTCTCGGCGATCTTGCCGAAGCGCTCGGTGATCCCGCCGAGGTAGCGCGGGAGGTGCCGCAGCCGCTCCACTCCGGTCGCCGAGACGAAGCCCGGGTAGACCAGGCCCGAGAGCTGCTCCCGCGCATCCGTGAGGGCGGGCAGGAGCGCCATGCTCGTCGAGGCCTTGAGCGCCTTCTCGACGCCCCGGGCGGTGGTGAGGATCGTCGTGACCGTCTTCACGGTCTCGAACATCGCGTCCATGACGCTCGCCGAGACCCGGTCGCGCACGGCGTCGAACTCGGCGCGGAGGAAGAGCATCCCGTCGGGCTTCATCCGCCAGAGGACCGCGTCGACGCAGGCGAGCAGGCAGTCGGTGAAGAGCGCGGTCGTGTTCTGGTACGGGCTCTGCGCGAGCACGAGCTTCTCGTTCGAGGTGAGGTGCTGCTGCACGTAGGCGACGGGGCTCGGCGTCGCGAGCAGGAGGAGGCGGCGGACGCCTCTCGGGTGCTCGCGCGCCTGGTCCTCGGCCGTGGCGAGCAGGCGGATCGAGACCGAGTCGCCGTCGTCGATCAGGGCGGGGTAGGCGCGGATGGTGTTCCCGCCCTGCCGGGTGTCGGTGACGCGGGGCAGCTCCGGCATGTCCCAGGTCTTCAGGCCCCGGCGCTCGAGCGCGTCGGGGACCCGGGCCTCGACCACGCGGGCGACCTCGTCGCGGACCCGGCCGCGCAGGCGCTCGGCCAGCGGGGCGAGCTCCTTGCCGGCGGCGACCGTGCGCCCCCGCTCGTCGGCGACGGCGAAGGTGACCCGCAGGTGCGAGGGGATGCGCTCGAGGTCGAAGTCCTCGGGCTGCACCACCACGCCGGCCTCGCGGCGGATCGCTCCGGCCAGGGTCGCCGCGAACGACTCCGTCGGCGGGTTCGGCACGTCGTGCGGCAGGAACGCGGTGAGCTTGCGCGCCCAGTCGTTCGCGGGCACCACGTTCCGGCGCAGGTGCTTGGGCAGCGCCTTGATCATCGCGGTGACCAGCTCGGCCCGGAGTCCCGGCACCAGCCAGTCGAAGCCGAGGGGCGTCACGCGGGGCAGGAGCGCGAGCGGCACGTGCACCGTCACTCCGTCCTCCTCCGTCCCCGGCTCGAACCGGTACGAGAGGCGGAAGCGCTGGTCGGCCTGGCGCCACTGCGTGGGGAACGCGGTCTCGTCGATCTGCTCCGCGTCCTCGGGGAGGAGCGTCTCCTGCGTCATCGTCAGCAGATCGGGCTCGTCGTGCTGGGTCGTCCGCCACCAGGAGTCGAACGAGCGCACCGAGGTGATGTCGCGGGGGAGCCGGCGGTCGTAGAAGTCGAACACGGCCTCGTCATCGACGAGCAGGTCGCGGCGGCGCGTGCGCTCCTCCAGCCGCTCGAGCTCGGCCCGCAGGGCCCGGTTCTTGCGGTCGAAGGCGTGGCGCGACTCCCACTCGCCCTCGACGAGGGCGTGCCGGATGAACAGCTCGCGGGCGTACGAGGCGTCGATCCGCGAGAACTGGACGCGGCGGCGGGCGATGATCGGCACGCCGTAGAGCGTGACCTTCTCGTAGGCGACGGCCGCGCCCTGCGACTTCTCCCAGTGCGGCTCGCTGAACTGCCGCTTCACGAGGTCGCCCGCGATCGCCTCGGCCCAGGCCGGATCGATCGCGGCGTTCGAGCGGGCGAACAGGCGGCTGGTCTCGACCAGCTCGGCGCTCATCACCGCGTCGGGGAGCTTCTTGGCCAGGGCACTGCCGGGGAAGATCGAGAACTTCGCGTTGCGGGCGCCGATGTACTGCACGTTCTGGCGCTCGCGGCTCTTCGCCGCGCGCTGCGCCTGCTGCGAGGTGGTGTCCTTGATGCCCAGGTGCGAGAGCAGGCCGGCCAGGAGGCTCCGGTGGATCCCGTCGGGGTCGACCTTCGGCTCGCCCAGCTCGAGCTTGAGGGGGCGCGCGAGCTGGCGCAGCTGGCGGAACACGTCCTGCCACTCGCGCACGCGCAGGTAGTTGAGGTACTCGGCCTTGCACAGGCGCCGGAAGGCGCTCGAGGAGAGCTCCTCCTGGTTCTCCTCCACGTAGTTCCAGAGGTTCAGCAGGGTGAGGAAGTCGCTGGTGGGATCGACGAAGCGCGCGTGCTGCTGGTCGGCCTGCGCGCGGCGCTCGAGAGGGCGCTCGCGGACGTCCTGGATCGTGAGGCCCGCGACGATCGCCATCACCTCGCGGCTGACGCCGTGGCGGCGCGACTCGATCACCATCCGGCCGAAGCGCGGATCGATGGGGAGCCGCGCGAGGTCGCGCCCGATGCGCGTGAGCTGCGGCGCGGCCTCCGCCCCCTTGCGCGGGACGCCGCTCGAGTGCGCGCTCGGCGGCGTGCCGCGCACCGGAGCGGCGTCTCGCGGCGCGGCGGAGGGGGAGCCGGGGACGCGGAGGGCGCCGAGCTCCGTGAGCAGGTCGAGGCCGTCCTTGATGCCGCGGGAGTCGGGCGGAGTGAGGAACGGGAACGAGGCGATGTCGCCCAGTCCGAGCGAGATCATCTGCAGGATGACCGCGGCCAGGCCCGTGCGCAGGATCTCGGGATCGGTGTACTCGGGGCGGCGGAGGTAGTCCTCCTCGGAGTAGAGGCGGATCGCGATGCCCGCGCTGGTGCGGCCCGAGCGGCCGGAGCGCTGGTTCGCGGAGGCCTGCGACACCGCCTCGATCGGCAGCCGCTGCACCTTCGAGCGCGCGCTGTAGCGCGAGATGCGGGCCGTGCCGCCGTCGATCACGTAGCGGATCCCGGGGACGGTGAGACTCGTCTCCGCCACGTTGGTCGCGAGCACGACACGACGGCGGACGCCGGGGGTGCGCCCCTTCTCGAAGACGCGGTGCTGATCGGCCGCCGACAGGCGCCCGTAGAGGGGGAGCACCTCGGTGCCCGGCAGATTCCGGCCCCGGATGGCGTCCTCGGCGTCGCGGATCTCGTTCTCGCCCGAGAGGAACACCAGGACGTCGCCCGGATCCTCGCGCGCCAGCTCGGCCAGGGCGTCGGCGATGCCGGTCATCAGGTCGCGGCTGCCGCTCGTCGCGTCGGGGACGTCGGTGTCGTCGTCCTCCTCCGGCTCCTCGGCGACCAGCGGGCGGTAGCGGATCTCGACCGGGTAGGTGCGGCCGGAGACCTCGATGATCGGCGCGGGCTCGCCGGCGGCGTCGGCGAAGTGGGCCGCGAAGCTCTGCGGGTCGATCGTCGCCGAGGTGATGATCACCTTCAGGTCGGGGCGCTGCGGCAGCAGGCGGTGCAGGTAGCCCAGGAGGAAGTCGATGTTGAGGCTGCGCTCGTGCGCCTCGTCGATGATGATCGTGTCGTACCGGCTGAGCATCCGGTCGTGGTTCATCTCATTGAGCAGGATGCCGTCGGTCATCAGCTTGATCCGCGTCGAGGCGGACGCCTTGTCGGTGAACCGGACCTGGTAGCCGACCAGCCCGCCGACCTCGTCGTCGAGCTCCTCCGCGATGCGCTCGGCGATGGTGCGCGCGGCGATGCGCCGGGGCTGCGTGTGCGCGATGCTCTCGCGGCCGAGCTCCAGGCAGATCTTCGGCAGCTGGGTCGTCTTGCCCGATCCGGTCGCGCCGGCGACGATGACCACCTGGTGGTCGCGGATCGCGGCGGCGATGTCCTCGCGCCGCGCCGACACGGGGAGTTCGGGCGGGTAGCGGATGCTGAGCACGTCTGACATGAGCCCTCCATCCTACGCCGCGTGCGACAATGCCCTGTCTCGTGAATCATCGCGGGCCACCCTGCCCGGTCGGGCGCTCCGGCGCCGGTCGACCGCGGCGCACGATCCCGTGGAGCACCCCGATGAATCCGCAGTCCCTGCTGGTCGTGCTGAACATCGTGCTGCTGCTCTTCGCGATCCGGGGCGTGCTGTCGAACCCGAGGCTCTCGAAGGTCGCGAAGGTCTCCTGGGTGGCGTTCATCGTGATCGCGCCGTTCATCGGCAGCCTCGCCTACCTGGCGGTGGGCCGTCGCGGCGGGAGCGGCGGAAGCGGCACGGTCGTGCGCGGCACGGAGCGGCCGTCGGGCTGGTTCTTCGAGCGCTGAGCGGTCGGGTGGCCCTACGGCGGGGGAGACCCGCGGACGTCGGCGCTCCGCGGACCTCCTGACCCTCCGACCCGCGGCAACCCCCTCACCGCAGGCTCCGCCCGCGTCTAGCGTGGAGCGCATGGCCGATCGTCTGCGCTCCAGTGTCAGCCCCTACCTCCGCTCGCACGCGGATAATCCGGTCGACTGGTTCCCCTGGGGCGAGGAGGCGTTCGCCGAGGCGGTGCGCCGCGACGTCCCGGTGATGGTGTCCATCGGCTACTCCACCTGCCACTGGTGCCACGTGATGGCGCGGGAGTCGTTCTCGGATCCGGTGCTCGCCGCGCGGCTGAACGCGGACTTCGTCGCGGTGAAGGTCGACCGCGAGGAGCACCCGGACGTCGACACGGCCTACCTGACGGCCGCGAGCGCGTTCACCCGGCAGCTCGGCTGGCCGCTGACGGCCTTCGCCACCCCCGCCGGCGAGACCTTCTTCGCCGGCACCTACTTCCCGCCGCGCGCCGTCGGCGGCGTGCCCGCCTTCTCCGACGTCCTCGACGCGGTCTCGGAGGCGTGGCGGCTGCGGCGCGACGAGGTGCAGGCGACGGCGGGCGGCCTCGCCGCGGCCCTGCGCGAGGCGACCGCGGCGCTGCCCGCCGATGCCGCACTGCCCGGCGACGCCGAGCTCGACGGCGCCGTCCGCGCACTCGCGGACGAGGAGGACCGGGTGCACGGCGGCTTCGGCGGCGCCCCGAAGTTCCCGGTGGCCCCCGTGCTCGGGTTCCTGGCCTCGCGGCCCTCGGGAGCGGCGCTCGCCGAGCGCACGCTGCTCGCGCTGGCCGCGTCCCCTCTCCGCGACCGCGACGGGGGCTTCTTCCGCTACGCGACGCAGGCCGACTGGAGCGATCCGCACTACGAGCGGATGCTGTACGACAACGCGCAGCTGCTGGACGTCGCGGCCGTCCTGCTCGGGCACGACGGCGCCCGGGTGGAGGAGCTGACCGGGATCGCGGAGGGCGTCGCCGCGTTCCTCCTGACCACTCTCGAGCGGCCGGGCGGCGGCTTCGCGTCGGCGCAGGACTCGGAGAGCATCGTCGACGGTCAGCGCTCGGAGGGCGGCTACTACCTCGCCGAGGACCGGTCCCGCCTCGCGCCACCCGCTCTCGACGAGAAGGTCGTCACCGGCTGGAACGGCCTGGCGATCCGCGCGCTCGCCCGCGCCGGACGCGTGCTCGGACGGGAGGAGTGGATCGACGCCGCCCGGCGCGCGGCGGACGCGGTGCTGCAGCGGCACCTCGTCGACGGCCGCGTCGCGGTGCGCGCCTCCCTCGACGGTGCCGTCTCCTCGGCCCGCCCGGCGCTGGAGGACCTCGGGATGCTGGCCGGCGGGCTCCTCGAGCTCGCCCTGGCGGAGGGCCGCCCGCGCTACGCGGTCGCGGCGCGCACCCTGATCGACGGCGCGCTCGACGCGGCCGACGGCCCGCTGCCGTTCGCGCTGCCCGGGGGAGGGGACCCGGCGCTGACCGCGCGGGGACTCCTGCTCGCGGCCGATCCCTCCGAGGGCGCCTACCCCTCCGGCCTGTCGGCGACGGCGGACGCGGCGCACGAGCTGTACCTGCTCACCGGTTCGCAGCGCTACCGGGAGGCGGCCGAGGCGGTCGTCGCCTCGATCGCTCCGGGCGCGGTCCGGCAGCCGATGGGCTTCGGCGCCGTGCTCGGGCTCGCTTCGCGGCTGGCTCGCCCGGTGCGGCAGCTGGTCGTCGTGGGCCCCGGCGCGGCGGAGGCGGTGCAGGGCGCGCGGTCCGCCGGGATCGGCGTGCTGGTCGGCGTGTCCGACGAGGGCGCCCGGGACTGGGCGGACGCGGGCTTCGAGCTGTTCGAGGGGCGGATCTCGCGGGAGGGGCTGCCGACCGCCTACTCCTGCGAGGCCTTCGTCTGCGCCCTTCCGACGACCCGCCTCCCGGAGGAGCTGCTCACGCGGCCGTGACCACCAGTGGCGCCGCGGGGTCGGCGGCCCACTCGTTGAGCGAGCCGTCGTAGACGACCGCCGTGTGGACTCCGAGCACCGCCAGTGCGAGTGCATCGGCCGTCGCGGCGATCCCGCCCCCGCAGTAGAGGACGATCCGCTCGGCCTGGAGAGCGTCTCCGAACAGCGACCGCAGCCGCTCCGGCGGCAGGAGCGTGTTGTCGGCCCGGTCGACGAGCCGCCCGGCGGGGACGCTCCGCGAGCCCGGCAGGTGTCCGAGGCGGGGTCGGCGCCCCTCCTCCCCGGTGAACTCCTTCGGCGGGACCGCGCAGACCAGCGCCCCGGGAGCCTCGCCGCGCACCACGCTCTCGACGCCGGCCTTGTCGATCCAGAGCGGCCGCTCCTCGCGCACACTGATGCCTCCGCTCTCCGCGGGCTCGACGTGCCCCGTCTCGATCGGGCGCTCCTCCCGCCGCCAGGCCGGGAGCCCGCCGTCGAGCACCGCGACGGCGTCGTGCCCGGCCGAGCGCAGCAGCCACCACAGGCGCGAGGCCCACTGGCCGACCGCGGAGTCGTACACGACGACCACCGAGTCGTCGTCGATGCCGAGCGCGGCGGTCGCGGCGGCGAAGCGCTCCGGGTCGAGCCGGGTGAAGGGCAGGGGAGCCGCCGGATCGGACAGCTGCTCGAGCAGGTCGCCGAACACGGCGCCGGGGACATGCCCCTCGAGGAGGTACTGCTCGTCGCCGCTGAGGTAGCCGGGCCGCCCGTCGAAGCCGGGCACGAGCAGCACGCTGGCGTCGACGACGACGAGGTGCTCGCGGCCGAGCTGGTCGGCGAGCCACTGGGTCGAGACGATCGGCCGGGCGAGGTACGGGACGGAGGAGGTGCTCACCCGCCCCACGCTAGGCGCGACCGCCGACATGTGCGCCCCCGTGCGTCACGCACGGTCACGGACGCCACGGGCGCTCAGCACTCGATGACGTTGACCGCGAGGCCGCCCTCGCTCGTCTCCTTGTACTTCGACGACATGTCGATGCCGGTCTGGCGCATCGTCTCGATGACCGCGTCGAGCGAGACGCGGTGGTCGCCGTCGCCGTGCAGCGCGAGGCGGGCTGCGCTCACCGCGGTGGAGGAGGCGATCGCGTTCCGCTCGATGCAGGGGATCTGCACGAGGCCGCCGACCGGGTCGCAGGTCAGTCCGAGGTGGTGCTCCATCGCGATCTCGGCCGCGTTCTCGACCTGGCGCGGAGTGCCGCCGAGCACCGCGCAGAGCGCTCCGGCGGCCATCGCGCAGGCCGAGCCGACCTCGCCCTGGCAGCCCGCCTCCGCACCGGAGATCGAGGCGTTCGTCTTGCAGAGCGAGCCGATCGCGGTGGCGGTGAGGAGGAAGCGGCGCAGCCCCGCGCGGTCGGCGCCCGGGACGAAGCGGAGGTAGTAGTGCCCGACGGCGGGGATGATGCCCGCCGCTCCGTTCGTCGGAGCCGTCACGACGCGCCCGCCTGCGGCGTTCTCCTCGTTCACCGCGAGGGCGAAGGCGTGGAGCCACTCCACCGAGGTCGCGCGGGCGCGGTCGAGAGGGTCCTCCGCGAAGGCCTCGAGGCGCTCGCGCAGCACCGAGGCGCGGCGGCGGACGCCCAGGCCGCCCGGCAGCACGCCGTCGGTCGCCAGGCCGTGCTCGACGCAGGCGGCCATGGCGTCCCAGATCGCGTCGAGGCGGGCGTCGATGTCGACCCCGGGGTGCAGAGCGCGCTCGTTCGCGGCGGCGATCTCGGCGATGCCGGAGCGGGTCCGGTCGCAGGTCGCCAGCAGGTCGAGCCCGGAGACGAAGGGGTAGGGGTGCGGGGCCAGCGCAGCCAGCTCGGCGCGCTCGCCCGCGCGCCGGATGAAGCCGCCGCCGATCGAGTAGTAGGTCTCCTCCCACACCGGCAGCGGGTCGTCTCCGACCCAGACGCTGAAGGTGAGGGCGTTCGGGTGCTCCGGCAGCCTCGTGCGCGGCTCGAAGACGACGTCGTCGCGCGTCATCGCGAGGCGCTGCTCGCCGGCCAGGAGGATCGTCCCCTCCGCGTCGAGGCGCTGCCAGGCCCCGCGCACCAGCGCCGGGTCGCACGTCTCGGGGTCCAGGCCGGCGAGACCGGCGACCACCGCGTCGGGGGTGCCGTGGCCGATCCCGGTGGAGCCGAGCGAGCCGTAGAGGGTGCAGCCCACCCGGCTCACGCGGCCGAGGAGCCCGGCGTCGCGGATCCGCTCGGCGAGGGCGAGGGCGGCGCGCATCGGTCCGACGGTGTGCGAGCTGGACGGGCCGATCCCCACGCTGAACAGGTCGAGGACGGAGACGTAGGCGCTCATCCACCGAGACTACGCCGGGGCCGGCGGAGTGCGCCGCCCGAGCCGCGCCCGCGACGAAGAGCCACGGAGATCCGGCGTCGACGAGGGTCGGCGGCGGGTCAGCGCAGCGTCTTGCGCGCCGAGATCTGGCCGGTGTCGAAGCCGAGCAGGTGCAGGCCGCCGTGGAAGCGGGCGTGCTCGACCTTGATGCAGCGGTCCATCACGACGGTCAGGCCCTTCGACTCGCCGTACTCGGCCGCCTCCTGGTTCCAGATCCCCAGCTGCACCCAGACCGTGGGCGCGCCGACGGCGAGGACGTCGTCGATCACGGCGGGGATGTCGCTCGCCTTGCGGAACACGTCCACGATGTCGGGCACGACCGGGAGCTCGGCGAGGCTGCGGTAGACCGGCTGCCCCAGGATCTCGGTGGCGTTCGGGTTCACGAAGTAGAGCTCGTAGTCGCTCGACTGCTGCAGGTAGGTGGCGACGAAGTAGGAGGAGCGGGCCGGGTTCGGCGAGGCGCCGACGATCGCCACGGTCCTAGCGCGGCGGAGGATGTCGAGTCGCCTGCGGGCGTCGGGGCCCACCCAGGTGCGCTGCGAGCGCAGCATCTTCGCCAGCGGCGAGTTCGCCGGGACCGAGCAGCTCAGCCCGTTGGACAGCTGGACGACCGTGTCGGCGGTGTCGGTGGTGCTCATGCTCAGACCTCCACGGCCGGGGTGTGCAGGGTGGTGGTCGTGTCCTCGGGGAGCTCGGTCGGAGTGTCGGGAGTGCCGTGCTCCTCGACCGCGCGGGCGAGCGCCTGGTCGAGATCGTAGATGATGTCGTCCGCGTCCTCGATGCCGACGGAGAGGCGGACGAGTCCGGGGAGGACGCCCGCGTGGAGGAGCTGGTCCTCGGTGAGCTGGGCGTGGGTGGTCGAGGCGGGGTGGATCACCAGCGTCTTGGCGTCGCCGATGTTGGCGAGGTGGCTGGCGAGGTCGACCGATTCGATGAAGGTCTGGCCGACGGCGCGGCCGCCCTTGACCACGAAGCTGAAGACCGAGCCCGGTCCCTTCGGCAGGTACTTCTGCGCGCGGTCGTGGTGCGGGTGCGCGGGCAGCCCGGCCCAGTAGACCGCCTCGATGCGGGGGTCGGCGTCGAGCCACTCGGCGACGCGGCGCGCGTTGTCGACGTGCGCCTGGATCCGGTACGGCAGCGTCTCGACGCCCTGGGCGAGCAGGAACGCGGAGTGCGGAGCGAGGACCGGCCCGATGTCGCGCAGCTGCTCCGCGCGCAGGCGCGTGAGGAAGCCGTACTCCCCGAAGTTGCCGTCCCACGACAGGTCCCCGTAGGAGGCCACCGGGTCGTGCAGCAGCGGGAACTTCTCGGGGGAGTAGTGGAAGCGCCCCGACTCGACGACGACGCCGCCGAGCGTGGTGCCGTGTCCGCCGAGGAACTTGGTGGCCGAGTGGATGACGATGTCGGCGCCCCACTCGATCGGGCGGACGAGGTAGGGCGTGGCGACCGTGGAGTCGATGATCAGCGGGATGCCGGCGGCGTGCGCGACCGCGGCGAGGCCCTCGATGTCGGCGATCTCGCCGGAGGGGTTCGCGATCGTCTCGGCGTAGAGCACCTTGGTCTTCTCGGTGATCGCCGCCGCGTAGTCGGCCGGGTCGCTCGAGCGGACGAAGGTGGTGTCCACTCCGAAACGGCGGAGCGTGACGTCGAGCTGGGTGATCGATCCGCCGTAGAGGTTGGCGGAGGACACCACGTGGTCGCCCGCGCCGACGAGCGCCGCGAAGGTGATGAACTGCGCCGAGAGCCCGGAGGCCGTGGCGACGGCGCCGAGGCCGCCCTCGAGGCTCGCGACGCGCTCCTCGAAGGAGGCGACCGTGGGGTTCGACAGGCGCGAGTAGACGTTGCCGTACTTCTGCAGCGCGAAGCGGGCCGCGGCGTCGGAGGTGTCGTCGAAGACGAAGGCGCTGGTCTGGTAGATCGGCAGAGCGCGGGCGCCCGTCACCGCGTCGGGGATGTTGCCCGCGTGGATCGCACGCGTCTTGAAGCCGTACTCACGATCTGCCATGCGATCGACGCTAGCGGGAGCCGCCGACACCGCCGCGCCGGAGCGACGCATCGCGTAACAGAGCGGCCCCGCAGTGCAGAGCGACCGTGCGCGACAGAGCGGTCGAGCGGATCGGAGCGCCGATCAGAGCGCCAGCTGCACCGCGGCCAGTCCCATCGCCGCGATCGCCGCCCACGACACCAGGGCGACGAGGAGAGCACGCCACCCCGTCGTCACGAGCGCGCGCACCCGGACGGCGCTGCCGAGCGCGAAGAGGGCCGCGGCGAGGAGCCAGGTCTGCGCGGTGTCGGCGGCGGCGAGCAGTCCCTCCGGCAGGGGGAGGAGCGTGCGCAGCAGCACCGCGGCGAGGAACCCGACCACGAACAGCGGCACGATCGCCGGGCGCGTCCCGCCGGTCCCGCCTCGGCGCCTCGTGACCGCCGCCGCCACCGCGACCATCGGCGCCAGCATGACCACTCGGGTGAGCTTCACCACGACCGCGACGGCCAGCGCCGACGCTCCCGCCACCTGGGCCGTCGCCACGACCTGGCCCACGTCGTGGACCGAGGCGCCGACCCAGTGCCCGAACTGCACGTCGGAGAGCCCGAGCGGCTGCTGCAGGGCGGGGAGCACTGCGATCGCGAGCGTGCCGCAGAGCGTCACCAGCGCGACCGGCGTCGCCTGCTCCTGCTCCTTCGCCCGGGTCGCTCCGGCCATCGCGCCGATCGCCGAGGCCCCGCAGATCGAGAAGCCCGCCGCGAGCAGCAGCGGCTCCTGCCCGGGCAGCCGGAGCGCCCGGCCCAGCGCCCAGGTCAGGCCGAAGGTGGCCAGGACGATCCCGACGACGACCAGGATCGCGCCCCAGCCCAGCGCTGCGATGTCGATCAGAGAGAGCTTCAGCCCGAGCAGGACGATGCCGGCGCGCATCAGCGAGCGGGACGAGAACTTCAGGCCCGGCGCCAGCGCCCCGCTCAGCAGGGGGCGCGCCGCGGGCAGCTGCGCCACGAGGATCCCGAGCGCGACCGCCGCGGTCAGCATCGGCACTGCCGGCACCGTCGCGTGCAGCAGGGCCGCGATCACCGCCGCGACGGCGCAGGCCGCGACTCCCGGGCCCAGCCGCCGGATCATACCCACGAGGGCAGCCACATGTGGGCCTGCCAGAAGGTGAAGGACGTCTGCGCGCCGATCCAGAGCGGCAGGAAGTAGGCCGTCAGCGCGGCCGCCGCCACCGCGAAGACGAGCACCACGAGGACGCCGCGGGTGCGCCGCCTCCGCTCGTCGCCCGGACTCCCGATCACGATCCCGGCCGTCAGCGCCAGTGCCAGCATCATGTAGGGCTCGAAGACGACGCAGTAGAACTGGAACACCGTGCGGTCGAGGTAGAGGAGCCACGGCAGGTAGCCCGCGACGATCCCCATCAGCACGTAGCCGGCGCGCCACTCCCGGTACCGCGCGAGCCGGTAGAGGAGGTACACCAGCGCCAGGACCCCGGCGTACCAGATGAGCGGATTGGCGACCGAGGTGATCGCCTCGTCGCAGCGTGCGGCGGTGCAGCCGTCGACGCCCGTCGCCTGGTCGACGAAGTACATGCTGGTCGGCCGGAGCATGAGCAGCCAGGTGAGCGGGTTCGCCTCGTAGGGGTGCGAGGCCCGCAGGTTGATCGAGTAGTCGTACATCTGCACGTGGTAGTGCCAGAGGCTCTGCGCCCAGTCCGGCACCCACGCCAGAGCCCCGGTCCAGGCGTTGCCGGGGGCCTCCGACGCCCACTGCCGGGCCCATCCGCCGGAGGTGCGCAGCCAGCCCGTCCAGGTCACGAGGTAGGCGATCAGGGCGATCGGCACGACCAGGAGGAAGGTGACCGGACCCTGCTTGAGGATCGCGCCGCTGCCCCAGAACGGCACGCCCGCGCGGCGCCGCATCAGCGCGTCGACGACCACCGCGTACACGCCGTACGCCGCGAGGAAGTAGACGCCCGTCCACTTCACGCCCGCGGCCAGGCCGAAGAGCACGCCGGCCGCGAGCAGCCAGGGCCGCCACCACAGGACCGGCCCCCAGCTCGGCAGCGCTCCCGCCGCCACCTTCCGCGCCAGCTGCAGGTCGGCCCAGCGCCGGTCCAGCAGCACCGCCGCGACCCCGCAGAGCGCGACGAACATCAGGATCCCGTCCAGGAGCGACACCCGCGACATCACGATCGCGTGGCCGTCGAGCGCGAGCATCAGCCCCGCGAAGGAGGAGAGGAGGGTGGAGCGGAACAGGAGGCGGCCGATCACGATCACCAGCGCGACGGCGAGGATCCCCACGACGGCGGTCGCGACGCGCCAGCCGACGCTGTCGTCCGCGCCGAACACGCCCATCCCGAGCCCGATGATCCACTTGCCCAGCGGCGGATGCACCACGAAGGACGGCGCCCCCGTGAAGGTGTCCACGTCGCCGGCCGCGAAGCCGGGGTCCGGGTTCTCGGGCCAGGCGCCCTCGAACCCGAGGTTCCAGAGGGTCCAGGCGTCCTTCACGTAGAAGGTCTCGTCGAACACGAGCGAGCGCGGGTGGCTGAGGTTCCACAGCCGCAGCACCGCGGCCAGGGCGACCACCAGCAGCGGCAGTCCGAGCTCGTACAGCCGGCGGCGCGCGGGGGAGGCGACGAGCCGGGCGTGCAGGTCGTCGAACCAGGAGCCGCGCGGCACGTCCGGGAGCGGGGTGCGCTCCCGCGGTGCGGACGCCTCGGCGGGCTCCACCGGGACCGAGCGCGCCGATCCCGCCGCGTCCAGGAGCAGGTCGTCGAAGTCGCGCTGCGGTCGGTCCGTCACCCGGCCATGCTAACGGGGCGCGTCCTCCCGGGACGGCGGCGATCCGCGGCGGGAGGCCCCGGACCCGGCCTGGGAGACTGGCGGCATGATCATCCTCGCCGGCACTCCCATCGGAAACCTCGGCGACGCCTCCCGCCGGCTCGTGGAGGCGCTGGGCTCCGCCCGCCACGTCGCCGCCGAGGACACGCGCGTGACCATCCAGCTGATGCGCGCCCTGGGTGTCGAGAACCGGCCCGCCCTCTACGCCCTGCACGACCACAACGAGCGCGAGCGCGCCGCCGAGCTGGTGGAGCTGGCCCGCGAGGAGGACCTGCTCGTGCTGAGCGATGCTGGCATGCCCACGGTCTCGGACCCGGGCTACCACCTGGTCGAGGCGGCGGTGGCGGCGGGAGTCGCGGTCACCGCGCTGCCCGGTCCCTCGGCGGTGCTCATGGCGCTCGCCGTGTCCGGGCTCCCGACGGACCGCTTCAGTTTCGAGGGGTTCCTGCCCCGCCGGCACGGCGAGCGGGTCTCGACCTTCCGGGCGCTCGTCGACGAGCGGCGCACCATGGTCTTCTTCGAGTCCCCGCACCGGATCGGCGACGCGCTCGCCGACCTGGTCGAGGCGATGGGCCCGGAGCGGCGCGTCGTCGTCTGCCGCGAGCTCACCAAGATGTTCGAGGAGGTCCGGCGCGGCACGGCGGCCGAGCTGGCCGAGTGGGCGGCCGACGGCCTGCGCGGCGAGATCTGCCTGGTCGTCGAGGGAGCCCCCGCGAGGGAGGCGTCGCTCGAGGACGCGCTGGCCGACGTGCTGGCCCGCGTCGAGGCCGGATCGCGGCTCAAGGAGGCGTCGGCCGAGGTCGCCGAGATCACGGGGCTCTCGCGCCGCGCTCTCTACGAGGCGGCGCTCGCCTCCCGCCGCGGCTGAGAGCTCCCTCCCAGACGGCGCCCGCGGCCGGTCGTCCACGGCCTCCGTCACACGCCGGGAGCGGTGCCGCGCGGTGAATAGGATGGTCGCCATGTCCGACGGCGCCTCCTTCTACCTCACGACCCCGATCTTCTACGTGAACGACGTCCCGCACATCGGGCACGCGTACACCGAGGTCGCCGCCGACGTGCTCACCCGCTGGCACCGCCAGGCGGGCGACGACACCTGGCTGCTGACCGGCACGGACGAGCACGGCCAGAAGATCCTCCGCACCGCCACCGCCAACGGCACGACCCCCCAGGAGTGGGCCGACCGCCTCGTGAGGACCGCGTGGCAGCCGCTGCTCGAGACCATCGACATCGCCAACGACGACTTCATCCGCACCACGGACGCGCGGCACGAGGTCAACGTCCAGAAGTTCCTGCAGAAGCTGTACGACGAGGACGCGATCTACACCGGCGAGTACGAGGGCTACTACTGCGTGGGCTGCGAGGAGTACAAGCAGCTGTCCGACCTCGAGGAGGGCACCGGCGACTACGCCGGCCAGTACGTCTGCAAGATCCACTCGAAGCCGGTCGAGCTGCTGAAGGAGAAGAACTACTTCTTCAAGATGAGCGAGTACACCGAGCGGCTGCTCGCGCTCTACGAGGAGCGTCCCGACTTCGTCCAGCCCGAGTCGGCGCGCAACGAGGTCGTCAGCTTCGTCCGCCAGGGCCTGGCCGACCTGTCGATCTCCCGCTCCAGCTTCGACTGGGGCGTGAAGGTCCCGTGGGACGACTCCCACGTGGTCTACGTCTGGTTCGACGCGCTGCTCAACTACATCACCGCGGTCGGCTACGGCCAGGACGAGGCGGAGTTCGAGCGCCGCTGGCCCGCGACCCACATCGTCGGCAAGGACATCCTGCGCTTCCACGCGGTGATCTGGCCCGCCATGCTCATGGCCGCGGGCCTCGAGGTCCCCCGGCAGGTGTTCGGCCACGGCTGGCTGCTGGTCGGCGGCGAGAAGATGTCGAAGTCGAAGCTCACCGGCATCGCGCCCGAGCAGATCACCGACACCTTCGGCTCCGACGCCTTCCGCTACTACTTCCTCCGGGCCATCACCTTCGGCCAGGACGGCTCGTTCTCATGGGAGGACCTGTCGGCGCGCTACCAGTCCGAGCTCGCGAACGGCTTCGGCAACCTCGCCTCGCGGGTCGTCGCGATGCTGCACCGCTACTACGACGGCGTCGTGCCTGCGCCGGGCGAGCCGACCGAGGCGGAGGAGCGCGTGCAGCGCATCGTCGCCGAAGCCGCCGCGTCGGCCGACCGGGCGATCGACGCGCTCGCGATCCACGATGCGATCACCGCCGTGTGGAGCATCGTCGAGGAGCTCAACGGCTACATCACCGAGCAGGAGCCGTGGGCACTCGCCAAGCGCGAGGAGCGCGAGCGCCTCGGCACGGTGCTCTACACCGCGACGGAGGGGCTCCGCGCCCTGGCCGTGCTGCTCTCGCCGGTCGTGCCGCGCGCGACGGCGTCCCTCTGGGAGGCGCTCGGTGTGACGGAGTCGCTGGGCGCCCTCACCGCGCAGCCGATCCGCGAGGCGGGCCGGTGGGGAGTCCTCCCCGTCGGCACCACCGTCGGCACGCTCGTCGCGCTCTTCCCGCGCATCGAGGCTCCTGCGTCCTGACGGCCGCGCCTCGAATTGTGGACCGAGCAGCCGAGCGGTGCGGAGTCGCCGACGGAGGATCCGCAGGAGAGTGCCCGATGACCGTGATCCGAACGCGAGGGGCCGGGTGCGAGCGGCCCGCCGCTCCGTGGGGGCGCTGATGGCGCGCGAGGTCCTCGACGCTCTCGAGCAGGCGGCCGAGCTCACCCGGCGCCACGTCGGGCACCCGGAGCGCGCCGCCGCGCTCGCCCTGCGCCTGCATCGGGTGACCGCTCCGACCGAGCTCGTCTACACCCGGTTCCCGCCGACCCTCAGCCTGGTGCTGGCCGGCCGGAAGCGCTCGGTGGTCGGCGACTCCGACGAGCGGTGGGGCGCCGGCCGCTTCCTGATCACCCCCGTCGACCTGCCGGTGGTGGCGGCCGTCGTGGAGACCGGCGACCGCGGCGACTTCCTGTCGGCCAACTGGCGTCTCGACCCGCTCGTGGTGGCCAAGATCGCGGCGCTCGCCCCCCGGACGGCCCCGCGGGCTCCCGCCCCGCGGATCGGCACGGTCACGGAGGAGATGGCCGACTCGCTGCGCCGACTCTTCCGTCTGCTCGACGCCCCCGCCGACATCCCGGTGCTCGCCCCCGCGATCACGCGCGAGCTCGTGCTGAGGCTGCTGCAGACGGACCAGGCGCCCCGGCTGCTGGCCGCGTCCAGCACCGTCCGCTCGGAGGCCGTCTCCCGCGCGGTCGAGGCGATGAGCGCGTCGCTGTCGCGCGGATGGACCCTCGGCGCGCTCGCCGCGGAGGCGGGCACCAGCGTGCCCACACTCACCCGCCGCTTCCGCGAGCTGACCGGGATGTCGCCGCTGGGCTACCTGCGGCGGCTCCGCCTCGGGGAGGCCAGGAGGCTGCTCCTGGTCCGGGGCGACACCGCCGCGCAGGCCGCGGCCGCGGTCGGCTACGCGAGCGCGTCGCACTTCGGGCGCGACTACCGCCGCGCCTATGAGACGACCCCCGCGGCCGACGCCGCGCTCCACCCCGGGCCGCTCGTCCAGATCCACTGAGCGGCGGGCGCTGTCGCGGGGACTCCGAGCGGCGCGTGCCGCGGCGTCAGACGCGGGCGCCGACGATGCCTCCGTCGACGTCGAGCGTCGTGCCGTGGACGTACGAGGCCTCGTCCGAGACGAGCCAGCGCACGGCCAGGGCGATCTCGTCCGGACGTCCGGGCCGGCCGGCGGGGGCGGACGCGGTCATCTGCTCCAGGATCGCCGCGGCGTGCTCGTTGCCGGGCGTGAGAGTCGCGCCGGGCGCGACGGCGACCACGCGCACGCCGCTCGGGCCGTACTCGGCCGCCCACGCCCGCGTGAGGTGCTCCAGCGCCGCCTTGGTCGCGGGGTAGAGCGCGGTCCCGGGCGTTCCCACCCGTCCCATCCACGAGGTGATGTTGACGACCACTCCGCTCCCGCGCTCGGCCATGGCCGGGGCGATCGCCGCGACGAGCTGGTGCGGCACGCGGATGTTCGTGGTGAGGAGGGACTCGACATCGGCGTCGCTGAGGTCGGCGGTCGGCCCCACCGGGAACACTCCGGCGTTGTTGACGAGGACGTCGATCCGCCCGTCGAGGAGGGTCAGCGCCCGCCCGGCGACGGCGCGGGTCTCCTCCGGCGTGCCCGCGAGGTCGGCGACGAGCGCGGAGGCGGTGCCCCCGTCGGCGCGGATGCCGCGGACGACGGACCCGACCCGCTCGGGGTCGCGTCCGTGCACGAGGACGTGAGCGCCGGCCCCGGCGAGCCGGCGGGCGATGGCTGCGCCGATCCCGCTCGAGGATCCGGTGACGAGGGCATGGCGCCCGGCGAGGGAGCCGGGTGCGGAGTGGGCGAGGAGCTCGGTGTCTGTCATGGCTCCAGCCTCCCGGCGGCGCGGGAGGCGGGCTGTCCCGATCCGATCGGGTGCTGACCCGATCCGCTCAGGGCGCCTCAGCGGCCGCCTCTCGGCCCTCGTCCACCCGGGACTCCGGCCCGCGCGAGCCCTCCCGGTAGCCTGGAGCGCATGACCGACAGCCAGCACGTCCGCTCCCGCGAGGCCTCGTCCGGCCGCGACCTGACGTACCCGCCGCTGCCCGAGGCGCTCGTCGTCCCCGTCTACGACAACCACACGCACCTCGAGATCGCCGACGGCCTCGAGCCGCTCGACCACCGCGAGCAGCTCGACCGGGCCTCCACCGTCGGCGTCCGCGGCGTCGTCCAGGTCGGCACGGACGTCGAGACGAGCCGCTGGTCGGCCGAGCAGGCGGCGAGCGAGCCGCGCATGCTGGCCGCCGTCGCGATCCACCCCAACGAGGCGCCCGAGCTGGAGCAGCGCGGCGAGCTCGACGCCGCCCTCGCCGTGATCGCCGAGCTGGCGGAGCAGCCGCGGGTGCGCGCCATCGGCGAGACCGGGCTCGACTTCTTCCGCACCGGCGAGAGCGGCCGCGCCGCGCAGTTCCGCTCCTTCGAGGAGCACATCCGCATCGCGAAGGAGCACGACCTCGCGCTGCAGATCCACGACCGCGACGCGCACCGCGAGGTCATCGAGACCCTGCGCCGCGTCGGCGCCCCCGAGCGCACCGTCTTCCACTGCTTCTCCGGCGATGCCGAGATGGCGCGGATGTGCACGGACGAGGGCTGGTACCTCTCCTTCGCCGGCACCGTGACGTTCAAGAACGCCGAGCCGCTGCGGGAGGCGCTCGTCGCGACTCCTCGGCACCTCATCCTGGTCGAGACCGACGCGCCGTACCTCACTCCGTCGCCCTTCCGCGGCCGCCCGAACGCGCCCTACCTCCTCCCGCACACCCTGCGCTCGATGGCCGCGACCCTCGAGACCGACGTCGGCCACCTGGCCGCGACGATCGCCTCGAACACGGAGGCCGTGTACGGCGAGTGGGGCGGCGAGGTCGGCTCCGAGCCGACGGAGCCGGTCGGACCCCTCGCATGAGCGGCCGCCACGCCGCCGAGCCGACGGCCGCCGCGATCCCGCGCCTGCTGGGCCCGGCCGAGATCCGCGACCTCGCCGGCTTGCTCGACGTCACGCCGACCAAGAAGCTCGGCCAGAACTTCGTGCACGACGCCAACACGGTCCGCCGCATCGTCAAGCTCGCTCGGGTGCGCCCGGGGGAGACCGTCGTCGAGATCGGCCCCGGCCTCGGATCGCTGACCCTCGGCCTGCTCGAGGCGGGCGCGCAGGTCGTGGCCGTCGAGATCGACGGGCGCCTCGCCGAGCAGCTGCCGCGCACCGTCGAGCTGATGGCGCCGGGCGCCGATCTCGCGGTCGTGCACGCCGACGCGATGAAGGTGCTCGACCTGCCGGGGGATCCGGTCCGGCTCGTCGCCAACCTCCCGTACAACATCTCGGTGCCGGTGCTCCTGCACTTCCTCGAGCACTTCGCCAGCATCCGGTCCGGAGTGGTGATGGTGCAGTCCGAGGTCGGGCACCGGCTCGCCGCCGGTCCCGGCTCCAAGGTCTACGGCGGCCCGAGCGTCAAGGCGGCGTGGTTCGGCTCCTGGACGACGGGCGGCGCGGTCTCGCGTCAGATCTTCTGGCCGGTGCCGAACGTCGACAGCGTGCTCGTCGCGTTCGACCGCGGCGAGGAGCCGGGCGACGAGACCCTGCGCCGCGCCGTCTTCGCGGTCGTCGACGCGGCGTTCGCGCAGCGGAGGAAGATGCTCCGCCAGTCGCTCGCGACCCTCTTCGGCGACAGCGCCGCGGCGATCGTCGCGCTCGAGCGGGCCGGCGTCCCGCAGACCGCGCGCGGCGAGGAGCTGGACGTCGCCGCCTTCGTCCGCCTGGGCCGCGAGCTCGATCCGGCGCGGGTCCCCGTGCGCGGCGCGGCGGTGCCCGACGGGTCGCTGGCGGAGACCGACGGGGACGACGCGGACGGCGACGGGGAGCCCGCCCCGGGTGCGGACGAGGGCGCCTCCGCCACCCTGTAGCGTGGATGCATGGCCCACCGCGCGACGTCGAACCGGGTCCACGCGCGGGCGCCCGGCAAGATCAACGTGTTCCTCAAGGTCGGCGCCGTGCGCGACGACGGGTACCACGAGCTGGCCACCGCGTTCCAGTCGCTCTCCCTCTACGAGGACGTGTTCGCGGAGGAGGCGGCCGACTTCTCGGTCTCCTTCTCGGGCTCGATCGACACCTCCCGCCTGGCCGTCGACGGCTCCAACCTCGCGATCAAGGCGGCTCGGGCGCTCGCCCGGGCGACCGGCTACCGCGGCGGCGTGCACCTCGAGATCGAGAAGAACGTCCCCATCGCCGGCGGCATGGGCGGCGGCTCGGCCGACGCGGCGGCGACCCTGCTCGCCTGCGACGCGCTCTGGGGCACGGCCTGCACGAGGGAGCAGCTGCTGGGCATCGCCGCGAGCCTCGGCGCCGACGTCCCCTTCTCCTTCACCGGCGGCACCGCGATCGGAGTCGGCCGAGGCGACGAGCTGAGCCCGGCGCTCGCCAAGGGCCGCTTCGAGTGGGTGCTGGTCCTCTCGGAGGAGGGCCTGTCGACCCCCGAGGTCTACAGCGAGCTCGACCGGCACCGCGAGCGCCACCTGCACGACTTCCGCCCGATCTCGGCGACCCCCACCATCGATCCCAACGTGCTGCAGGCCCTCCGCGCCGGCGACGCCGCCATGCTCGCCGACGCGATGCACAACGACCTGCAGGCGCCGGCGCTGCACCTGCAGCCCGGGCTCGCCCGCATCCTCGAGCTCGGCGAGGGCCGCGGAGCGCTCGGCGGCCTCGTCTCGGGGTCCGGCCCGACCGTCGCGTTCCTCGCTCCGGACGCCGATGCGGCGGCCGACCTGCAGCGCGAGCTGAGCTCCGCGCGGCTGAGCGCCGTGCGGGTGTCCGGCCCGGTCCACGGGGCTCGCCTGCTCTCGACCTAGTCGCGGAGGCGGTGCCTCCGGAGCGGGGCTCGCGAGCCTCGCGCCCGGCGCCCTCCACAGACGGTCCGCAGAGAAGTTCCGACCTCGTGGCTTAGAGTGCCGCTCATGTCCCGCCGAGCCACCCTCTTCGCGATCCTCTCCGGGATCGTGGCCGCCGTCGTCGCCCTCGCGGCCGCCGAGGTCGTCGCGGTCTTCACCGGAGCGGGCGGCAGTCCGCTGGTCGCGGTCGGCGGCTTCGTCATCGACATCGTGCCCCCTGGCGTGAAGGACACGGTCATCGCGCTCTTCGGCACCGGCGACAAGCTCGTGCTGCTGGTCTCGATCGGCCTCGCGATCGCGCTGCTGGCCGTCGGCGCGGGAGTCCTCGAGTACCGCCGCCCGCCGTTCGGCGTGCTGCTGCTGGCCGTCGTCGCGGGCGCCGGTGCGCTCGCCGCCGTCAGCCGCGAGGGCGCGTCCGGGATCGACGCGGCGCCGAGCGTCGTGGGCATGGTGGCCGGTGCCGCGGTGCTCCGCTCGGCCTCCGTCCGCCTCCGCGGCTGGCAGGAGGAGCGCGAGAGCGACTCCCCGGACCGCCGGTCGTTCCTCCGCCTGGTCGGGATCGCCGGAGTCGCCGCGGTCGCCGCCGGCATCGGCGCCCGCTTCCTCACGTCCGCCTCCGCCGCCGTTACGGCCGTGCGCGAGGCCGTGTCCCTGCCGGCTCCCGCCTCGGCCGCCGCGCCCGTCCCGGCGGGCGCCGTGCTCGACGACATCGACGGCATCAGCTCCTACGTCACTCCCAACTCCTCGTTCTACCGGATCGACACCGCGCTCTCGGTGCCGTCGGTCGAGCCCGCCGACTGGTCGCTGAAGATCACCGGCATGGTGGAGGAGGAGATCGAGATCACCTGGGACGAGCTGCTGGCACTGCCGCTCGAGGAGCATCTGGTCACCCTGTCCTGCGTGTCCAACGAGGTCGGCGGCGACCTGATCGGCACCGCCCTCTGGCTGGGCTACCCGATCCGCGAGCTGCTGGCCCGCGCCCGGCCGACCGCCGGCGCCGACATGGTGCTCTCGCGGAGCATCGACGGCTTCACCGCCTCCAGCCCGCTCGACGTGCTGCAGGACGAGGACCGCGCGAGCCTGCTCGCCGTCGGGATGAACGGCGAGCCGCTCCCGGTCGAGCACGGCTTCCCCGTCCGGATGGTCGTCCCCGGCCTGTACGGCTACGTCTCGGCGACGAAGTGGGTCGTCGAGCTGAAGGTCACGACCTTCGCGGAGGACCTGGCGTACTGGTCGACGCGCGGCTGGACCGAGCGCGGTCCGATCAAGATCGAGTCGCGGATCGATGTGCCGCGCCAGGGCCAGCCCGTCGAGGCGGGGACGGTCGCCGTGGCGGGAGTCGCCTGGGCGCCGCACACCGGCATCGCGAAGGTGGAGGTGCAGATCGACGGCGGCGCCTGGCAGGAGGCGCGCCTCGCCGAGCAGGTCACCGCGGACACGTGGATCCAGTGGGTCCTCGAGTGGGACGCGACGGTCGGCGACCACGTCGTGACCGTGCGCGCCACCGACGCGGACGGCACGGTGCAGACCACGGTCGAGCGCCCGCCCGCTCCCGACGGTGCCACGGGACTGCACCGCCGCTCGGTGTCCGTCTCGGAGCCGGCGCCCGCGGGCTGAGGTCCGGGGGCCGCGACCCGGCCGCACTGTGATCGACTCGCGGCCGACCGCTCAGGCGGCACCGCCTAGGCTGGATCCCTATGGCACATCTGCTGGGCGCCGAGGCGCTGCGACTCGAGTACCCCACACGCGTGATCTTCGACGACGTCTCCCTGGGGATCGAGGAGGGCGACCGCATCGGGATCGTCGGACGCAACGGCGACGGCAAGTCGACCCTCCTGCGCCTGCTCGCGCAGCGCATCGAGCCGGACAGCGGCCGCGTCACGCACCGCCGCGGCGTCACGCTCGGGATGCTCGACCAGGCCGACACGGTCGACGAGGACCTCACCGTCGCCCAGGCCGTCGTCGGCGGGCTCCAGGAGCACGAGTGGGCGGGCGACGCGCGCACCCGAGACGTGATCGCGGGCCTGCTGCGCGACGTCCCCTGGGACGGAGTGGTCGGCTCCCTCTCGGGCGGCCAGCGGCGCCGGGTCGCCCTCGCGAAGCTGCTCGTCGGCGACTGGGACGTCGTCTTCCTCGACGAGCCCACCAACCACCTCGACGTCGAGGGCATCGCCTGGCTGGCCGAGCACCTCAAGCGCCGCTGGGCGGCGTCATCGGGCGGGCTCGCGGTCGTCACCCACGACCGGTGGTTCCTCGACGAGATCTGCACCGCCACCTGGGAGGTGCACGACCGTCTCGTCGAGCCGTTCGAGGGCGGGTACGCGGCGTACATCCTGCAGCGCGTCGAGCGCGACCGGATGGCGTCGACCATGGAGGCCAAGCGCCAGAACCTGATGAAGAAGGAGCTCGCCTGGCTCCGGCGCGGCGCCCCCGCCCGCACGGCCAAGCCCAAGTTCCGGATCGACGCCGCGAACCAGCTGATCGAGGACGAGCCCCCGGTGCGCGACTCGGTCTCGCTCTCGCAGCTCGCCGTCTCGCGCCTGGGCAAGGACGTCGTCGACCTGCTCGACGTCACCGTCCGCTACGGCGAGCGGACCGTCCTCAACCGCATCGAGTGGCGGATCGCGCCCGGCGAGCGCACCGGCATCCTGGGCGTGAACGGCGCCGGCAAATCGACCCTCCTCGGCCTGGTCGCGGGCAGCGTGGAGCCGACGAGCGGCCGGGTGAAGCGCGGCACCACCGTGCGCGTCGCGATCCTCGACCAGCAGCTGCGCGAGCTGACCGGTGTCCAGCACCGGCCCGTCCGCGAGATCATCGCGGAGCAGCGCACCAGCTACTCCATCGGCGGCAAGGAGATGACTCCGGGCCAGCTGCTCGAGCGGCTCGGCTTCTCGAGCGCGCAGCTCTCGACGCCCGTGAAGGACCTCTCGGGCGGTCAGCGCCGGAGGCTCCAGCTCCTGCTCATCCTGCTCAGCGAGCCCAACGTGCTGATCCTCGACGAGCCGACCAACGACCTCGACACCGACATGCTCGCCGCGATCGAGGACCTGCTCGACTCCTGGCCGGGCACCCTCCTCGTCGTCTCGCACGACCGGTACCTGCTCGAGCGCGTCACCGACCAGCAGTACGCCGTGATGGACGGCGCGTTCCGCCACCTGCCCGGCGGCGTCGAGCAGTACCTCGACCTGCGCCGCGCGCTCGAGAAGGGTGCGCCCGCGGCGGCGTCGTCGGGCTCCTCCTCCGCCGCGCCGGCGTCGAGCGGACTCGCGGGGGCCGAGCGGCGCACCGCTGAGAAGGAGGTGTCGGCGATCGACCGGCGCCTGCACAAGCTCACGCAGCTGACGAAGACCGTCCACGAGAAGATGGCGACGCACGACCAGGACGACTACGACGGCATCCTGGCGCTCAACGCCTCGCTCCGCGCCTACGAGGACGAGACGGCCGAGCTCGAGCTGCGCTGGCTGGAGCTCTCGGAGCAGCTCGAGGGCTGACGCCGCTCTCCTCCGCGGCACCGGCAGCTGTCCCGTACCGCCTGGGCGGGCCGCCGTCGCGGGCCCGTACCGACCGGCTCAGCCGAAGTCGAGGGAGAGCTTCCGGAGGAGCTGCGCCAGCCGCTCCTGCTGGGCGTGGGTGAGCGCGCCGAGCAGCTCCTGCTCCGCGTCGACCAGGCGGGTGATCGCCGCGTCGACCCGGGCGAGCCCCGACGGCGTCATCTGCACCAGCACGCCGCGCCCGTCGTTCGGGTCGTCGAGGCGCTCGACCAGGTCGCGCTCGACCAGCCGGTCGATGCGGTTGGTCATGGTCCCGCTGGTGACCATGGTCGCCTGGAGGAGCTGCTTGGGGCTCATCCGGTAGGGCGCGCCCGCGCGCCGCAGGGCCGAGAGCACGTCGAACTCCCACGTCTCGAGCTCGGACCGGCCGAAGGCGCTGCCGCGCGCGCGCTCGAGCTGCTTGGCCAGCCGGCGCATCCGCGAGAAGACCTGGAGCGGCGTGAAGTCGAGATCGGGCCGCTCCCGGACCCAGGCGTCGACGATCCCGTCGACCTCGTCATTCGCACTCACCCGTCCATTGTGGCGGCTGGGCGGCTCGGGGGACGCCGGGAGGCGGACGGGTTGGGAGGCGGACGGGCCGGGAGGCGGGGACCTCCCGGGCCGCCGTCGCCCGCTTGAGCGGCGGCCGCCCGCGCCCGAGGCGGGGCCGGGGGCGCGGGGGTGGCAGGATGGACGGCGCGCGATCGCGCGGTCCGCCATGGTGTAACGGCAGCACGGCAGCCTTTGGAGCTGTCCGGTCCAGGTTCGAATCCTGGTGGCGGAGCGGCACCAGGACGGTGCGCTCACGGAGGAGAACGCGAAGAACATGGCAGACAGCACGCTCGCCGTCGTGATCCTGGCGGCAGGCCAGGGCACCCGCATGAAGTCCCGCACCCCGAAGGTCCTGCACCGCCTCGCCGGGAGGCCGCTGCTCGGGCACGTGCTCGACACGGCCGCCTCGCTCGACGCGGCGCACGTCGTCACCGTGGTGCGCCACGAGCGCGACCGGGTCGCCGAGGCCGTCCTCGAGCACACCCCCTCCGCGCTGGTGGTGGACCAGGACGAGACGCCCGGCACCGGCCGCGCGGTCGAGCAGGGCCTCGCGGCGCTCCCGGCGTCCTTCGCCGGCACGGTCGTCGTGCTGAGCGCCGACGTCCCGCTGCTGGACGCGCCGACCCTCCGCCGCCTGGTCGACGAGCACCTCGCCGCGGCGAACGCGCTCACCATGATCTCCTGCGTGCTCGAGGACCCGACCGGCTTCGGCCGGATCGTCCGCGGTGGCGACGGCGCCTTCGCCTCCATCGTGGAGCAGAAGGACGCGAGCCCCGACGAGCTCGACCTCACCGAGATCAACGCCGGCGTCTACGCCTTCGACGCCGCCGCGCTCCGCTCGGTCATCGGCGCGATCGGCACCGAGAACGCCCAGCGGGAGAAGTACCTCACCGACGCCGCCGCCGCGCTCAAGGCCGCCGGCCGCGCGATCGAGGCCGTCCCCGTGCAGGACCGCTGGCTCGTGGCCGGGATCAACGACCGCGCCCAGCTCGCCGACGCGGCGCTCGAGCTCAACGCGCGCATCGTGCGCCGCTGGCAGCTCGAGGGCGTCACGATCCAGGACCCGGCGACCACCTGGATCGACGTGGACGCGGTCCTCGCCCCGGACGTCGAGATCCTCCCGGGCACGCAGATCAAGGGCCCGACCGTCATCGCCACCGGCGCGGTCATCGGCCCGGACACCACGCTCGACTCCTGCGAGGTCGGCGAGGACGCGGTCGTGAAGCGCTCCGACGCGACGCTCGCCGTGATCGGCGCGAAGGCCCAGGTCGGACCGTTCTCGTTCCTCCGCCCCGGCACCGTGCTCGGCGCCCGCGGCAAGATCGGCACCTACGTCGAGACCAAGAACGCCGTGATCGGCGAGGGATCGAAGGTCCCGCACCTCTCCTACGTCGGCGACGCGGTCATCGGCGAGGAGTCGAACATCGGCGCCGGCTCGATCTTCGCCAACTACGACGGGGTGAGCAAGGCGTCCTCCGTGGTGGGCTCGCACGTGCGTGCGGGGTCGCACAACGTCTTCGTCGCCCCCGTTAGAATCGGTGACGGAGCGTACACGGGCGCCGGCACGGTCATCCGCAAGGACATCCCCGCCGGAGCCCTCGGGATCACCGTCGCTCCGCAGCGCAACATGGCCGGGTGGGTGCAGACCCACCGTCCGGGCACCGCAGCGGCCGACGCCGCCGAGGCGGCCCTGGCGTCGGATCCCACCGGATCCGACCAGGCGCCCACCGGAGGAAGCGGAGCACAGTGACCGGCATCACCGCCAGCAACAAGAAGAGCCTGGTCCTCGTCTCGGGGAGGGCGCATCCGGCACTGGCGGAGGCGGTCGCCGCCGAGCTCGGGACCGAGCTCGTCACGACCGAGGGGCGCACCTTCGCCAACGGCGAGCTCTACGTCCGCTACGGCGAGTCGGTCCGCGGAGGCGACGTGTTCGTCCTCCAGTCGCACACGTCCCCGATCAACGAGTGGCTGATGGAGCAGCTGATCATGGTCGACGCGCTCAAGCGCGCCTCCGCCAAGCGGATCACCGTGGTCGCCCCGTTCTACCCCTACGCGCGCCAGGACAAGAAGGGCCGCGGCCGCGAGCCGATCTCGGCCCGCCTCGTCGCGGACCTCTTCAAGGCGGCGGGAGCCGACCGGATCATGTCGGTCGACCTGCACGCGGCGCAGATCCAGGGCTTCTTCGACGGCCCCGTCGACCACCTCTTCGCGATGCCGGTGCTGCTCGAGCACTTCCGCGAGAAGCTCGACCCCTCGACCCTCACCATCGTCTCGCCCGACATGGGCCGCGTCCGCGTCGCCGACATCTGGAGCGACAAGCTCGGCGTCCCGCTGGCGATCATCCACAAGCGCCGCGACCCGAAGGTCGCCAACCAGGTCTCCGTCCACGAGATCGTCGGCGAGGTGAAGGGCCGCGTCTGCCTCCTCGTCGACGACCTCATCGACACCGGGCGCACCATCGCGAAGGCGGCCGAGGCGCTGAAGAAGGCGGGCGCGATCGGCGTGGTCGTCGCGGCCACCCACGCCGTCTTCTCGGACCCGGCGGTCGAGCTCCTGAGCTCCGAGTTCATCGACTCGGTCGTCGTCACCGACACTCTGCCGCTGCCGCCGGAGAAGACCTGGGACCGCCTGACGATCCTGCCCATCGCTCCGCTGCTGGCCCGCGCCATCCACGAGGTCTTCGACGACGGCTCGGTGACGTCGATGTTCGACGGCGACGCGTAGGACCCCGCACCCCGGGTGCGCCCTGCACGGCGCACCCGGGTCCCGCCCCGGCTCCACCGCCTAGGGTGAGGCCGTGCCCCAGCGTTCGGATGCGACCCTCGCCCTGGCGGCGGTCTTCCTGGTCTGGTCGCCGGCCGCCGCGGCGGCGGGCTGGTGGCTGCTCCTCGGGCTCGCCGTCGCGGCGGCCGCCGCGGCCCTGGGCGCCGTCGCCGACGCCGGGCGCACCGTCCACGACGGCCCCTCCTCCGAGTGGCTCGGGATCGTCGGGCGCGCCTTCGCCTCGGCCGCGCTGGCCCTGACCGCGGCCCAGTCGGTCCTCGGGGGAGCGGCCCGGCCCCTGGCCGTCCTGCTGCTCGTGGCCGTCGCGCTCTTCGGTCTGCGCGGCGGGCGCCTCCCCGCCCGCCCGGTCCTGCTCCTCGTCGGTGCGGTCGTCGTCCTGCTGGCCGCCGCCGCCGTGCTCGTGCTGGCGTCCCGTCCGGACCCCGCGCCGCTCGACCCGCTGCGCGACGGAGGGCCGCTGGGAGCCGGCACCGCCGCGGCGCTGCTCCTGATCCTCCTGCCGACCTCCCGCTCCGGCGCGGTGACGGCTCTCCGCCCCGCCCTGCTGCGCATCGGGATCGCCACGGCGGCCGCCGCCGCGCTCGGCACCGGTCTGCTCCTGGCGGCCGGTCCCGAGGTCCTCGCGTCCTCGGAGACCCCCCTGAGCGCTGTCACCCGGGGCACGCCCGCGTTCGGGCTCGTCGGGGCCGCCGCGGTGATCGCGGTCCTGCTCGCGCTCCTCGACCTCGGGAGGAGGGATGCGCGCGCCCTCGTCCGTCTCGCCGGCGCGGGGGAGATCCCGGCAGTGCTCGCCACCAGGAACCGCAGGACCGGCGTGCCGGCGGCGGCCCAGCTCGTCCTCTGCCTGGTCGCCGTGCTCGCGGTCGTGATCCTCGACGCCGACGCGCTGCTCGCCTTCGCCGTGGCCGCTCTGCTGGTGGCGACCATCGTGCGGCGCCTCGACCACGGAGCGGCCGGGGCGAGCGGGCCCGCCCTCGCGTCGGCCGCGGTCTCGCTGCTGCTCCTGCTCGCCCTCCCGGCGGCCACGGCGGCCGCCGCAGCGGTGCTCCTGGCGGCGCTCCTGATCGCGCGGGCGTTCCGGACCTGAGGGGTCAGCCGGCCCGGGCGTCGAGCGCCCGCTCGGGGAGCCGGACGCCACCGCCCGGCTCCGCTGACGACAGGGGACCTCTCTCCGCAACGAGGAAGGCGCCCCCGCCCGAGGATCCGTGGATCCTGCGGGCGGGGACGCCTTCCCGTGCGACGCGGGTCAGTGCGTGGAGGGGTCCTGCTCGACCTCGGTGCGGTCACCCGACCACAGCGTGTGGAAGGTGCCCTCCTTGTCGACGCGCTTGTAGGTGTGCGCTCCGAAGAAGTCGCGCTGGCCCTGAACGAGAGCGGACGGGAGGCGCTTGGAAGCGAGCGAGTCGTAGTACGACAGCGCGGCGCCGAAACCGGGGATCGGCACGCCCGAGAGCGCGGCGGTCGAGACGATGCGGCGCCAGGCGGCCTCGCCGTTGGCGACGGCCTCGGCGAAGTACGGGTCCTCGAGGAGGGTCGTGATGCCGGCGTTCTCGTCGTAGGCGTCGACGATGCGGTTGAGGAACTGGGCGCGGATGATGCAGCCCGCGCGCCAGATCTTGGCGACCGCGCCCTTGTCGATCTCCCAGCCGTACTTCTCGGCCCCGGCGATGATCGCGTCGAAGCCCTGCGAGTAGGCGACGACCTTGGAGGCGTAGAGCGCGGCGCGCACGTCGTCCTCGAAGCCCTCGTACTTCTCGACCGGGGTCGGGCGCGAGGTGACGCGGGCCTGCACGGCCTCGCGCTGCTCGGGGTGGGAGGACACGGCACGGGCGAAGACGGCCTCGGCGATGCCGCCGACGGGGACGCCGAGGTCGAGCGCGTTCTGCACGGTCCAGACGCCGGTGCCCTTCGAGCCGGCCTGGTCGAGGACGACGTCGATGAAGGGATTGCCGGTGTCGGCGTCGACCTGGCGGAGCACCTCGGCGGTGATCTCGATGAGGTACGACTCGAGGTCGCCCTTGTTCCAGGCGTCGAAGACCTCGGCGATGGCGGCGGGCTCGTGTCCGCCGACGGTGCGGAGCAGGTCGTACGCCTCGGCGATGAGCTGCATGTCGGCGTACTCGATGCCGTTGTGGATCATCTTGACGAAGTGGCCGGCGCCGTCCGTGCCGATGTGGGTGACGCAGGGCTCGCCCTCGGCGACCGCGGCGATCGACGAGAGGATCGGGCCGAGGGTCCTGTAGGACTCGACCGAGCCGCCGGGCATGATCGACGGGCCCTTGAGCGCGCCCTCCTCGCCGCCGGAGATGCCGGTGCCGACGAAGTGGATGCCGGTCTCGCGGACGGCCTTCTCGCGGCGGATGGTGTCGGTGAAGAGCGCGTTGCCGCCGTCGACGATGATGTCGCCGGGCTCGAAGACCTTCGTCAGCTGCTCGATCACGGCGTCGGTGCCGCGGCCGGCCTGGACCATGATGATCGCGGTGCGCGGGGTGGCGAGCGAGGCGGCGAAGTCCTCGATGGTCTCGGACGCGACGAAGCCCGCCTCCGGGTGCTCCGTGATGAGGGTCTCGGTGCGGCCGTAGGAGCGGTTGAACACCGCGACCGTGTTGCCCTCGCGGCTGGCGAGGTTGCGGGCGAGGTTCGAGCCCATCACCGCCAGACCGACGACTCCGATGTTGGCTGTGGCGGTGGGCTTGTCAGACACGGTTCTCCTCGACGTTCGCGTTCAGGGGCGAGCCCAGGCTAGCCCCGGGTCGCTCCGGGGAGCCCGGGTCCGAGCCGTCTCCCGGCTGCACATCGGTCGTGCGGCGCGCGCACGGTCTTGCGCGCGCCGCGACGACCGCGACCGGAACCGGTCAGGCGCCGTGGCCGAGGGGGACGCGCTCCGACGGGATCGGCGGCGGCGGGGGAGTGCCGTCGCCGAACGGGCGGCCGCCGAGCTCCTCGCGGCGCGAGGGGACGAGCCAGCCGGAGAGGTCCGGGCCCTTGGGGACGACGCCGGTCGGATTGATGTCCCGCTGCACCTCGTAGTAGTGCGACTTGATGTGGGTGAAGTCGATCGTGTCGCCGAACCCCGGAGTGGCGAACAGATCCCGGGCGTAGCCCCAGAGCGCGGGCATCGCCGACAGCAGGTTCCGGTTGGCCTTGAAGTGGCTGTAGTAGACGGCGTCGAAGCGGGCGAGCGTCGTGAAGAGCCGCACGTCCGCCTCGGTGATGGTGTCGCCGACCAGGTAGCGGCGGGTGCTCAGCCGCTCCTCCAGCCAGTCCAGCCGCGCCCAGAGGCGGTCGTAGGCCCGGTCGTAGGAGCGCTGCGACCCGGCGAAGCCGCACTTGTAGACGCCGTTGTTCACGTCGTGGAAGACCAGCTCGGCGATCTCGTCGATCTCCTCGCGGTGCTCCTCGGGGTAGAGGTCGGGGGCGCCGTCGCGGTGGAACGCGGTCCACTCGGTGGAGAAGTCGAGCGTCATCACCGGGTAGTCGTTCGTGACGACCTGGCCGCTCGGGATGTCCACGAGGGCCGGGACGGTGATCCCGCGCGGGTAGTCGGGGAAGCGGGCGAAGAACGCGTCCTGGAGGCGGGGGATGCCCAGCACCGGGTCGACCCCGCCCGGATCGAGGTCGAAGGTCCAGCTGCGCTTGTCGTGCGTGGGCCCGCAGATGCCCATCGAGAGGGCGTCCTCGAGACCGAGCAGGCGCCGCACGATCACGGCGCGGTTCGCCCACGGGCAGGCGCGGGAGACCACGAGGCGGTAGCGCCCGGCCTCCACCGGGTACCCGTCGCGGCCGTCGGCGGTGATCCGCGTCGGGATGTAGTTCGTGTCGCGGTGGAAGCCGTTCTTCTCGACGTAGGAGCCGAAGTCGTCGCTCGTCATACCCGCACGGTAGGCGGTCCGCCTGGACGTCCGGCTCCGAGTCCGGCGGCGCGACCGCCTGCTGGCGGGCGGCCGCGATGCCGGGTAGGATCGGCAGCTGAACTTCGGCGAGGGATGCACGTGCATCCGTGATCGACGCGGTGGAAGCAGGCGAGGCCCCCACGGGGCGCCACGGACTTCTCCTCACGCTGACATGCGTTCGAGTCGACAAACCGTCCGTGGCCGCAGGCCACGACCCGATCCGGTGGCGTGCGCGCCGCCCAAGGAGAACATCATGGCTGAACTGACCAACAAGGTCGTCGTCGAGGTCCGCACCTCGTTCGGCAAGGGCGCCGCCCGCAAGATCCGCGCGCAGGACAAGATCCCCGCGGTCCTCTACGGTCACGGCACCGAGCCCCAGCACCTCACCCTCCCGGGCCACCAGGTGCTCCTGCTCACCCGCAAGGCGAACGCGATCCTCGAGCTCGACATCGAGGGCGCCGCGCAGACGACGCTGGTGAAGGACATCCAGCGCGACCCGGTGCGCCAGATCATCGAGCACATCGACCTCGTCGTCATCAACAAGGGCGAGAAGGTCGAGGTGGACATCCCCGTGCACGTCGAGGGCGACGCCGCTCCCGGCACCCTCGTCTCGATCGAGTCGAACACCCTCTCGCTCGAGGTCGACGCCACGCGCATCCCGCAGAACATCGTCGTCTCCGTCGAGGGCCTCGAGGCCGGCACGCAGATCACCGCCGCCGACGTCACGCTCCCCGAGGGCGCCACGCTGGTCACCGACGCCGAGATCCTCATCGTCAACGTCACCGCCGAGGTCGAGCAGGACCTGGGCGAGGACGACGAGACCCCGGCCTCGGGCGACGTCGTCGCCGAGACCGCGGAGTAGTCCGCACCACCCCGGGAACGGGCCCGCTCGCAGCCGCGGCGGGCCCGTTCCGCGTCCGGCGGGGACCCCCCGCCGCCCCCGAGGAAGAGGAACGACATGGGTGACACCTGGCTGGTCGTCGGACTGGGCAACCCGGGCGCGCAGTACGCGCGCAACCGGCACAACGTCGGCCAGATGGTGCTCGACGAGCTCGCGACGCGGATCGGCGGCTCGTTCCGCCGGCACAACCGCGCCAACGCCGTGGTCGCCGAGGGCTTCCTCCGCCCGGGCGGACCGAAGCTCGTGCTGGGCAAGCCCAACAGCTTCATGAACCTCTCCGGCGGGCCGACGGCGCAGCTGCTCGACTTCTACTCGGTCGACCCGGCGCACCTGATCGTCGTGCACGACGAGCTCGACATCTCTTTCGACACCCTGCGCCTCAAGCAGGGCGGCGGTCACGGAGGGCACAACGGCATCCGCGACATCCTCGCGGCGACCGGAGGAGCCGAGTTCCTGCGCGTGCGGGTCGGCATCGGCCGCCCGCCGGGCCGCCAGCAGGCCGCCGACTTCGTGCTGAAGGACTTCGCCGGCCCGGAGCGCGAGGCGCTCCCGATCCTGGTCTCGGACGCCGCCGACGCCGTCGAGCTCATCGCCGACTCCGGCCTCTCCGCCGCCCAGCTGAAGTTCCACACCAGCGCCTGACCCGCCCTCCACCGAGGGGACCCCGGACGGCGAGGGAGACCGCAGCGCCGGGCTCCCTCGACGGTTCGGGGTTCCCTCGGCGGTCGGCCCGCGGGGCGGCCGTAAACTGGACCCGTGCCCCTCAACGAGATCATCTCGGCGCTGTCGCGCGCCTCCACGTTCGACGATGCTCTCGCGTACGCGGTGCGGGACGCCGACTTCTCGGTGGCTGACGGCCTCCGGGTCCCCCTGCTCGCGGGCCTGATCGAGAGGCGCGCGGAGGCGGGACGCCCGCAGGCGGCGCTGGTGGTCACGGCCACGGGCCGCGACTCCGAGAACGTGCGCGCCTCTCTCGGCTGCATGCTGCCGGATGCGGACGTCGTCGAGTTCCCCGCGTGGGAGACGCTGCCGCACGAGCGCCTCAGCCCGAGCGCCGAGATCGTGGGGCGGCGCCTGGACGCGCTGCGGCGGATGAAGCAGTGGTCCGGCGAGCGGCCCCTCGTGGTGGTCGCCTCCGTGCGCGCGGCGCTGCAGCCGGTCGCCGACAACCTCGCCGATATCGAGCCGATCCGACTCGTGAAGGGCGCCCGCGGCTACGACCTCGGCCGCATCTCCTCCGAGCTGGTCGACCTGGCCTACGCCCGGGTCGACATGGTCACGCGCCGCGGCGAGTTCGCCGTGCGCGGCGGCATCCTCGACGTCTTCCCCGCGGTGGCCGAGCATCCGAGCCGAGTGGACTTCTTCGGCGACGAGGTCGACTCCATCCGCGGCTTCTCCGTGGCCGATCAGCGCTCGCTCCCGGGCGAGGCCGACTCGGTGGTCCTCCCGCCGAGCCGCGAGCTGCTGCTGGTGCCCGCGGTGCGGCAGCGGGCCCGCGAGATGCTGCACGAGTTCCCGAGCCTGTCGGCGATGCTCGCCAAGATCGCCGAGGGCATCCCGGTCGAGGGGATGGAGTCGCTCGCCCCCGCGCTGCTGGAGCGGCTGGTCCCGATCTCGCACTACCTCCCCGAGGGTGCGGCCGTCGCGGTCCTCGCCCCCGAGCGCGTGGCGACGCGGGCGATCAGCCTCGCCGAGACGAACCGCGAGTTCCTGCAGGCGGCCTGGAGCGCGGCGACCGCCGGCGCCGAGGCCCCCATCGACCTCGCCTCGGGCGAGTTCATCTCGCTCGGCGCGCTCCGCGACTCCGTGAAGCTCAGCGCCCCGGGCGCCGACGCTCCTGACCACCCGTGGTGGACGATGAGCACGTTCCGCCAGGGCCCCGCCGCGGGCGAGGCCGAGGTGCTGCCGGAGGAGCTCGGGATCGACGAGATCCTCGCCGTCCGCGTCGAGGGCGAGCCGGTCCCCGGCTTCGGAGCGAGCGTCGAGGGCGCCCTCGCCCACGTCCGCGCGCGCCTGGCCGACGGCTGGACCGTGGTCCTCACCGCGCCCGGCACCGGCACGGTCGAGCGCACCGACCAGGTGCTCGCCGAGCACGAGGTCGCCGCCCGCATCGTCGCCGACCTCCCCGCCGGGCTCGAGACGGGCCTCGCCTACGTGGTGCAGGCCTCCGTCGACCACGGCTTCGAGGTGGAGGAGGCGAAGCTCGCCCTGCTCACCGACACGGAGTTCTACGGCCGCACCGTCGGCTACGACTCCCGCGCGGTGAAGAAGCTCGCGTCGCGCCGCAAGAACGTCGTCGACCCGCTGCAGCTCACCCCCGGCGACTTCGTGGTGCACGCCACCCACGGCATCGGCCGGTTCGTGGAGCTCTCGCAGCGCGAGGTCTCCAGCGGGGGCCGCAATGCGATCAAGACGCGCCGCGAGTACCTGGTGCTCGAGTACGCCCCCAGCAAGCGCGGCTTCCCCGGCGACAAGCTGCTCGTCCCCACGGACCAGCTCGACCTGCTCTCCCGCTACGTCGGCGGCGAGGCTCCGGCGCTGAGCAAGATGGGCGGGAGCGACTGGGCGCAGGCCAAGAGCAAGGCCCGCCGCGCGGTCCGCGACATCGCGGTCGAGCTCGTGAAGCTCTACTCCGCCCGGATGGCCTCCCGCGGGCACGCGTTCCCGCCGGACACCCCCTGGCAGCGCGAGCTGGAGGAGGCGTTCCCGTTCGCCGAGACCCCCGACCAGCTCACCGTCATCGACGAGGTCAAGGCCGACATGGAGCGGCCGATCCCGATGGACCGCCTGCTCTCGGGCGACGTCGGCTTCGGCAAGACCGAGGTCGCCGTGCGCGCCGCGTTCAAGGCGATCCAGGACGGGAAGCAGGTCGCGATGCTCGTGCCGACCACGCTGCTCGTCCGCCAGCACCTCGAGACGTTCCAGGAGCGCTTCGCCGGCTTCCCCGTCCACCTGCGGGCGCTCAGCCGGTTCCAGAGCGCGAAGGAGTCGAAGGAGACGATCGAGGGCCTGGCCGACGGCACCGTCGACATGGTCATCGCGACCCACCGGCTCCTCAGCGACAACATCGTCTTCAAGGACCTCGGCCTGCTCGTGATCGACGAGGAGCAGCGTTTCGGCGTCGAGCACAAGGACAAGCTCAAGGCGCTGAAGAAGAACGTCGACATCCTCTCGATGAGCGCCACGCCCATCCCGCGGACGCTCGAGATGGCGGTGACCGGCATCCGCGAGATGTCGACCCTCGCGACCCCGCCGGAGGAGCGCCACCCGATCCTCACCTTCGTCGGCCCCTACTCCGAGAAGCAGGTGTCGGCCGCGATCCGCCGGGAGCTCCTGCGCGAGGGCCAGGTGTTCTTCGTGCACAACCGCGTCTCGACGATCAACCGCGTCGCCTCGCAGCTCGCCGAGCTGGTGCCCGAGGCGCGGATCGCGGTCGCGCACGGCAAGCTCAGCGAGTCGCAGCTCGAGCGGATCATCGTCGACTTCTGGGAGCGCAAGTTCGACGTCCTGGTGTCGACGACGATCGTCGAGACCGGCCTCGACATCCCGAACGCCAACACGCTGATCGTCGACCGCGCCGACAAGTACGGTCTCTCGCAGCTGCACCAGCTGCGCGGGCGGGTCGGCCGCGGCCGCGAGCGCGCCTACGCCTACCTCCTCTACGACGAGACGAAGCCGCTGAGCGAGACCGCGCACGACCGGCTGCAGACCCTGGCCGCCAACTCGGACCTCGGCGGCGGCATGCAGATCGCGCTGAAGGACCTCGAGATCCGCGGTGCGGGCAACCTCCTCGGCGGCGAGCAGTCCGGGCACATCCAGGGCGTGGGATTCGACCTCTACCTGCGGATGATCGGCGAGGCCGTCGACACCTTCCGCGGCGAGGTCGCCGAGGGGCAGACGGAGCTGCGGCTCGAGCTGCCCGTCGACGCGCGCATCCCGGAGGAGTACGTCGACAGCGAGCGGCTGCGCCTGGAGGCGTACCAGAAGCTGTCGGCCGCGTCGTCGCCGACGGCGAAGGAGGGGAGCATCGACCTCGTGGTCGAGGAGCTGACCGACCGCTACGGCGAGCTGCCCGAGGCGGTCGAGAACCTCATCCTGGTGTCGAGGCTGCGGATGCGCGCACAGAAGGCGGGCCTGAGCGACGTGGTCGCGATGGGCTCGAACGTCCGCGTGGCTCCCGCTCATCTGCCCGACTCGATCCAGGTGCGCCTGCGCCGGATGTACCCGACCGCGAAGTACCTGCAGCAGGCCGACGCGGTCGTCGTGCCGATGCCCGTGCTCGACGGCGTCCCGCTCGGCGACCGGGCGCTCATCCAGTGGGTGGCGTCGCTCCTGGACTCGCTGTTCCCGGAGCCGGTCACCGTCTGAGGTCCTCGGGGCGGCGCTCCCCGGAGGCGCGCCGCCCCGCTCCGGCGGCCGTCGCCGCTGCGGGAGGGCCCGCTGGCAGGATGGAGGGCATGCCGCTCCTCGCCGCCCGACGCCCCCGCGAGCCGGAGCCGCTCGCCGGCCCGCTGGTCGCCGTCGGCGGGGTCGCGGTGCGCGCCTCGGGCGTCGAGCTGCTCGCGCCGTGCTCGCTCGAGGTGGAGGCGGGGGAGCGCGTCGCGGTGACGGGCCGCAACGGCACCGGCAAGACCACGCTCCTGCGGGTGATCGCCGGCCTCACCGCTCCGAGCGAGGGAGTCGTGGCGGTGGCCGGGCGCGCCCCGGAGGAGCGCTCCGCCGCCCACCGCCGCGCCGTCGCCGCCCTGATCGGCACCCCGCCCTTCGAGCGGGACCTGACCCTCGAGGAGCACCTCGCGATGGTGGCCGTCTCGTGGGGCGCGCCGGTCGCCGACGCCCGCCGCGAGGCCGCGGCTGGTCTCGACGCGCTCGCACTCGCTCCGCTCGCCCGCCGCTTCCCGCACGAGCTCTCCTCCGGGCAGACGCAGCTGTTCTCCCTCGCGCTCGTGCTGGCCCGGCCCTCGGCGGTGCTGCTGCTCGACGAGCCGGAGCAGCGGCTCGACGTCGAGCGGGTGCCGCTGGTGGCGGAAGTCCTGCGGCGCGCAGCCGCGTCCCGGGCACTCGTCGTCGCGACCCACAGCCCTGTGCTGATCCAGGGTCTGGGCGCGCGGGTCGTCGAGCTGGAGCGGGCGTGACGCGCGCGGAGAGGGCTCGCGTCGCCGAGGTGCGGGCTCTGCACCGGCACCGCGCCGCGGCTCCGCCGAGTCCGCGCACCTACGCGGGCTACCTCGCCGCGATGACCGTCCTCGTCGTCGTCCTCCCCGTCGCCCGGGCCCTCGCGCTCCTCGCTGCCGAGGCGGGAGCCGTGCCGGAGCCGCTGATCGCCCTCGCCGCGGGTCTCGCCCTGCCCGCCGCCGTGCTCCTGGGCCGGGTGCGCGGACCCGCGGTGGGCGAGCCGCACACCACGGCCGTGCTGCTCGCGACCGATCTGCGCCGCTGGTCGGTGCTCCGCCGACCCGTGGTCCGGGCGTCGGCCGGTCTCGTGGCGTGCTGCTCCGCCGTCGCGTCGCTCCTCGCCCTCGCCGCCTCCGCGCCGCTCCTCGAGGCCGTCGCCGGCGGCGCCGCGTTCGCCGGCCTCCTCGCCGTCGCCTGGCTCGCCGGTCAGTGCCTCCCCTCGCGCCTCCCCGCGCTCCCGGCGGGCCTCCTCGCCTCCCTCGCGGTCCTCGGGGCCCTCCTGCCCGGTGCGCCCACGCCGGGCGGCCTCCTCGCCTCAGCCGTGAGCGGAGCGGAGGAGGTGCGCGCCGCGACCGTGCTGCTCGCGTCGGCCGCGGTCCTCCTGGCCGCGGCGCCCCGGCTGCTCGACGCCGCGCGCGGGCCTCGCCTCCTCGCCCAGGCCCGGCAGTGGTCGGCGACCACCCGGCTCGGAGCGACGGGCGACCTCGCCGAGTCGCTCGACGGGTACCGCGCCCTCCCGGCGATCGGGCGGGGGCTCCGAGCGGTCCGCCTCTCCCCGTTCGCCCTCGCGGTGCCGGTGCGCGACGCGATCGGCGCGCTGCGCACTCCCGGCCGCTCAGCGGTCGCGGTCGTCGCCCTGGCCGTTGCCGGCGCCGCCGCCGTGCTCGCCGCGGTCGTGCCGTCCTCCCTCCTCGCACTCCCGGCCGCCGCGGCGGGCGTGCTCGCCTACCTCGGCGCCGGCGTCTGGAGCGACGGCTTCCGCCACGCCGCCGCGACAGCGGGGCAGCCGGCGCTCCTCGCCCCCGGTCCGTTCGAGCTGCTCCTCCTGCACGCCGTGCTCCCTCTGGTGCTCGCGGTCGGAGTCGCGGTGCTCGGCGCCCTCGCCGCCTCGCTGCTGCTCCCGGGCGCGGCGGTGCCGGTGGCCGCCGCGACCGCCGTCGCCGCCGTCGCCGCGCGGGCGATGGACGCGACCCGGGGTCCGCTGCCGCCGCAGCTGCTCAGCCCGGTGCCGCTCCCGATCGGGGACGGCGCGGGAGTCGCGGTGGTCCTCTGGAACCTGGCGGGTGCACTCGTCAGCGCCTCGACCGCGGTGTCCGTCGCGGCGTCACCCGGGCTCCTCGCCGCGGTGCCGCTCGTCGCCGGCGGCTGCCTCCTCGTCGCGCGGCGGCGTCTCGCGCGGGCCTGAGGCTCCCGGGCGCCCGCGCCGCCCGGATGTCCGCGGCGGCGGCCGGACCGGATGCGAGGATGGCGGGGTGACCGCGCATCCCCGGCTCGACGAGCTCATCCGCACCGTCCACGTCCTCCGCGCCCCGGGCGGCTGCCCGTGGGACGCCGAGCAGACCCACGAGTCGCTCGTGCGCTACCTGATCGAGGAGTCGCACGAGCTCGTCGACGCCATCGAGGCGGGGGACCGGGCCGACCTGATCGAGGAGCTCGGCGACGTCCTCTACCAGGTGCTCTTCCACGCCGACCTGGCGGCCGAGAGCGCCGAGCCCTTCACCATCGAGGACGTCGCGGCGCACATGAACGCCAAGATGATCGGCCGCCACCCGCACGTCTTCGGCGACGCCACGGCCGAGACGGCCGACGACGTCATCGCGGTGTGGGACGAGCTCAAGCGCACCGAGAAGCCGCACCGCACCAGCGTGCTCGACGGGATCCCGCAGGGCATGCCCGCCCTCGCGCTCGCCGACAAGGTGATCGGCAAGGCGACCTCGCTGGGCGTCGTGGACGCCGGCCAGGGCCCTCTGCCCATCGAGTCGGAGGAGGACCTCGGCCCGCTGCTGCTGGCCATCGTCGCCTCCGCCCGCGCCCAGGGGCTCGACGCCGAGCGCGCGCTCCGCACGGCGACGCGCGACCTGCAGGACGAGATCCGCGCGGTGGAGCAGGAGCGGCGCGCGGACTGAGGCGTCCGCCGGCCCGCCCCGGCCGATCTGGGAGAATCGCCGTCATGGCCTCCCCGATCACCCCGCCCCGCGGCATGCGCGACTTCCTCCCCGCCGACAAGGCGAAGCGCGAGCACGCGCTCGGCGTCATCCGCCGCGTGTACGCCTCCCACGGGTTCGACGAGATCGAGACGCCCGTGGTCGAGGACTTCGACCGCCTCCACTCCGGGCTCGGCGGCGACAACGAGAAGCTCGCCTTCAGCGTCCTGCGCCGCGGGCTCACCCGCGACGACCTGGCGGCGGTCGACGACGCGTCCGCCCTCGCCGACCTCGGCCTGCGCTTCGACCTCACGGTGCCGCTCGCCCGCTTCTACGCCTCGCACCGCGCCGAGCTGCCGGCCGTCTTCCGGTCGGTGCAGATCGCGCCGGTGTGGCGCGCCGAGCGCCCGCAAAAGGGGCGGTACCGCCAGTTCGTGCAGTGCGACATCGACATCATCGGCGAGCCCGGGCAGCTGGCCGAGGTCGAGCTCATCACGGCGACCGCGGCGGCGCTCGACGCGCTGGGCCTCGAGGACTGCACCATCCGGATCAACGACCGCCGCATCCTCACCGGAATCCTCGAGCACTGCGGCTTCGCCCCCGAGCGCTTCGGCCCGGCGCTGATCTCGATCGACAAGCTCGACAAGATCGGCGCCACCGGTGTCGTCGCCGAGCTCGAGGCCGACGGGCCGGACGCGGCCGCGGTCCTCGGGGGCTACCTCGCGCGGATCGAGGAGGCGGTCGCCGCCGGGGGAGTGGCGCTCGAGCAGTCCGCGATCCTCGACGTGCTGCCCGAGGGCATCGACCCGGAGGCGGTGCTCGCGCTCGAGACCCTGGCCCGGTCGCTGCGCTCGCTGCCCGCCGGCGTCTCGCTCCGCTTCGACCCGACGCTCGTGCGGGGCATGGGCTACTACACCGGCACGATCTTCGAGATCGCGCACCCGTCCTCGGGCTCCTCGGTCGGCGGAGGCGGGCGGTACGACGGGATGATCGGCCGCTTCCTCGGTCAGGACGTGCCGGCCTGCGGCTTCTCGATCGGCTTCGAGCGGATCGTCGAGCTGATCGGCGGTGCCGTCGTCGAGCGTCCCGACGCCGTCGTCCTCGTCCACGAGCGCGACGCGGCGCCCGAGCTGCTGCTCGCGCTCAAGCAGGAGCTGATCGCCCGGGGCTCGCGCGTGCGCCTCGAGCGCCGGGCGAAGAACCTCACCCCGCTGCTGGACCGCGCGGCCGCCGCGGGATTCACCCGCTTCGCGCTCGTCCCGCGCGACGCCGCCTCCGCCGCCGATCTCTCCTTCAAGGACCTCGGCTGAGCCGCACCGGCTGTTCCGGATGAGCGTCGCCGGCTGCCGGCGCTGAGCCATGTCCGCGGGAGGGGCCGGGGCCGTCCTGTCGGGCCTGAACAGGGTCTCAGATGATCCGTCAGAGGATCATGTCGATCTGGTCGGATCCTTGTCGGATCCGTGAGAGCCTTAATACCCGCGAAATCTGCGGACACACCCGAGAAATCTCCCCCGGATAGCGTCGAGGCACCCGATCGGCGCGGCTTGGCGCGCCTGCACGGGCACCCCGTCGCGACCCCGCGCACCGCACCGCAGCAGCCCTGACGATCCCCACCCGAGGAGTCCCCTTGACCCTGTCGCCCCTCCGCTCCCTCCCGGCCTTCGACCGCCGCAGCCTCCTCCGCCTGGCGGGTGTCGCCGGCCTCGCGATCGGCGGCGCCTCCGTCCTCGCCTCCTGCGCCTCCGACTCCTCCGGCGCGTCCGCCGCGGACGGCGGCGACCTCGGCACCCTCAAGGTCCAGCTCTCCTGGATCAAGAACGAGGAGTTCGCGGGCGAGTTCTTCGCCGACTCGAAGGGCTACTTCACCGAGGCCGGCCTGGCAGGAGTGACGCTCACCCCCGGCCCCTCGACGGGCGTGGCCGAGCTCCTCTCGGGCAGCGCGGACGTCGCGCTCAGCGACGCCGTCTCGATCGGCACCGCGATCGCCCAGCAGGAGGCCCCGCTCAAGATCATCGGCGCGACCTACCAGAAGAACCCCTTCACGGTCCTCTCGATCAAGACCGCCGGGAACATCGCCACTCCGGCCGACCTCGCAGGGAAGAAGATCGGCGTCCAGGCCTCGAACACCTCCCTGTTCCAGGCGCTGCTCGCCGCGAACGGCCTCTCCGAGTCCGACCTCACGGTCGTCCCCGTCGAGTACGACCCCTCCGTGCTCGTCAACGGCACCGTCGACGGCTTCATCGCCTACCTGACGAACGAGGCCATCACGGTCGCGGCCGAGGGCTACGAGGTCGTCAACCTGCCCTTCGCCGACAACGGCCTCCCCTTCGTCGCCGAGACCTTCTCGGTGTCGGAGCAGGCGATCGCCGAGAAGCGCGACGCTCTGAAGGCGTTCCTCGTCGCCGAGATCAAGGGCTGGACCGACGCGGTCAACGACCCGGAGGCGGGCGCGATGCTCGCCGTCGAGAACTACGGCAAGGACCTCGGCCTCAACGAGGAGTCCTCCAAGAAGGGCGCCACCATCCAGGCCGAGGAGCTGGTCGTCTCGGACGAGACGGTCTCGAACGGCCTCTTCACCATCTCCGAGACGCTGCAGTCCGAGACCATCGCGTCCCTCGCGGGCGCCGGGATCGACGTCACGGCCGAGGACCTCTTCGATCTGACCCTCCTCGACGAGGTCTACGAGGAGAACCCCGAGCTGATGAAGTACGCGGCCTGATCCTGATCCACGAAGGGCACCACTCGTGACCGACACGACCGACGCCGGCACCCTGCGCGACCAGGGTGCCGGCGGCACCGGCATCCAGATCCACGGCCTGTCGAAGACGTTCCGGATGGGCTCGCGCAGCGTCGCGGCGCTGCAGGACACCGACCTCCACACCGACCAGGGCAGCTTCCTCGCCCTGCTCGGCCCGTCGGGGTGCGGCAAGTCGACCATCCTGCGCATCCTCGCGGGGCTGGAGGAGCCGACGTCCGGCTCCATCCGGGTCGACGGCCGGACCCCCCAGGAGCTGCGCCGCGACAACAAGCTCGGCATCGCCTTCCAGGACCACGCGCTCCTGCCGTGGCGCAGCGTCATGGCGAACATCCGCCTGCCGTTCGAGATCGCGGGCAAGAGCGTCGACCAGTCCTACATCGACGAGCTGATCGACCTCGTCGGCCTCCGCGGCTTCGAGAAGGCCAAGCCGGCCCAGCTCTCGGGGGGCATGCGCCAGCGCGTGTCGATCGCGCGGTGCCTGATCCTCAAGCCCGAGGTCCTGCTGCTCGACGAGCCGTTCGGCGCCCTCGACGACATGACGCGGCAGAAGCTCAACCTCGAGCTGCTGCGGATCTGGACCGAGAAGCCCGCCACGACGCTCCTCGTCACGCACGGCATCTCGGAGGCGATCTTCCTCTCGGACCGCGTCGCGGTGATGAGCCCGCGCCCGGGACGGGTGAAGGAGATCATCGACATCGACCTCCCCCGCCCGCGCACCCCCGAGATGCAGCGCACCCCCGAGTTCCACGCCTACGTCGACCAGGCCTCCGAGCTGCTGTTCGGCGACGGCGGCGCGGCCGCGGACGACCGCGTCTAGGAGGCACCGTGGCCACCACGCTCCCCGCGGCCCCGCGCCGCACCCTGTCCCTGCCTCCGTGGCTCACCGGGCTGATCGGCGTCGCCGCGATCGTCGCCGTCTGGTGGATCGTGGCGCTCGTCACCGCGCCCACCGGCGCCGCGACCTACGCGCCCGTCCCCACTCCCGTGCAGGTCGTGCAGACCGCGATGGAGGACGGCGCGGGCTTCTACTGGCGCAACTTCTCCGTCACGATCGGCGAGGCGGCCGTCGGCTACTTCTGGGGCAACCTCCTCGCGCTCGTGCTCTCGGCGCTCGTGCTGGTCCTGCCCTGGCTGGAGGGGGTCGTCTCGCAGCTCGCGGTCATCACGTACTGCGTGCCGATCGTCGCCATCGGAGCGATCGTGCTGCTGATCCTCGGCGGTGCGGACGCTCCCGGGAAGGCGAGCGCGACGGCGATCTTCCTGGCCGGCCTCTCGGTGTTCTTCACCACGGTCGTCGGCAGCCTGCTCGGGCTTAAGGCGGCCGACAAGGCGGCGCTCGACGTCGTCACGGTCTACGGGGGCTCGCGCTTCACTCAGCTGCGCAAGGTCCGCCTGATCGCGGCGCTGCCCAACATCCTGTCGGCGCTGCAGATCGCGGTGCCCGCGGCCTTCCTCGGCGCGATCCTCGGCGAGTACTTCGGCAAGATCGAGACGGGCGTGGGCCCGATCCTGGTCGCAGCGCAGGTCTCGCTGAACTCGCCCCGCGTCTGGGCGCTCTTCCTCCTCTGCGCGGGCGTCGCGCTCCTCGGCTACGGCATCGTCGGACTGATCGGGCGCCTCATCGCGCCCTGGTCCTCCGGAAAGCGGGCATGACCATGACGACCACCGTCCCCGACCGCACGGAGCAGTCCACGGCCACGTCGATCCTCGCGGTCGACGAGCTGCGCCGCCAGCTGCGCACGGCCGCCCTCGGCGCGACTCTCAAGAGCCTGCGCAAGAGCCTGCTCGTCGCCCTGTCGACGATCGTGATCGTGCTGGCGATCTGGATCGGCGTGGTCCTCTTCAGCGGGGTCTCGCCCTACGTGGTCAAGGGCCCGTGGGACGTCTGGCAGCACCTGGTGACCGATGCGAAGGCCGCGGAGCACCGCGCCGAGCTGGGCGGCCTCTTCGCCGTGACCATGGGCGACGCACTGATCGGCTTCGCGGCCGGCCTGGTCGTGGCGATCCTCGGCGCGATCCTGTTCCGCCTGTCGAAGGGCATCGAGCACGCGCTGATGCCGTTCGCGATGCTGCTGCGCTCCGTGCCGCTGATCGCGATGGCGCCGCTGATCATCCTGGTCTTCGGGACCGGCTCGATCGCCTCGGTCGCGGTCATCGGCGGGATCGTCGTCCTGTTCCCCGCGCTGGTGACGATCGCCTTCGGCCTCAACAACGCCTCCCCGCAGATGCTCGACGTGGTCGCGGTCTACGGCGGCAGCACTCTCACCGCGATCCGCAAGGTGGCCATCCCCGGCTCGCTGCCCTCGCTCTTCGCCGCGGTCCGCATCTCGGTGCCCGGAGCGATCACGGGCGCGCTGCTCGCCGAGTGGCTCTCCACCGGTGCGGGCATCGGCGGGGCGATCAACGCCTGGTCCGCCCAGGCCCGGTTCGCGGACGTCTGGTCGGCGGTCGTGCTCGTGACCGGCGTCTCGCTCGTGCTCTACATGCTCGTGCAGGTGCTCGAGACCTTCGTCCTCTCCCGGATGTCCCTCTCCCTCACCTGACTCCGTCCCTTCCCCCGCGAAGTGCCACTCGACGAGGGCTCGCCCAACGGGTCGCGTACCCGGGTGGCGTCTCGCGGGAAGGGGGAGGGCAGGGGGAGCGGAGCGACGGGGCCCGGTCAGACGGTGACGATCGCGTCGACGCGGTGGCCGGCCAGCACCTCGCGGCCGCCGAGCCCGTCGAGCTCCATGACCACCGCGATCCCCTCGAGGCTCCACCCTGCGCGCTCGATCAGGCGGCGGCTCGCGTCGAGCGTGCCCCCGGTCGCCAGCACGTCGTCGACCAGCAGCAGCCGCGAGCCGCGGGGCGCCGCGTCCTCGTGCACCTCCAGCATCGTCTCGCCGTACTCGAGGGTCGCCTGCTCGCGCAGCACGGCCCGCGGGAGCTTGCCGGGCTTGCGGATGGTGACGACGCCGAGACCCGCCGAGTAGGCGGCCGCTGCGGCGAGCAGGAAGCCGCGCGCCTCCACGCCCGCGATCGCGTCGATCCGGCCGCGGTAGGGCTCGATCAGCGCGTCGGCCACCGCCCGCAGGGCCTCGCCGTCGCCGAAGACCGGCGTGAGGTCGCGGAACAGGATGCCCGGGCTCGGGAAGTCCGGGACGACGGCGGTGAGACGGTCGACGTGGTCGGCGGCGGTCGTGGTCACGGGGAACCTCCGGGTCGGCGGGTGCGCCCGGGCCGTCCGGCGATCGGGCCCTGGGAGTCTACGACCGGCCGCGGTCTCCTGCGCTTCGGAGGCGGTCAGTAGACTCCTTCCCGACCGCTCCCGTCTCCGGGAGCCCACCCGTCAAGAGGAGATAGTTGTGGCCCTTATCGAGGCAGTCGTCGCCCGAGAAATTCTGGACTCCCGTGGCAACCCCACGGTCGAGGTCGAGGTCCTGCTCGAGGACGGCGCGTCCTCGCGAGCGGCCGTCCCGTCCGGCGCCTCCACGGGCGCGTTCGAGGCGTACGAGCTCCGCGACGGCGACTCCGACCGCTACCTCGGCAAGGGCGTGCAGAAGGCCGTCGACGCCGTCATCGACGAGATCGGCCCGGCCATCGAGGGCTTCGACGCCACCGACCAGCGCCTCGTCGACGCCGAGCTGATCGAGCTCGACGGCACCGAGAACAAGTCCCGCCTGGGCGCGAACGCGATCCTCGGCGTCAGCCTCGCCGTGGCCAAGGCCGCCGCGCAGTCGTCGGACCTCGACCTGTTCCGCTACGTCGGCGGCCCGAACGCGCACACCCTGCCCGTGCCGCTGATGAACATCATCAACGGAGGCGCGCACGCCGACACCGGCGTCGACATCCAGGAGTTCATGGCCGTCCCGCTGGGCGCCGAGTCCTTCTCCGAGGGCCTGCGCTGGGGCGTCGAGATCTACCACGCGCTCAAGGCGCAGCTGAAGAAGGCCGGCTTCGCCACCGGCCTCGGCGACGAGGGCGGCTTCGCCCCCGACCTGCCCACCAACCGCGAGGCGCTCGACTTCATCCTCAAGGCCGTCGAGGCCGCCGGCTTCACCCCCGGCAAGGACATCGGGCTCGCGCTCGACGTCGCCTCCTCGGAGTTCTACGAGGACGGCGCCTACACGTTCGAGGGCAAGAAGCTCTCGGCCGAGGAGCTCTCCTCCTACTACGCCGACCTCGTCGCCAACTACCCGCTGGTCTCGATCGAGGACCCGCTGGACGAGGACGACTGGGCCGGCTGGACCCACCTCACCGCGGCCATCGGCGACAAGGTGCAGCTCGTCGGAGACGACCTGTACGTCACCAACCCGGTGCGCCTCGCCCGCGGCATCGCCGAGAAGGCCGGCAACTCGATCCTGGTCAAGGTGAACCAGATCGGCACGCTCACCGAGACGCTCGACGCCGTGGCCCTGGCCCAGCGCAACGGCATGACCGCGATCCTCTCCCACCGCTCCGGCGAGACCGAGGACACCACCATCGCCGACCTCGCGGTCGCGGTGGACGGCGGCCAGATCAAGACCGGCGCCCCGGCCCGCTCGGACCGCGTCGCGAAGTACAACCAGCTGCTGCGCATCGAGGAGATCCTGGGAGGTGCGGCGACCTACGCGGGTCGCTCCGCCTTCCCGCGCTTCTCGGCGTAGTCTCGGCACGCCGGAGCGGCCCCGGAGCCCAGCACCTCGGTGCGGGCGCCGGGGCCGCTCCACTTCCCCCGCCGCGATCGAGGAGGCACCCGCCCATGGCCCGTCCGCCCCGCCGCCCCTCCGCTCCCGGG
>NZ_PSVZ01000053.1:0-4109 GCF_002932315.1 Rathayibacter sp. AY1C9
GCCCGCCCCCGAGCCGACCGAGGCCCCGCAGCCGACGGCGGAGCCCCTGCCGCAGCCCGAGCCCACCGCGGTGCTCCCTCCGCGGACCTGCGCCGACGACCCCCGCCTCTGCACTCCTGCGCCCGAGCCGACCATCGGCGGGCCCCTCACCTGAGCCCCGGCTCGCGGCCCGCCCCGCCTGCGGGGATAGTGGAGGCATGAGCAGACTCCTCCTCGGCCTCCTGACCAACGCCGTCGCGATCTGGCTCACGACCCTGGTCGTGGCGGGCGTGCGCGTGGACCCGTACGAGGAGGGCCCCGCAGCGGCGGTCCTCACGTACCTGCTGGTGGCGGTGATCTTCGGCGTCGTCAACGCCGTCGTCGGCGGAGTGGTGCGGGTGGTCGCATTCCCCCTGTACGTGCTGACGCTCGGCCTGGTCTCGTTCCTCGTCAACGGCCTCCTGCTGCTCCTGACCGCCTGGATCAGCGGCCTCTTCGGCTTCGGCCTCGTCGTGGACGGCTTCTGGTGGGGCGTGCTCGGCGCCCTCGTGCTCGCCCTGGTGAACTGGTTCATCAGCCTGCTCCTGCGCCCCTTCCTCCGCCGCCGTCAGGACTGACACCGCGGGCTCGGCAGTCAGCATCGGCCGCGCCGCCGCCGCCCGGGAGGCGTCGCGCGCCATCGGTGGACGACGGCCGCGATCGGCCTGCTGTGGAGGAGCCGCGGTGCGCCATGATGGGCGGGTGACCCCCGACTCCCCTGCGCCCTCGGCCTTCGCCGTGTGCTTCGTCTGCACCGGCAACATCTGCCGGTCGCCGATGGCCGAGGTGGTGCTGCGCTCCCTGGCGGAGCAGGCGGGGCTCGGCTCCGCGATCGAGATCAGCTCGGCCGGCACCGGCGAGTGGCACCTCGGCGAGCACGCCGACAGCCGCGCCCTCGCGGCGCTGGAGCGGCACGGCTTCGACGGGGGCCGCCACCGCGCCCAGCTCTTCGACCCGTCCCGCTTCTCCGAGTTCGACCTGGTCGTCGCGCTCGACCACGGGCACGAGCGCGCGCTGCGCTCCTGGGCGCGCACCGAGGTCGACCGGCAGAAGATCCGCCGCCTGCTCGACTTCGAGCCCGGCCTCTCCCCGCAGGGCGACGTCCCCGACCCCTACTATTCCGATGCGGCGGCGTTCGACTCGGTGCTCGCGCTCATCGAGCGCGCCTGCCGGGCCCTCTTCGCCCAGATCGAACCAGGACTGCGCGGCAACCGCTCGGTCCGCCCCGACTCCACCGACGCGCGCGCCGCCCTCGCGCAGGACACCTGAGAACCGGAAGGCACCACCGCATGACCTCGCTCCCCACCCAGCCGCTGAGCCCCCTCGACGGCCGCTACAGCGGTGCCGTCTCGTCGCTCGGCGAGTACCTCTCGGAGGCGGGGCTGAACCGCGCGCGGGTGCACGTCGAGGTCGAGTGGCTGCTGGCGCTGACCGACCGCCGCCTCTTCGGCTCCGAGCCCGTCGACGCGGCGACCGCCGAGGAGCTGCGCCGCCGCGCCCGCGACTTCGGCCAGCCCGAGATCGACGAGCTGGCGACCCTCGAGGCCCGCACCCGCCACGACGTGAAGGCCGTGGAGTACCTCGTCCGCCAGTGGCTCGAGGAGCTGGGCCTGCAGCGCATCGCCGAGCTCACCCACTTCGCCGCCACCAGCGAGGACATCAACAACCTCTCCTACGCGATCGTGGTCCGCCAGGCCGTCGGCGAGATCTGGCTGCCGAAGCTGCGCTCGGTCGTCGCGTCGCTCCGGGAGCTGGCCGTCCGCTACCGCGACGAGTCGATGCTCAGCCGCACCCACGGCCAGCCCGCGACCCCGACCACGATGGGCAAGGAGTTCGCCGTCTACGCGTACCGGCTCGAGCGGGTCGTCGCGCAGATCGAGGCGACGGAGTACCTGGGCAAGTTCAGCGGAGCGACGGGCACGTTCGCCGCGCACCTCGCCGCCGACCCCGGCACCGACTGGCCCGCCCTCGCGGAGGAGTTCGTCACCTCCCTCGGCCTCGTCTTCAACCCGCTGACCACCCAGATCGAGTCGCACGACTGGCAGGCCGAGCTCTACGGCAGGGCCGCGCACGCGAACCGCATCCTGCACAACATCTGCACCGATGTCTGGACCTACATCTCGCTCGGCTACTTCCGGCAGATCCCCCAGGCCGGGGCGACCGGCTCGTCCACGATGCCGCACAAGATCAACCCGATCCGCTTCGAGAACGCCGAGGCGAACCTCGAGCTCTCCAGCGCCCTGCTCGACTCGCTCGCGCAGACCCTGGTCACCTCGCGCCTCCAGCGCGACCTCACCGACTCGACCACGCAGCGCAACATCGGCGTCGCGTTCGGCCACTCCCTCCTCGCCCTCGACAACATCGCCCGCGGCCTGCTCGAGATCGACCTCGACCCGACCGCCCTCGCCGCCGACCTCGACGGCAACTGGGAGGTGCTGGCCGAGGCGATCCAGACGGTGATCCGCGCGGAGGTGGCGGCCGGCCGCTCCTCGATCACCGACCCGTACGCGCTGCTGAAGGACCTGACCCGCGGCAAGCGCCTCGGTGCCGACGACCTCGCCGTCTTCGTGCAGGGTCTCGACATCGGCGACGCGGCGAAGGAGCGCCTGCTGGCGCTGACGCCGGGCGGCTACACGGGCCTCGCCTCGTCGCTGGTCGACCGCCTGAGCTGATCCGCCGGGCAGCGAGCGCGCGGGTGCCGCCGTCCTCGAGAGCGAGCACTCCGACTCCTGCGAGCTCGCGGCGGCGCGGTCGACGGCGGCGCGATGTCGGGGGTCGCACCTAGCGTCGGCGGCATGTCAGCGTGCGCGATCGGAGGGTGCGCCTCCTCGGCCGAGACGGGCGCCCCCCTCGCGCTCTGCGCGGCGCACCTCGAGCTCGCGCACGACTGGGTCGCCCGCGAGGACGGCGTGATCGACGCCCTGCCCTCGCCGTGCGCGGCGTGCGGGTCCCGCCTGGGCGTCCGACTCCCCTCCGCCTGGCTCTGCGCCGCCTGCGAGTGGCGGCTCGGCGATGCTCCCGACGGCGAGCTCCCGCCGCCCCGGGTCGACGTCGTCTACTACATCCGCTTCGGCGAGCGGATCAAGATCGGCACCAGCGGCAATCCCCGGCAGCGCCTCCACCGACTCCGGCACGAGGAGCTCCTCGCGTTCGAGCGCGGCGGGCGAGCACTCGAGCAGCACCGGCACGCCCAGTTCGCCGACGAGCGCCTGGAGCGCACCGAGTGGTTCGCGCGCAGCCCCGCGCTCGACGCCCACATCGAGACCGTGCGCGCCGGGGAGCCCGACCCCTGGGCCCTGCACCGCCGCTGGCGCAGCGAGGCGCTGGCCCTGCGGCTCTGACGCGTCGGCTGCGAGCCGGCGGCGACGACTCGACCGCTCCGACTCGCCGGTTCCCACGCGACGGTTCCCGCTCGCCGGCACTGCGTCCGCGGGTCCCGTTCCGCCGAGCCGGACACCTGCACGGAGCGACGGGGAGGGAGCGACGGGGGCGGGTCCCGGAGGACCGTCCCGCAGCCGCCGCGCGACGCGCTCAGCGCCCCCAGGCGTCGACGAGCAGCGGACCGCGGATATCGCGGAGCCGGTCGACCAGACGGTCCGCCAGTGCGGCCGTGACTCCCGTGGCGACCAGGTCGTGGGGGCCGAGCGGCAGCAGCTTCCCCGTGCGGATGCGCACCACCTCCCATCCGGCGGAGCGGAGCGCGCGGTCCTTCCGCCGGTCGGCCTCCTCGCGGTGCCCGACGTGCTCGAGTCCGTGACGGCCGGTGGAGTCGTACTCGATCGCGACGCGCAGCTCGCCGAGCACCAGGTCGGGCCACGCCTCGCAGTGCTCGAAGAACGGCCGCGCGAGACGCACCGCCGTGTGCGCCGGATCGAAGACGAGTCGCTCGGCGAGGAGCGCCCGGAGCCGGGCCTCGACGGCGGAGGCGGGAGGAGGCGCGCACCGGCTCGCGAAGGGCTCGCCGACGGGGAGGTCCGGCGTCTTCGGGCACACGCGGGCGGGATCTGGCTGAGCACGATGCCCTCGTTGTACTCGGGCCGGTACTGCCGCACCAGGACGGGGTAGGACGCCCAGGCCTCCCGGTAGGTGCC
>NZ_PSVZ01000054.1:0-3600 GCF_002932315.1 Rathayibacter sp. AY1C9
GCGAGCAGGCGACCCTCGAGTACGGCGAGACGATGCTGGAGGTGCACGAGGACGCGGCGCCCCGCGGCTCCGGCTTCACGCTGCTGGTGATGGGGATCATGATCCTCGCGGTGGTCGTGCTCGCCCCGAGCATCAAGAACTTCGTCGAGCAGCGCGCCGAGATCGCCGAGCTGCAGCGCTCGGTCGACGCGGCCAAGACCCAGGCGCAGAACCTCGACGAGCAGCGCACCCGCTGGTCCGACCCGGCGTTCATCCGCGCGCAGGCCCGCGAGCGGCTGTACTTCGTGATGCCCGGCGAGGTGAGCTACCTCGTGCTCGACGACGTGACGCTCGCCCAGCAGGCGCAGCAGCCCGCGAGCGACACGGTGCAGGAGACCCCGAGCGACTGGGCCGGATCCCTGCTGTCCTCGATCGCGGTCTCGGGCCTCGGCGAGCCGACCGCCGACGAGCTGACACCGACTCCGTAGCTCCTGCCCGACTCCGTAGCTCCCGCCCGACCCCGCGTACACTGGAGCGTCCTCCCGGCCGTCCGTCCTCTGGAGCCCCCGTGACCACGCCCCCCTTCGATCCGCCGTCCGAGCGCGACATCGCGGTCGTCTCCGCCCAGCTGGGCCGTCCCGCCCGGGACGTCGTCGGGATCAGCGCACGCTGCGTCTGCGGCGACCCGACGGTGGTCTCCACGAGCCCCCGCCTGTCCGACGGCACGCCGTTCCCCACCTTCTACTACTTGACCCACCCCGCCGCGACGGCCGCGATCTCGCAGCTCGAGGCCACCCAGGTCATGGTCGAGTACAACGCGATGCTCGCCGAGGACGAGGAGCTGCGCGAGGCGTACGCCGCTGCGCACCGGGCGTTCCTGGCCGACCGCGAGAGCGTCGGCTCCGTCCCCGAGATCGCGGGCATCTCCTCCGGGGGCATGCCCTCGCGGGTGAAGTGCCTCCACGCCCTCGCCGCGCACGCCCTCGCGGCGGGCCCCGGCGTCAATCCGATCGGCGATCTGGCCCTGGCCCGCGCCGACTGGTCTCCCGAGCGCTGCGCCTGCAGGCCGCTCGACGCGTAGCCGCTCCTACCGGAGCCACGGAGGCGCCACCACCGGCGCGCTCTTCGCTAAGCTGATTCCCAGTCGGGGTCAGTGCTGCCCACCGCATCGAGAGCGGGCACTTCGCATTGCGTGAGGGTGTTCGCATTGTCCATCCCTCTTGGAGAGTCAACCGTGCCCAGAATCCTGATCGTCGGAGGCGGCTATGCCGGCTTCTACACCGCGTGGAAGCTCGAGAAGCAGCTCCGCCCGCACGAGGCAGAGGTCACGATCGTCGACCCGCTGCCCTACATGGCGTACCTGCCCTTCCTCCCCGAGGTCGCCGCGGGGTCGATCGAGCCGCGCCACGCGATCGTCTCGCTCCGCCGCCACCTCAAGAAGACCGCGATCCTCGCCGCCAAGGTGACGAAGATCGACCACGCGAACCGCACCGCGACGATCACCCCGACCGTGGGCGAGCCCTACGAGTTCGAGTACGACCAGATCGTCGTCACCGCCGGCTCCGTCTCGCGCACCTTCCCGATCCCGGGCGTCGCCGACAACGCGATCGGCCTGAAGACGATCGAGGAGGCGACCGCGATCCGCGACCGCATGCTCACGAACTTCGACAAGGCCGCGTCGCTCCCCGCTGGCCCCGAGCGCTCGCGCCTGCTGACCGTCACGGTCGTCGGCGGCGGGTTCGCGGGCATCGAAGTCTTCGCCGAGCTGCGCTCCTTCGCGAGCGCGCTGCTCAAGCGCTACCCCGAGATCGACTTCGAGGAGACGCAGTTCCACCTCATCGAGGCGATGGGCCGGATCATGCCCGAGGTCGCCCTCGAGACGAGCCACTGGGTGCTGAAGAACCTCGACCAGCGCGGCGCCACCGTGCACCTCGACACGCAGCTCAAGTCGGCCGAGAACGGCGTCATCCAGCTGTCGACGGGCGAGAGCTTCGAGTCGGACCTCATCATCTGGACCGCGGGCGTCATGGCGAACCCGTCGATCAAGAACTCCGACCTGCCCATCGAGGAGCGCGGCCGCCTGCGCGTGCGCGCCGACCTCCGCGTCGGCCACGACGACGTGCTCGTCGAGGGCGCCTGGGGCGCCGGCGACGCGACGGCCGTCCCCGACCTCACCGGCGGCGGCGTCGGCGGCTTCTGCGTGCCGAACGCCCAGCACGCCGTCCGCCAGGGCAAGCTCATGGCCAAGAACATCACCGCGGTGCTCCGCGGCGAGGAGCCGGTCGACTACGTGCACAAGAACCTCGGCGCGGTCGCGGGCCTGGGCATCGGCATCGGCGTGTTCCAGTCCGGCAAGATCGCTGTGAAGGGCTTCCCCGCCTGGGTGATGCACCGCGGCTACCACGGTCTCGCCATGCCCTCGTGGGAGCGCAAGTTCCGCGTGGTCTGGGGCTGGTGGAACAACCTCTGGCTCGGCCGCGACATCGCCTCGATCGAGGCCCGCGAGTACCCCCGCGGCTCCTTCGAGACCTACGCGTCGCGTCCGCGTCCGGCGGCCCCGGCCGCCGAGGCTCCGGCCGCGCAGGCCCCGGCGCAGATCCCCGGCCAGGCCGGTGCTCCGGTCCCGGTCGGCGGCGAGCCCGCCAAGTCCTGACACCGCCGCCGGGAGGGTCGTTCCTCCCGGTGGTCGCCCCCATAGCCCAATCGGCAGAGGCAGACGACTTAAAATCGTCTCAGTCTGGGTTCGAGTCCCAGTGGGGGCACTCCGTCCGACGTGCCGCTCTCTAGGCGGCGCGGGCGTGCGCGCTGCGTCGAGCGGGCTCGAGCAGCCCGGCCTCGAGGGCCTGGGTGATCTCGCCCGGGGTGCAGTCGGCGCAGAGCACGACGAGCTCCTCCTCGGTGTCGCGGCCGCCGGAGCGGTCGAGGACGACGGCGTCGGTTCCGCAGAGTGCGCATTCGATCATGCGGGTACCGTACGTCCGACCTCCGACATGCGCGCGGCAGTGCCCCGGCGCGTCTCGCCCGGATCCGGCCGGGCGCCGGGCGCGCCTCCGGACCGGTCGTCCTTCCGGCCGGAGGAGCCCGGTGTTCGGGAATCGGACGAGGATCCCGCGCGCCCGCGCCGCCTCGCCTAGAGTCGTCACCGGGCGGTTCCGAGCCCGGGCGCCCGCGTCCGGATAAGAGCCGCCCGGTCCACGGCGGGCGCCGGAACGGTCCCGCTTCTCGTGCCCGCGGGCACCGTCATGCACCGCCCGGCGACGGGCGGCCGGGAGGCCCCCATGGGGAAGCTGCTCTACGGAGCCTCGGGAGTCGAGATCGAGTTCGACGACCGCACGCTCACGCACGTCCAGATCGTCATCGCCAACAAGCTGCGCCGCCGCGAGAGCTTCTTCTTCTCCTGGCGGGACGACCCGGCGGTCGGCGACGGCCGGTCGAGCATCTGGCTCGACCCCTCCGTGCCCCTCTACTTCAAGTACTTCGGCGGTCGGGTTCCCTCGATCAACCGCACCTGGATCGACCTGCTGACCGTCTCGGCGAACTCGTCCGGCGGGCTGCAGCTCGTGCAGGAGCCGGACGAGTTCGCCGAGACGGTCAGCAGGTCGATCCAGGTGCGGTTGATCG
>NZ_PSVZ01000007.1:0-134127 GCF_002932315.1 Rathayibacter sp. AY1C9
CGCGCAGGATCCGCGACGCACTTGTCCCGGCCCCTCCCGCCCGCCTAGCGTGGTGCGTGAACGTTCACGCACCACGCTAGGCGGGCGGGCGGAGGGAGGGTCGCCGGGATCGCTTTCGATGCCGAGCGCCGTCTCGGTCTCGGCGAGCGACGGCCGCGGCCCGACCCGGAGGTCGCCGAGGGCGTCTTTCCGCAGGTCGCCGAGAGCGTCGTTCCGCCGGAACACGTCGCCGTCACGGACGGACGGAGCACACAGGCAGCGGCGCCTCTGAGCAGCTCGCCTTCGTCGGGTCGCCACGAGTACCGTCCCGGGTGGGGTGCCTCAGCGGGACTCTTCATCGGACGGGGTTGTCGGGACACTGCGAGCCGCGGGATCCCGCGGCCGGTTCTGCTGCGTGCGCGTGTACCGGAGAACCATCCCCTTTCGGGACGCGCGTGGTGGGTAGCGTCCGCCCTACTCTGACGGGATGGAACTGCGGACCGCGAAGACCCTCGGCATCCTCGCGATGGTGATCGGCACCCCAGTCGCCCTCCTCACCCACACGATCGGCTGGATCCAGACCGGCTGGGACCCGGCCGCCGTGCAGTGCCAGCACAGCGAGTACCCCGACGGGATCGACCTCTACTCCAGCCGCGTGTCGGGCGAGAAGATCCTCTACCCGCTCGGCCTGTCCTGCACCTACGCAGCCAGCGAGACCTCACCAGGCATCACCATCCGTCACTACAGGTGGGACGCCACCGCCCTCTTCACCGCAGCCGCCGCACTCGCTCTCGCGGGAACCGTCGTCGCGCTCAGAGCCGAACGCAAGCAGGAGCTCATCACCGAGTCGAAGGAAGAACGAGCGACGACATAGCGCAGCGCCCCCTCTGCCGGTCAACGATCCCGTAACGGGACGTTCCTGGCTCCAGGAGCGACAGTGACGTCACCCTCGATCTAGCGCCGGTTGCACGACGCTGATGAGAGCCAGCACGATCACCACGGCGGCGGTGACTGTTGCTGCCATGAGTGCTTGGCGAGCGGGCGAGTCGAAAAGCCCCGGCGCTTCGTCCGGCTCTAGGTCAGCGGAGTGAGCGCCCTTGGACGCAGCGGCGCGGATGGAACGGCCCTCCTGTTGCCCTTCGCGCACGCTCCTCTCAGGAGGAAGCTGGTGACGCAAGCTCGGGTAAGCCGTTGCCATGATCATGAGTGGAACGAGGACGACGAGAACGAGTGGTTCGTCCCACAAGTCGGGCCACGTGTTCAGCAACACGATCGCGACGACGACGAGCAGTAGCGCATAGGCGGATGCGTAACGCAACACCCGCGAACTGATGGACACGTGCTCAGTATGACGGCACGGCACGACCACCAGCCGACCCTATTACTGGTTAACAACCGCGGCCGAGAGGAGGGTCGCCAGACAGCAGGTGAGAAGCCTAACGATTCGATGTGGACCTGGCGCGCTCAGGAAGCAGATTCTCGGCGCAAGAGAATCTCCTGCAGGTCATGGATGCTTTGTAAGTCCGGGGCACGCCTCACCGTGTTCATGTAGGTAGCGATTACCGCGAGCGGCGCCGTAATGACGAGCAAGCCGACGGAAATCGGGGTAAGAGCCTGCGTGGAGGGGCCCCCGAAGAAAAGATTGCCCAGCAGCAGGCCTCCCGCGAGACCGGCCGCCAGACCGAAGTCAAAACTGGCCCGCGCTCGTCGACGCACTCGACGGCACACTGCCGTGATCATCTCTTCCAACTCCGCGCTCGATCGGTCATTCAGGTCCACGCGCGGAGAATACCCGCCTGAGACCTAGCGCGCTTGCCACTCGCCAGCCAGATCCTGGCATCGCTGAGCTGACGCCGCACGCGACAGCCCGGCGGGGGGCGGTGTCGCCCTGCTCTCGGCCGCGACGCACAGCGCGACTGAGATCAACACCCGCCGGCAGCGGCCCATTGAACGATCTCCATAAGGGTCGAGGCGGTGTCGGGTGGGAGACTCTGCGGTAGTTTCACGACCGAGGGTGGTCATGGTGGAAGTGCTCAAGGGCTCGAGCCTGCTCGCGTCGGGTGTTGTGATCGCCGTGATCTGCTCGCTGTTGCAGTTTCAGGCCGGCGTTCGTGCAGATTTGAATCAGACAGGGGGCCAGCTCAGCCCAGTCCTGCTCATGGGAATTCTGATCGGATTTGTCGTCTCAGCCGTCGGCGCGATTCAGCTGTTCCAGTGCTACGAACGGTGGGTCACCGCTTCCGCTAGCCGCCGTGCGAAGCCTGCGGACCTGGTTCCTCGGCGTAGGTGAGGTAGCACCGCACGACCGCGTGTCCCCCGCCACATGCGCACCGCTGGGTGCTACGTGAGACGCTGGGTGCTATGTGAGACGCTGACTGCTATGGGAATTCTTGCGAGTGTGTTTGGTGCTGGTTCCGATGAAGAGGCGGGCGCGGCGCTGTCGGGATCGGACGGTCTCGTCTGCGACATAGATCCGACCGGACTCTGGGAGCTCGAAGGCATCCTGACCTCGACACCAGCGCTCGAGGTTCCCGCGGCGCAGTACCAGCCGGTTGCGGCGACCGATGACTACGAGAGCTTCGTCATCGCAGTCAGCACCGGCCTGGGTGGCGCGCTAGACGCCGCAGGTGAGACGGGTCGTGCCGCCGCAGCGCGGCAGTGGGAGGATGCGTCGTCCGAGCTCGAGGGATGGTCACCCGAGCAGGTGCACCGCCTCGTCGAGGATCTCGCTTCGACACTCGCCTCAATCGCCGCGGCCGGTCAGCGCCCCTACCTGCGGGTGAGTGTCTGATCTGTGAACTGAGCTGAGTCAAGAAGTTACTCCGCTGGGACATCAACTAGATGAGGTGGAAGGTGCGGCGTCGGCTCAGTGCCCAGACGAGCGCGCCCGCGAGGAGCACCGCGCAGGTCAGCCCGGCGACGTGCAGGACGAGCGACGGCATTCCGTTCTCGGGGAGCAGGAAACCGTACGGCACCCACCCGTCGGTCGCTCCGCGGACGAGCACGACGACGACCCAGACGATCGGGTAGGGCAGGACCACCCACAGCCGGCGCCAGGAGAGCGGTCCGCGGTCGGCGAGGACGATCCAGTCGAGGAGGACGAGCGCGGGGAGCACCACGTGCAGGACGGCGCTGACCCAGGGCGGAGCCGTTCCGGTACCGGGAACGAGGGTGTTGTAGATCACGGCGACGACGATCGAGTAGGCCGTCGCCGCGCCGCGGACGTAGCTCAGCCACACCGGCGTCGGACGGCGGGCGAGCGCGACCGATCCGGCGACGATGAGCACCGCGCTCGCGAGGAGGCTGGTCTGGTTCGTGAAGTAGCCGAAGTAGTCGAACGGATTCGGATCGCCGGCCGCGATGCTCAAGGCGTAGGTGTGGAGGATCACCGCGATCGCCGCTGCACCGACGGCGACGCGAGCAGCGCCCACGAACGGGCGGGTCGGTGCCGGGGAACTCATCGGGTCAGCCTAAGAGCCGGTGGGCTTCTTGATGACCCGCGACAGACACTCCCCTTTCGGAACGGCGCTGCGCATTTCAGGCCGAGACGCGACCATGAGGCAACGCTAGGGCAGGCAGGGACCGCAGCGTGCACATTCAAGGCCGCGACAATGCTCAGGTGGCAGCGTGAACCAGGAGCTGGGCAGCCATGCCAGTGAGGACGATGAGCCCGACGCCCGTCCACGGGATCCACGCGCTGACCCCGCGCGGCCCGACTTTGAAGAGGAACGCCGCGATCACAGCCACGGAGACGCCGAGGGCGCCGAAGAAGCCGACCGCCATGCCCGCATCAGCCAGTCCGCGGTCGCAGGGCCTCGCGCTTGCGCACGAGTCCGTCGCGAAGCCCATTAGGACGCTGCTCACCATCGTCCACAAAGCGGCAGGTAGGAGCACGACGACACCGAGGCCGACCGCCCACCGGTTCGCTCGGTCGCTGGAGTCGTCCACGCCCGTCACCGTACGCCCTCCGAACCGACGTCGTCATAGCCCGTTCATCGGGGCGACGACGCTGTCCCTTCTCGGGTAGTCACACCGTGGTGTATAGGCTCGCAGCAGCCGGTCATCGGCTTCCCGTGAGGAGAGAGCTGTGCGCCCTGCCGGAGTGCTTGTCCTAGCCCTGAGCGCTGTGTGCGTCGCGGGAGCCGGCGCAGCGGTGATCGTCGGCCTCGCATCCTCGTCGTCGCAGAACCAGGCTATCTCGACGGCACTGATCTCAGACCTCGAGCACCGGAACGCTCAGAGCCTGGTCGAAGGATCGCCGCAGCTCACCGGCCTCGGCGTCCCGGAATCGACCTCGACGCCGGGGCGGCTTGCGGTGATCGTGGAGGATGACGCCCGGCTGCGCGTTCAGCGAGACCGCTACCTCGAGCTCGGGGAGTCCTTCACGGCGTTCGAGACCGACGTGTCGCTGGACTCGGTGCAGATCACGGGCGACTCGGCCACGGTGACGTTCACCGAGAGCACGACCCTTCAGCGGAGCCCGTACGAGACCGGCGAAGCGGCTCCGGAGTACGCCTACTCGTTCCCGCAGGAGGCGACGCTGCGCCTACACGCGGGCACCTGGTCAGTCGACACCCTCACGCACGAGACGGCGCACACCCCGGCAGACTTCCCGGAAACCGTCGCACCGGACGTCTCCCCCACCAGCTGACACGGCATCACTCCCCAGGAGCATCGCCCGGACCTGACCGGTGAACGCTCGAGACGCGGAGTGGCGGTGAACTGCGCAGCAGCATCCAGCTCGGATGACGCTCGGGCAGTGCGCAGGTGGCTCCACTGTGGCGGTGCGGTCGAGAAGTGGGGACTTTGCTGACGCCGCACGCGCCAGACCGGCGGGGAGCCGCCGGTGTCGCCCTGCTCTCGGCCGCGACCCGTAACGCGTCCGAGAGCAACACCTGCCGGCTCAGCGGCCCGCTGAACGATCCCCTACCGGACGCATGGTTGACGGTCCCATGGAGGGCGGCCGTCTCCACTAGACCTCTTTATCCGACTGGGGTAGCTACCCTCGAGCCCATGACCGACCAGCAGAACGATGCACGGTTGCGCGCGAGGCGGATCGCCGGTGCGACGGCGATTGTTCTCACCGTTGTCGCCGCGCTTCTCGTTCAGGCCGGCGCGAGCTTGCTGACCCTCGCCTCACCAGCCATGACGGACTGCCGGCCGCGCGAGATCCCGCTGAGCGCAGCAGCCTGGTACCTCGGCGCCCTGCTCGTTATCGGAGGATCCGTCTATGCGGCGGCGAAGACCGCGCGTGCGCTCACGTCGACCGCGCTCCCCTACGCCCTCCTCCTCACAGCGATCCTCGGAATCGTGACGTTCTCGGGACTAGCGATCCTCATCGCCGGGCTGATGGGCTTCGCGGAGATGGATGACCCTGGACCGCCTCCGACAGGCGGACCCGTCCTGCTCCTCATCGCCGCACTCAGCACACCTGCCTGGGCGCTCGGCGCATCCAGCATCCTCATGCTGTCCAAGAGACGCAGAGTGCCGTCTCGTCCGGCGGCGTCGCTCATCGCGTTCGCTGCCATCACTGCGACGAGCGTTGGTCTCCAGCTCGTCAGGTTCACCCTGACCTGCTGACGGTGATCACAGAGGTCCTCTACGAAAGGGGCAACGACGGTACCGCCACACGGCACCGATCATCGGCACCGCGGGACTCGAGAAGTTCCTGCTCAGCGACCCCCTTACGGGACGCCAGAAGCGATGGAAGCACGGCGGAGCGCGCGACGGCGTGGCGATGCGCTCGCTACGCTCACGGGATGTTCGGCCTCTCGCGTTGGCGCCCGCGAGCTGACGCGCGCCGTTCGCGCCGCGCTCGGTTCCGCTCCCTGCTCGCTGAGGCCTGTTGCGCGTGCTCTCACCCGTGGGTGGAGCACGTCGCGGATGCCGGACCGGCCGGCGGTCACGTCTGCTCGGAATGCGTCTACGAGCTCGAGCACGGGTTCAGCCACGGGCCGACCTGTCACCGACCGGTTCCGATCGACGTGTCGAGTCGCGCTGACGCCGCCGCCGCGACAGCAGCGCGGGGCGGCAGCGAGCGACTGGTCGGAGGAGGTCGGATGCGAGACGATGCAGAAGACCGTGATGACCCTTCGATCCCGACCCTGCGCGAAACGACAGCCGCTCTCTTCTTCGGGCTGGTCCAGCCCCGAGACGTGATCGCTCTGGCAGCGAATCTCGTCGCAGCAGGGAGTGACAGCGAGTCCCTTGTCGCTCTCGCGTCCCTCTACTCCAGCGCCACTCCCGCCGACGTCTTCGACCTCAGCTCGGCGGCACTCATCGAAGCGGGCGCGCGGCCATTGGATCGGGACGGTGAGGAGATCCCGCTTCTCGCGCTGCGCGTCGCATGCCGTCGTTTCCTCACCGGCGACTGGGATCTCCGCTCCTTCTCATCCTGGGTGCACGACCGGATCGGTCACGAAGGACCGGCAGCTGCGCAGCCCCTTGTCGAGGTCGATGACGAGCTCGACGCACGAGGCATCGGAGCCGGCGAGCGATACCGCCAGAAGGTCGCTCGACTCGCCGTCGCCTTCCTCGCTGACACAGAAGGACCGGCGAGCGAGAACCCCTAACGAATCCGTCCGGTGCACGATCCCCTTAGGGGACAGGTTCTCGATTATTTTCATCGTCGCGTCGTCAGTTCGGGGTCCTGACGGACATGTACAGAGTGAAGGCCACTCGAGCGCACAGGAGCAGATCATGACCACCGAACCTCACGACGCAGACAGCGATCGGGCGATGAACGCGCTCCTGGACGAATCGGCGCCGCCGACCCCACTGGCAGAGGCCGTCTCCGACTCCTCTCTTCGAGAGATGGTTCGCGGAGCGGAGTGGAACGCGCGACGCGGCCGGCGACAGGCAACGCCGCGCGCGCTCGTGATCGGAACCGTCGTCGCTCTCGCTCTGGGCGGTACGGGAGCGGCAGCAGCAGCGACGCTCTCCGGCTGGCAGCCGTATGTGGCGAATCCGGATTCCGTTGTCCACTTCACGCTGCCCAGCGGAAGAGAATGCGAGTTGCGCAGCGTCGTCAGGGAAGGCGACCCGGAGGACATCAAGGAGGCGCAGGACGTATTTCGCACCACCGACGTGCTCGCCCTCGCTGACATCGACGGCGAGCTAGCCCGGATCGTCGCTCGGGACGTGACTGTCCGCGGCGACGACGGCGACACCGTGGTGCCCGCGACCGAGTTGTACTCGGAAGACGAGCTGTACCGCCAAGCCGTGGTGGGTGCGATCACCAACGTCGTCTGGGACGAGCTCGAGGATAGAGGGGTGGTCGATCCCGTCACCGGCTCAGACCTCTCCACCGGAAGCCAAGACGACTGCGCACAGTTCACCCAGGCAGACCTCACCCAGTGAGCCGCCGCGACACGCGAGCCGATCGCGTCGTAGCCATCCTCGACGCCACAGCCCGTGACCTTCTGAACTACCTCGAACGCCGAGTCGGCACCGACGACGCTCCCGACGCGCTCTCTGAGACGATGACGATCGCGTGGCGCCGGTCGTCGTCCATGCCCCTGCCGGACGAGGACGCCCGCCTCTGGCTGTTCGGGGTCGCGCGGAACGTCGTCCTGAACACCAGTAGGACCCGCCGGCGCCAAGACCTCCTGGCCGAAAAGCTTCGCGGCACCGTCGAACCCATCGAAGTGACCGGAGAACCCTCCGACGTCACCCTCGACGTCCAAGCAGCGCTGAGCAAGCTTTCTCCGGAGCTGGCAGAACTGGTGCGGCTCGTGCATTGGGACGGCTTCTCTCTCAGCGAGGCGGCTCAGATCGTGTCCGTTCCGCCGTCGACTGCGCGCAGCCGTTACCAGAAGGCGAAGCGCGAGCTCGGTGACCTGCTGTCCTTACCGCCCTCGGAACGAGCACTCGGGTCTGCAGAGAAACGCCGGGTCTGACGCGCTAGCCCATGGGCTAGCGGGAGCCCGCCTTGACGATCGTCAGAGGACCTTCGTCGGCAGTTGGCGGCTCGAAGTGATCGAAAAATGCAGCCGCCACCTCGTCCGGCAGGGCGTAGTCGTCGGCGTGTTCGAGACGGCGAGTCCGCATCCTCTCCAGTGCGACCGACCGTGGCGTAGCGAGGTAGATCGTCTCGGGCACCACCCCGAGCTTCCCTAGTAGCTCCCGGTACTCCATCCGGGAACGGCGGGACCAGAACGAGAAGTCCAGCACGACGTCGACACCGTGCTCCACCAAGTCCAAGAGCTGACCGCGCAGCTCGCCCTCTATCTCTGCATGTACGTTCGCCGGTAACGGCATCGTTCGAATCCCTCGACGCCACGCTTCCTGGTCGAAGGAAAGACGTCTCATCCCGGCTGCTGCGAGCTCGCGCGCGACCGTCGACTTGCCCGCGCCGGCGGGACCGCACATCAAAACAACCCTGGTCATGGGGCGACCATAGCGTCGAGCGTCGGCAGCGTGTCCGATAGGCAATCCCCATACGGAACGGGCAGCCTCGCGCTCTTCGCTCCGTTGATGAGAGCCGGTGCTCTGGAGTTCAGGCGAAGTAGGGTGAGCGAAACGCGACGGGGGACGCCATGGGCCACAAACGATCGACCTACGGATTCAAGATCGGTGCGGCCTCGGTCGCGCTCATGGCCCTTCCTCTTCTCGGCGGGTGCGCGCAGGACACCACCGTCTACGACGACCCGACCGTGTACTCGGACTACGACAGGGCGCAGCAGGAGCAGGACGCACTCCCCTCGCTCGGCAGCGTCGGAGACAAGCTCGATCCCGACTCGATCCGGTTCGCCGGGTCCGTCGAGGGCCTCGACTTCTACTTGGCCCTACCTCGCGAGGGAGCCGGACACTGCGTCATCGTCAACGAGGGCGACGAACCGGTCAGCGGCTGCGGCGAGAAGCTGTCAAAGCAGAACGACTGGACGGTACAGATCCACCCCGACGACGCCGTACCGGACGACGCCACCGGCGACGGCTGGACTCAGCTCGGCAAGAACCTGTCGGTCCGCGCAAGCTGACAGCGGGAGGGCTCTCTCGCTGAACCACGGCACCCGGCGGAGGTCGGCCCGGCGACTTGGTGATCCGCAGAACGATCCCCTTACGGGACACGCGCCATCGAAGTGGCACTTTGTGCCGGACCCGTCGCGGGGCTCTGCGGCCAGCGAGGATCCGTGGTGTGAGCATCAGCATCGACGGAGAGCACTACCTACTTCTGCGAAGCGCCTTCTGGGCCGAGACGCCGGACGTCATCGGGATTTACGGCTGCGCCGAGCGTGCCCGGGAAGTGGCCGGTGAAGCAGTGGGCGTGCTGTCCGGTCCCGATCGGTGGGTTCTCGAGACGTGGAGCGGAGGTGAGCTGCGCAGCAGCGTTCAGCTCGGATGACGTTCGGGCAGTGCGCTGGTGGCTCTACTGTGGCGGTGCGGTCGAGAAGTGGGGACTTCGCTGACGCCGCACGCGACAGACCGGCGGGGGGCCGCCGGTGTCGCCCTGCTCTCGGCCGTGACCCGTAACGCGGCCGAGAGCAGCACCCGCCGGCTCAGCAGCTCGCTGAACGATCCCGTACGGGACGCGATTGGACAGCGCGGAGGTATCCGCACCCCCCCAAAGAGAGACTTGGTGTCCTAAGTGGCCGTATGGGTGGCGGAGGGTCTGGTTTCATGTCCAAGGGGCGGAGTGGTTCAGCCCCGCAACTAGGGGGAAACATGAGGCGTCAAACGTGGGCTGCAGCGGCAGGAGTAGCCGTCTTGGCACTCGCAGGATGTTCCTCGGGAGGAGCTTCCGTCGGCGACGCCCCCGAGGCGCCTCAGAGCACTTCGACGTCAGTAAGCGAAGAGGTTGGCGAGGCCGGCGGAGGCGACTACAGCACCTTCGAGGCGGCTGTCTTGTCGACCTACGCGGCAGCGGCGGCACGGGATTACGCCGCGATCTGCGACCACATCGAGCTGGACGAGCAGAAACGAATTGTGACGCAGAACTACGGCGAGGGCTGCCCTGCGTCGCTTGCAATCAACATGGGTAAGTGGGCCCCCGAGACGGCGGTTCTCACCGATGGATACACGTTCACGCAAGCCGCAACCGTAGTACCCGGCTCAGGCGCCGATGCTGCCCCCGAGGTCTACGAGGGCATTGACGAAGACCGGTTACGCGAGGCCGACGACCAAGTACGGCTTGACCTGTACCTTCCAGAGGAATTCGCGGACCGCCCCGCCCCGCTGTCTAACGAATACCGAGTCGGCCTCGCCTTCGAAAATGGCTATACGGACGCGCTCGTAGACGGTTTCAAGTGGGACGGTAACAGCTGGGTCATCTCCGGAACCGTCTGACGAGGAATCGACAAGAGCGCCATCGATGTGTGGTCGTTTCGCTGTCTCAAACAACACCGAGGGCTTACTCAGGATCTCTTCACAGGTGACTTCGGGGATCTGCGGCCGAACTACAACGTTGAGCCGATGTCGCCGGTGATGGTCGTGCGCGAGCGCGACGGGGAACGGTTGGCGCCGACCGTGCACTGGGGGTTCGTGCGGGTATGGGCGAAGGACCGTACGAAGCAGCGGCCGCAGCCGATCAACGCGCGGATCGAGACGGTCGCAACTGCCCTCGGAGCCCTGGGCACCCTGGTGGAGCTGTCCCTCGCTAGCTTGCGGGGAATCTTGCTGTCGGTCTTGGCGCTCTCGGACGTGCCGAACTCTCGATCGACGGGGCCTAGATGCTAGGACGATGGGCCGTGGCTGGGTGGCGCCGCTGGTACCGATGGCATCCTGAACTACACAGCTCGTGGGTAGACAGGTCAACGGAGGCGGACGATGGGCAAGGGCAATCCTGCATGGGGTCACGGATTTCATAAGGGGCGCGGCAAGGGGCGCATCGAGGGGGGTGCTATCGTCACCGCCGTGGTCGGCGTGGTCGCCGGCGGTTTAACCCTCGGACGTAAGTGGGTCGCGAAGCGGCGCGCGCAGTCGTCCGAGTCGCCCCTCGACTCGAGCCCGGGTGCGGAGGGTGGCTCGTCCGGGACTCGAACGAGCACCGATGACTGACAGCCGACAAGCTCCTTTCCTTTTCGGCGATGAGAACGAGACTCCTGCCGCTGAGCCAGCGATGAGTGACGCGACCCGAGCGAGAGTGCGGCAATCGTTCGCGGAGCTCGGAATCACGACGGCTCGCGAGCAGTTCGCAATGGTGGCTGAGCTGACAGGTCAGCAAATTGCGTCAGTGGCGGAGATGACGCAGAAGCAGGCGCTGTCGTTACTGCTGGGCTTGTCCCGTCGTATCGAGTCGGCGCGCACCTCGAGCAAGCAGGGCACGGGCAACGCCTGGGTCGATCGAGACGAGGACACGTGGATCGACAAGCTGTGACGGGTGCCGGCTAGGAAGCTACTCGGACTCTACGTGCGTGCCGATGAGCGACGGGAACGGATTCACGTCGAGCATGTCGGGCAGGGTGGCGAGGGTGAACACACGGCCGTCTGTGTCGCGAACGACGGGTCCGAGCGTGTCGTTCACTCGGGTCCAGCCGAGGCCTGTGAGGACGGCGAGGAGGGGGACTCCGCCGAGCCTGAGCGATTCGGCGCGGAGTCGTTCGAACCGCAGAGCCTTGTCACGGGCGGTTCCGCCGTCGTTGACGAGCTTGCATTCGAGGATTGCGCGGAGGCTTCCAGAGTTGTCGTAGACGACGAAATCGGGTGCCGGGGTGACGTGGAGCTCGAACCGCTTCTGAATGTCGCCTTGGTTGTGGCTTCCGGTGCGAATGTGCGGAATGCCGTTCTCGAGGAACAGCTCCTCGACGGCATCCTCGAGGAGGTTCCCGCGCAGCGTCGACGTCGCGTCGAGGAGCTGCCGGAAGGCCCCGCCATAGTGGCGCTGGTGAAGCAAAGCCTCGTAGGGCACGCCGTCGCGTGCAAGTTCGTGCACGCCTTCCCAGCCACGTTCGGTGTCGTACTTCTCCTGTTTGCGGTGGAGATCGCCGGGCGGGTCCCCAAAGAGGCTGCCGTCCATCACGGCGAGGACCGTCATAGCGATGAGCTTGGCCTGCTGCGCCGTTACCGCGGTTCCCTTCCGCTCCATCGCGTCCACCTTGCTGTGCGAGACAGCTCTGATGGACCGAGGCGCCGCAAGTAAGCCCGTCGATTGAGCGAACTCGTTGCCGGTGAGCCCGAGGATGGTTCTAAACGCGAGGAGAGTCCGAGGGTTCTCGAGGATCGTGTCCGCGAGCGTCTGTTCTGACACGTCGGTGAACGCTGCAGTTGCCTTGCTGGCGGCGGCATAGGCGCTCTGGAATGTGGGGAGATCGTAGAACTCCATTGAGTGCACGTAGGCGAAATCTGGGGCCAGGTGAGGGACGTATAGCTCGCGCGCGACGGTCGCGTAGATCTCTTGGTATTGCGCGCTGCCGTGGTTCTGGCTGATGAGCCGAATTTGGGCGACGCGCTGGTCCCAGGTCGCGGTGTCAACGATGCGGGCGACGGTCTCTTCAACGCTGGGCATCAGCCAAGGCCGAGCATCTGGCCGGGCACATCGCTGTCAACGTCGGCGGCGATGCGTCGCCGCGCTTCTGTGGCGAACTCTTCGTGCAGCTCGATACCGCCGGCGAGGCGTCCGTGACGGCGGGCGACAACGGCGGTTGTGCCGCCGCCGGCGAACGGGTCGACGACGGTGCCACCGACGGGTGACATGGCCTTGATGAAGAACTCTGCGAGCCCTTCCGGCATGGCCGCGGTGTGCTTCACACCACGGTGCTGGTTGTAGGTCTGGCTGACAGATACGACGTTGCCAGGATCGGCGCCGCCGTGGCGGTAGGTCCCGACTCGATCGCGGCCGAAACCGGCCTCCGTGGTGCGCCGGCCGTTTGTGTCGAGCCGGCGACGGGCGATTTCATCGTCCGTCGTCTTGTAGGGGACCCGGATCGCATCAAGGTCGAAGTACGGCTTCGCACCTCGAGCGAAGTGGAATACGTGCTCGAAGGCGTCTTTGGTCCGCGGGCCGAACTTGCCGGGAATCGCGTTGGGCTTCTGCCAGATGTACTCCTCCACCCACCGCCAGCCCATGTTCTGCAACGCGATCACGAGCTGGAACACGTAGGGGTGCCGCTGTCCGCGGAGGGGTCCGTCCTTAGCGACGCGGTTCTTGATGTTGATGACGAGCGAGCCGGTGTCGGCGCTGGCGTCGTACATCGCCCGCGCGAAGGGGAGAAACCACTCGACGTAACGGTCTGGGTGGATCCGGCTGTAGGCGCGCTGGTCGGCGTAGGGCGGTGACGTGAAGAACAGGTCGACGCTCTTCGCGGGCAGAGCCGGGAGCCAGGCGGACGAGTCACCCCAGGTCACGCCGTCCGCGAGGAGCTGGCGCAGCGCGGAGGCGGAGTCGGAGGGCACTGCGGGCGTGCCGCTCGGGACGACTTGGAGGTGCATCTTTCGAGGGTATCGACTACGCGAGGCGGCCACCCACGCCCCCGCCCACCAGGTTTCGCGGTCGCGGCGGTGCCGCCGACGAGTCACCCGCAACAGAATGGAGGCGTGTCGAATATCGAAGACCTCTTCAACGCTCAGCCGCCCGGCTCAAGTGACATCCTCAGCGTCCCGAACATCCGGCTTCTGCTGAAGCAGCAGGCGAACGTGCTGACGACCGTCGCGACGGGAGGACCACGCATCCAGAGCGTGAACGCGAGCTACATCGGAGACGCGAGGACCCTCACCGACAATCTGGAACGCCTCGGGCTGCCGCCGGCGTTTCCTTGGGAGAACCTCTGGGAGTGGCACGGTCAGTGGTCCCGTGAACTGCCGAGCTACGCGGAACGTCGTGCCCTGATTCAGGATCTCGCCAAGGCGACGCTCGAAGAGCTGACGGCACTCGAGAGCCGTGCGACCGTGCAGGACGTGGGTTCGACGGGAGCGCCGACCTGGGAGGCGGTGGATCGTCGGATTGATGCTCTGATTAAAGTGATGAACGGAGCGCGCGACCGAGACGACTGGCAGGACGTCGGTCGTCGCAGCCGCGAAATCATCATCGACGTGGCGAAGCTAATCGCCCCCGTCACGACCGTTCCGAAGGACACCGAGGCTCCCAAGGCCGGCGACGCGAAAACGTGGCTCGACCTGTTCCTCGCGGAGTATTCAAGCGGCAAAGCTCACGCCGAACTTCGAGTCTTCGTACGCGCAGCGTGGGACCTGGCGCAGAAAGTAACCCACGGAGACATCTCTCACACCGACGCCTTCGCTGCTGCGCAAGCGGTGGTCCTCGTGACGCGCGTCGTTCAACAGCTTCGGGCGGAGCAAGATGCCGAGACGCCTCCGCCGCCTCTTCCGGGCGACCAGAGCGCATGGTGATGGGTCTCCTCGTGCCCTTTCGGACCTCGCAAATGGCGCAGCACCTACCGGCACACGCCCCGCAGCCGTGAGCGCTGTGACCTGATGCGGGTCCTTCACTACACGACGTACCCGGATACGCATACGTTCGTCCGGGTGGACGAGGTCGGCCGGGTGATGACCGTCGCGCACACGGAGGCGAGAGCGCAGCCTGTCGCACTGCCGGGCGACTTCCTCGTGGGATTCTCCGTCGACTTGCTTGATCCCATTCGGGTGTCGGTGGCTGACTTCTTGGGCGGCGCCGACGTCGCCGGCTTGTGCGTGCACTTCGCCAATGAGGAATCGCCGCGGGTGTCGCCTTCTGCAAAGGTGAAACCCTCGGATCCGCTGCGGTGCGTCTCGTGTGCCGCGGTGACCTGGCCCTCCGCCGAGCGGTGCGAGGAGTGCGGGACGCGACAACCGGACTGGGATTGCGCGTTCTGCGGTCACGCGATGCCGCCGACTCTGCTGAACTGCGCCGATTGCGGATATCGACGTCCGGATCTGTGAGCGGCGCGATCGGCGCCGTGCAAGTCCGTGGACACGTCCAGCCGGCGGTGGGAGGGTGAGGGCATGTCGAAGCCTCGGACCAAGCTCGCGCGTGCCGCGCTGATCAGCAATGGCATGGTCTGGTTCGGGCTGTCGCTGATGCTCTTCTCCATCGCCGGCGAGCAGACCTATGCGGCCTTCACCGGGACGTGGTTGAACGTCCTCGGATGGGCGCTGATCGTCCTCGTTGCCGCCGGTCTGGCCGTGGTCGGTGTGATCGAGAACCGGAACATCCGCGCGGGGAAGAAGTACAAGCCGCGTCCTCGTAGCTGACTCCCGCTCGAGCGCGCGGCCGTTCCACGTGCTCGGGGGGGGTCGAGGGGGCTCTCCCCCTCGTGGGCCGGCACTGCCGGTCCGCCGCTCCCATTGGCGCCGGGTGCGACGATGGGAGCATGTGGGAACTGGCACACCGGACGCGCGCTGAATCGGCATCGACGGTTGTGCAGAGCAACGCGGCGACGTCGGCCGCGGCGATCGCGGAAGTGCGCGCTGCGATTCCGGAGGATCACGTCATCCTCTACGTGCTCCGGCTCGCGAACGGCTCGAAGTAGAGCACCCGGGCGGCTCCAAACCACTAGCGTTGCCATCCAGTCCTGAAGGTGATGGTTCCGTGATGGCAACAGCGTTGAAGCTCGTCGGGAAGTCAGTAGCGCTCGTCGCCCGCATCGTGGGCGCGGCGGTGTCCGCCGGACTGGCCTCACTGGGTGTAGGCAGTTTTCAGCAGCCGAATCCGGGGCCGCCGCCCTCGACCACGGACAATCGCGAGTATCGCCCGTAGAAGAAGATCAACGCGGCGACGTCGGCCGCGGCGATCGCGGAAGTGCGCGCTGCGATACCGGAGGATCACGTCATCCTCTCCGTGCTCCGGATCGCGGACGGCTCGGCGTAGGGGCTCAGGCCGTCCCGGCGAGGAGGGCGACGGCCGCTGCGGAGAAGAGGACAACGGCAGCCACGAGAGCGCCGCGGGCTCGGGCGCGCTTGTCGAGCGCGACCTCGGACAGCTGCTCGGAGTGGAGCTCGGAGTCGCGATACAGCGGCACGACACCGGCGGCGACGAGCGCAGCGCCCGTCACGGCCAGCAGCAGAGCGATCACGTCCCACATGCCGACCAACTTACGCAGCCGCGGGGGCGGCGCTGCGGCGGGGTGCGCGCTGCGCGGCCGTCGTGACGACGGCGGTCGCGCGGGTGAGGTTGGGGCCGATGGCGTCGGCTTCGAGGACACGGCCGGTGCGCCGGTTCTCGCCTTCGCCCCAGGCGACGGTGCGCTCGTAGCCGACGACGATCACGGCGTCTCCCTTGTGGAGGGAGGCGAGGACGTGCTCGCCCAGTTCGAACTTCGCTTCCACGAAATGCGTCGTCGGGGCCTCGTGCGGGGTCCACTCGCCGCCGCGGTATTCGCCGGTGTTCTCGATGACGCGCAGCTTCACGATCTGCACGCGGCCCGCTTGCACGGCTTCGGGGTCGGTGGCGAGGTTTCCGGTGATCGTCCTGGTGCTCATCTGTCGTCTCCTGCTCGTGCGGTTCGTGGGTCCCGTCGCCGTCGACGGGCTCTCGGTCGCGGGCTCGGCCGCGGGGGTGCGTGTGGGGTCCTCGGCGGGTAGCTCGATCCCCCAGGATGCGAGCGCTTCGCGCCGGGTTATTTCGACAGGCGGCTCGGACAGCGCTCTGCGCTGTTCGAGCTCGGCGCGGGTGACGTGCTGCCCGGGTATGCGGCGTTCGTCGCCGTAGGCGGCGCGGTAGAGCCGGTCGGCGTCGTTCTCCAGCCGGTCCACCTCGGCCTGCCGGTCCGCGAATCCGGCGAGGTAGCCGGCCCGGAACTCATCGCTCGGGATCTCGCCGCTCATGCGGCGTGCTTGTCGATGAGGTCGGGGCGGAATCCCGACCAGTGGTCCTGATCGCTGGCGACGACGACGGGGGCGGCGGAGTAGCCCAGCTCCTCCATGACGTACTCGAGCGCGGCGGGGTTGGTGGTGAGGTCCACGACGTCGTACTCGATGCCCTTCGCGTCGAGGGCTCGGTAGGTCGCGGTGCACTGCACGCACGACGGCTTCGAGTAGACCGTGAGCATCAGTCGGCCCACCCGTCCGACTCGTCGCCGCGGTGTGGGTCGTGCTCGTCGTTGAGTCGGGTCCAGGCGTGCAGCTCGGCCCACTTCTGGGCGGCGTCGTGGTGTCCTGCCTCGGTGAGGAGGTCGATGATCGGCGTCGCGCGCGCGCAGGTGAGCGTCGGGGCGATCGTTTCCGCGACGGCGGGGTCCGAGAGCGTGGCCGCGAACGTCGCCACGGCTGCCTGGTAGGTCGCCACCGCGTCGGCGGCCTGCTGCTGCTCGGTCATCGCTGGGCTCCTTCGGGGGTGTGGGCGTCGCCCTCGTCGTCGTCGGTCGCGTGCTGCGCGATCCAGAGGTCTGCGGCTTCGTCCCTTCCGAATGCTCGCAGGAGTCCGGCCAGCGCGTCGACCTCGGTGCAGTTGAGGCGCGTGGCCAGGTCGTCGGCGGTGTCCCCGTGGGAGAACACGGACGCGAACTCGGCCACCGCGTCGAGGAGGGTCGGCTTCTCCGGGGCGGGGCTGGTGGTGATGGTGTCGGACATGGCGTCTCCTCCTCGATGGTGGTGCGGGCTACTGCTGGGTGCGGGTGAGGGTGTCCACGAACATGACGCCCTCGGGGCCGGGGATCGTGGCGGTGTGCGCGAGTGCCCACCCGTTGCGGGCGTGGGCGGCAAGGTCCTCGTCGCGCTCCGCGATCTTGCGGAACTGGTGGCGCATCCCCTCCTCGGTGGCGGCCGGGACGAAGGTGCTGACGGTCGTGATCTGCTGTTGCATCTCTCTTCTCCTCCTCATCGTTTTTTTGCCGTGATTCTCAATCAGATTTGTCAAGCCAGCGGGGATGGTTTGGCTCGCCTGTTCTTCCTTCTCTCCCAGCGTTTTTTTGCCTGGAAGGCACGTAGTGCCGAGCAGGGTCGGAGGCGGGAGCGCAACCCGGAGGGCGGAGGAGGAGAGGTTGTCGGCGCGATGTGAGGGAGCGCAGCGACCGCGTGCCGAGAACCTCGGAGGAGCCGGCCGCGCAGCGGCTTGCGCGGACACTGGAGGCCCGTACGCTGCCGAAGGCTTCCAGGCAAAAATGCGCACAGCGCTCAACACCGCCGCCGGCCAGAGGCCGGTGTTCGCTCGGGTCTGTGAACCGCGACGCTCGTCGCGGCGGCTCTCAGTGGTCTTCGGTGAGGTGGCGGTAGATGGTGCCGCGAGACACGCCGAAGGTGTCGGCGATCTGCTGGACCGTGTAGGTCTTCTCGTCGTACATCGCACGCGCCTGTTTCGCCTTCGTCGGCGTCATCTTGAAGCGCCCGCCGCCCTTACGTCCGCGAGCTCGAGCGGCGGCAAGGCCGTCGTGGGTTCGCTCCACGATGAGGTCGTGCTCGAACTCCGCGATCGCGGCGAGCATGTGGAAGAACAGCCGGCCGCCCGGAGTGGTGGTGTCGATGCCCTGAGACAGCGCCTTCAGTCCGACGCCGCGCTGCTGGAGGCCGTCGGCTACCTCTTTCAAGTTCCGCACGGACCGGCCGAGGCGATCGAGCTTCGTCACGACGAGGGAGTCACCCTCGCGGAGGTAGTCGAGAGCGTCCTCGAGCGCGGGACGCTTCGCGAGTACTCCGGAGGCGTGCTCGACGAACACCTTCTCGCAGCCGGCTGCCGTGAGCGCATCGGTCTGAGCGTCGGGGTTCTGGTCTCTGGTCGAGACGCGCGCGTATCCGATCGAAGCCATAGGCCTGACTGTACTGCGAACGTAGGTTGCGGGTCATAGCTCTCGGACACGGGCCGTGGAACACGGCGCGCCGATTGGACCGCCGCGCTGCTCGACCGTCTCGTAAACGATCGTTCGCGAACACCTCGGCAGTGGTCGCTCAAATCGATTTCTGTCGATAACATCGGTGCATGCCGATTGATCACGTGCGGGGCACCTCTGCCGCCGTCTCCCTCTTTCACTCTTTGGCCGACCCGAAGCGTCTCCAGATCGTGCGGCGACTTCAGCATGGTGAGGCTCGGGTCAGTGATCTAGTGGCGGAGCTGGGCGTGGCGCAGTCGACGGCTTCTGAGCACATGAGCTGCCTGCGCGAGTGCGGCCTGGTCGTGGGGCGTGCAGAGGGACGGCAGGTGTTCTACTCGTTGGCCCGTCCGGAGCTGATCGATCTTCTCGAGTCCGCTGAGGCACTTTTGGAGGCGACGGGGTTCCAAGCGGATCTGTGCGGCACGTTCGGGGCGGAAGCACGGAGCGCACGTGACGTGGACGCTGCCGCATCGGAGGTCCGTCGGGGCGTGGAAGTGGCGCCGTGATCGGCACTATCGCGGCGGCAATCGGACTGTTCGCTGCGACGAACATCGATGACATCGTGGTTCTGACGGTGCTGTTCCTCGCGTCCGCCCGTGGCTCGCTGCCGGGCTGGAAGGTTGTGGCGGGGCAGTACCTCGGCTTCGCGACTCTCGTCGCGATCAGCGTCGTTGCCGCCGCCGGGTTGACGATCATCCCGGATGAGTGGGTGGGGCTTTTGGGCCTGATCCCGCTGGCGATCGGTCTGTACGGGCTCATCCGCACCCTGCGCAGCAGGGGCGATGATGACGACGACGATGACGAGAGTTCGATCAGTGCGGTCGGGCTGCTGGGCGTTGCGGGGATCACGATCGCGAACGGCGCGGACAACATCTCCCTCTACACGCCCGTATTCCGCACGAGCCCGATCGCGGACACGGTGGTCACGATCATCGTGTTCTTCCTCCTCGTCGCGGTGTGGTGCCTGATCGCTCGCGTCGTCGGCACGAACAAGACGGTGACCGAGCTGTTGGAGAGGGTCGAGCACTGGCTCGTGCCTGCCGTATTCATCGGCCTGGGTCTGTTCATCCTGATCGAGTCGGGTGTTCTGCCTCGACTCCTCGAGCTGTTCTGATGCCCGCCACGCGCAGGCTCGTCCTCCGAGTGGCTTTCATCGCTGCGCTGATTGCGGCCGCGTTCGGTCTTGATCAGCTCACGAAGAGCTGGGCCCTGACAGCGCTGGAAGACGGACGCACGATCGAGCTCGCTCTCGGAGCGCGGTTCGAGTTGATCTTCAACCCCGGCGTCGCCTTCGGGATGGGCTCCGAGCTGGGACCTGCACTGGCGGTCGGACTGATCGTCATTCTTGTGAGCCTCACGGTGTGGGTGTTCGTGCGGACCATCCGCGGGGCTCCGCTGGGTGGACCGGCACTTCTCGCTCTCGCCGCCGGCGGTGGCGCAGGGAACATCTGGGACCGCATCAGCCGAGCCGCGGACACGCCGCTGGGCGGAGAGGTCGTCGACTTCATCGCGGTCGACTGGTTCGCGATCTTCAACGTCGCCGACATCTTCACCACCTGCGGCATCGCCGGCTGGGCCCTCCTGCAGGTCTTCGGCAGAGCGGACGCGCCCCAACCACAGACGAGCGAAACCTGATCGAGGCGCAGCCCTGAGCCTCACCGTTCGCCGGATCACGGCGCCGTCCCCTTGTTTCTGCCGACCACCGGCCTGACAGAAAGCACCACCCGTGAAAACCAGCACCAAGGTCAACCTGATCGCCATCGCCGCGGCTGTCTTCGTCGTCGCGGTCATCGCCGCGATCGCGATCTTCCGGCCCTTCTCCGCCTCCCGCGAAGAGGTCGCCGCCGCGACGCCCGTCCTCGAGCAGAACACCCACATGCTCGATCAGGCGGAGGACGGGAAGGTGACGCTGGTCGAGTTCCTCGACTTCGAGTGCGAGGTCTGCGCGGCCGTCTACCCGACCATCGAGCAGCTGCGTGAGGAGTACGCAGGCCGGGTCACCTTCGCGACCCGCTACTTCCCGATTCCCTCGCATCGCAACTCCGAGAATGCCGCTCTCGCCGTCGAGGCAGCAGCGCGGCAGGACCGGTTCGAGGAGATGTACGACCGGATGTTCCAGACGCAGGCGAGCTGGGGCGAGAGCCAAGACTCCAAGGCCGACGTGTTCCGCGGCTTCGCGGAGGAGATCGGCCTCGACCTGGAGCAGTACGACGCGGATGTGGCCGACCCGTCGACGCTCGAGCGGGTGCGCTTTGATTTCGAGGCGGGCAAGGACTTGGGGGTGCAGGGCACGCCGACGATCTTCGTCAACGACGAGGCGATCCAGCTCGAACGCCTCGAAGACATCCAGGCCGCTCTCGACGCCGCTCTCGCCTCGTGAGCGCCCTCAGCCGCCGCGCCCTGCTGGCCCTTCCCCCGCTCGCGATGATCGGCATCGGGACCAGCGGATGCGCGCGGGACGACCTCGCGGAGCAGTACCGCGGCGGGTCGAACAAGAACTACGTCGCCGGTGACGGCACCGTCATCGAATGGCCTGTCGGCAGTCGCGGCGAGCCGGTCGACTTCGCCGGAACGAGCGAAACGGGCGACGCGATCAGCTCCGAGGATTACCGCGGGCAGGTGCTCGTCGTGAACTTCTGGTACGCCGCCTGCGCCCCCTGCCGCGCCGAAGCACCCGACCTGCAAGCGCTGCACGAGCAGTACGACGGGAACGGAGCGGCGTTTCTCGGTGTCAACGTTCGCGACCAAGCCGACACCGCCACCTCGTTCGCGAACACCTACGGCATCACCTACCCCTCGATCATCGATACCGACGCCGCCGTGGCCCTCGCGTTCTCTGGGAAGTTCGCCGCGAACGCCGTCCCTACCACCCTCGTGCTCGACGTCGACGGCCGACCCGCCGCGCGGATCCTCGGCCGGGTCACCGCCCGCTCCATCCTCGACACCCTCATCGCGGACACCATCGCGGAGGCGGCCTCGTGAACTGGGGAGAGGCTGTGTTCAGCGGCCAACTCCTGCTCGCCGCGCCCATCGCGGTCCTCGCCGGCCTCGTCTCGTTCGCGTCCCCGTGCGTGCTCCCCCTCGTCCCCGGCTACCTCGCCTACATCGGCGGAAACCCCGACCTCGCCACAGGCAGCCGGCGCCGCCTCGTCGCCGGAGTGGGCCTGTTCATCGCCGGTTTCGCCGTCGTCTTCATCGCCTACGGCGCCGCGTTCGGCGCCCTCGGGACATGGCTGCTCGAATGGCAGGACACCGTCACCCGCATCCTCGGAGTGCTCGTGATCCTCATGGGCGTCGTGTTCATCGGGCAGGTCCGGTTCCTGCAACGCACCATCCGCCCCCGCTGGAAACCCGCGACCGGACTCGCCGGAGCACCCCTGCTCGGTGTGGTGTTCGGGCTCGGCTGGACACCCTGCTTCGGGCCCACCCTCACCGCGATCTCCGCGCTGAGCCTGGACGGCGCCTCCGCCGGCCGCGGCGCGTTCCTCGGCCTGCTGTACTGCCTGGGCCTGGGACTGCCGTTCCTGCTGATCGCCCTCGGATTCTCCTGGGCCGCCACCGCGACCAGCTTCCTCAAACGCCACATCCGCACCATCAACCTCCTCGGCGGAGGGCTACTCATCCTCATCGGCACCGCCATGGTCAGCGGCCTGTGGACCCAGTTGATCTACCGCCTCCAGAACCTGATCAACGGATTCGTCCTCCCCATCTGACCCGTCACCCCCGCCCCGAGAGGACCACCGAATGAGCGCACTCACCCCCGCCGAGACCGAACAGCTGACCCGACGCGGGCTGCGCCTGGCGCAGTTCACCGTCGCCTACAACGTCATCGAGGGCATCGTCGCGATCGCGGCCGGTATCGCCGCGGGACTCGTGTCCGTGATCGGGTTCGGCATCGACTCCGGCATCGAGTCGATCGCCGCCGTGCTGGTAGGGCTGCGCCTGGCGGCGCGGCTGCGGCATGGTGAGGCGGACGAAGCGAAGGAGCGGCGCACGTTGAAGTTCGTCGCCGTGACGTTCTTCCTCCTCGCCGCCTACGTGAGCATCGAGGGCATCCGCAGCCTGATCGCGGGTGACGCTCCCGAGTCCTCCCCGGTCAGCATCGTGCTCCTGATCCTCTCGATCATCGTCATGCCGGTCCTTGCGGCGGTGAAAACGCGTGTCGGGAAGAGGCTCGGAGACCCCCTGATCCTCGCGGACGCAGCGGAGACTCGGATCTGCGTGCTGTTGAGCGTCTCCACCCTCGTCGGGCTCGTCCTCTACGCCCTCACTGGAGCCGCGTGGCTTGACCCGGTTGCAGGGTTCGTCATCGCTCTCTTCGCCATTCACGAGGGACGCGAGGCCTGGGAAGGCGAGCTCGTAGAAGACGACGATGACGATGACTAGAGCGGGCGCCGACAGGCGAGCCACGAGCGGGCTGACGATCGATGTTCCGGGGCAGACACCCTCAACCTCAGAAGTGCTCTCCTCGGGTGCGACGCGCACGGCGGGAGGATGATCGGAGAATGATGATCGAGGTTCTTCACATCGACGACTGCCCGAACTGGAAGGACGTCGGCCCTCGCCTGGACCAGGCGCTGAAGTCCACCGGCCACTCCGACATCCCCGTCACCTACCGGCTTCTGGCGACACCGGAGGACGCCGCCGGCGTCGCTTTCGCGGGTTCCCCGACGATCACCCTCGACGGGGAAGACCTGTTCCCGTCGGGCGGGCGGACCACGGATCTTGCCTGTCGGATCTACTTCACGCCGAGCGGGCTGGCGGGTCTTCCGACGACGGAGCAGCTCGTGGAAGCGATCGCTGCCCGTGAACCCTGATTCCTCCGTCACCTGTTCCTGCTGCGGACGGGCCCGCCGTCGACGTCAGGTTCACGCACTCAACGATGGCGCCGCGTACGTGTGCCGGCGGTGCGGGCTCTGGATAGCGCTGCGCCCGGGCAGCGATCACCCCCGCGCCTCCTCATTGTCTCGGCGCTGACACGCCGGAACTCAACGCCGGTCAGGTCGTTCGGGTTGCTCTCAGCCCGAGCCGGGTGCGGCCGCGAGGCTTGAGGACGGACAGGGCGGTGATAACCACGAGAACGACGGCGCCGCCGGCGGTCGCGACGACCAGTTGCGTGCGGGTTCCCTCGAGCGTGGAGGGGATGAGCCCGTGGCGGGCGGCGAGGGACATCGTCTCGATGAGGCGCGTGTGCAGCAGGAGGACTGCGGTTGCGAAGACACTCAGCCACAGCTTGATCGCCACCCAGTAGTGGCGCACCAGTCCCCAGTGCGTTCCGAGGCCTTGCAGGATTCCGGTGGCGAGGGAGGCGAGGGCGAACGGGATGATGACGAACGTCCCCAGCGGGTCCAACGCCAAGTAGGCGCTTCGGACCGTGAAGGGGTCGCTGCTGGTCGCTCCGACGAGCGCGATCGCGAGGAACGCGCCCACCGCGCCGAACCAGCCCACGGACACCAGGACGTGGACGGTGAGGGCGACTCGGCGAGCTCGCGGGCCGAGCATCATCAGTGATTCATCATCTGCGCCCCGCCGCCGGTGAGCAGGTGCACGACGATGAAGCCGATCGCGAGGACGACGACGACGACCATGAACACCTTCACCCAGCGGGGGCGCTCCGGGACGGGCGACGGCGTGCCAGACGGGTTGGAGTCACTCATGCGCTCAGCCTAGGCACCCGCCCAACCCATCCCGTATCGATGTGGTGCGTTGCCCCTGCCCCGACATCTTCGGTCAAGTCGGGAATCTTCCGCCCGATCACCCCGTTGTCTGATACCCCCGGGGGGTATACCGTCGGATCAGGCCGGAAGCGGCCGGAAGGAGTCATGATGGCGCAGCACCACCTGCACGATGACGAGCACGAGAGTGCTCACCGCACCGTCGAAGCACGCGACGTCGACGCGGGAAGGACAGGTCATCACGTGAGTACGGCCCCTGACGGGCACGCCGGGCACCAGATGCGCGGAGCGCCTGATCCTCACGCAGGCCACAACATGACGGCGGGCGCTGCCGGCCACGGCGGCCACGGCGATCATGTCGGCCAGTTCCGGCGGTTGTTCTGGATCATGCTGGTGTTCGCGGTGCCGGTGGTCGTGTTCAGCGGCATGTTCTCGATGATCCTGGGCTACTCCCTCCCCGACGTTGCGGGGGTCGGCTGGATCTCGCCGGTGCTCGGGACGGTGATGTACGTCTGGGGCGGCCGGCCCTTCCTGCAGGGGGCGGTGTCGGAGCTGCGCTCGAGGACGCCGGGGATGATGCTGCTGATCGCTCTGGCGATCACGGTCGCGTTCCTCGCGTCGTGGGGTGCGAGCGCGGGGCTGCTGGATCACGAGCTGGACTTCTGGTGGGAGCTGGCGCTGCTGATCGTGATCATGCTGCTCGGGCACTGGATCGAGATGCGCTCTCTCGCGCAGACGTCCTCGGCGCTGGACTCTCTCGCGGCGCTGCTGCCGGATGAGGCGGAGCGGGTGCGCGAGGGTGAGGTGGAGAAGGTGTCTCCCGCGGACCTGGTGCAGGGGGATGTCGTGGTCGTGCGTCCCGGCGGCCGGGTGCCGGCGGACGGCCGGGTGCTGGAGGGCACCGCGGACGTGGATGAGTCGATGATCACCGGGGAGTCCCGCCCGGTCAGTCGCGGCCCGGGATCGATGGTCGTGGCCGGCACGGTCGCCACGGACACGGCGTTGCGGGTGGAGGTGACGGCCGTCGGCGACGACACCGCTCTCGCCGGCATCCAGCGCCTGGTCACGGAGGCGCAGAACTCGTCCTCCCGGGCGCAGCGCATCGCTGATGTTGCCGCCGGGTGGTTGTTCTGGTTCGCGTTGGGCGCGGGAGTGATCACCGCGATCGTGTGGTCGCTGCTGGGCAGTCCCGACGAGGCGGTGATCCGCACCATCACGGTTCTGGTCATCGCGTGCCCGCACGCGCTGGGACTCGCGATCCCGCTGGTGGTGTCCATCGCGACCGAGCGGGCCGCGAAGGGCGGCGTCCTCGTCAAGGACCGTCTCGCGTTGGAGAGCATGCGCACGGTGACCACGGTCCTGTTCGACAAGACGGGCACCCTGACCAAGGGCGAGCCGACGCTCGCCGCCGTGCACACTGTCGACGGGGTGAACGAGGAGCAGCTGCTCGCGGTCGCTGCGGCGGTCGAGGCGGACAGTGAGCACCCTCTCGCTCGGGCGATCGTGGCAGCCGCGAACAGCCGCGGCGTGCGGGTGCCGGCAGCGACCGGTTTCCAGGCGTCGACCGCTGTCGGCGTCACGGCGCAGGTCGAGGGGCGTGCGGTGAGCGTGGGCGGTCCGTCGATGCTGCGCGCGCACGACGCTGCCGCGCTCGAGCAGACGCGCGCGTGGGAGGCGGAGGGGATGATCATCCTCCACGTCCTCGCCGGCGGTCGGGTCATCGGGGCTCTCGGGCTCGCGGATGAGGTGCGGGAGGAGTCCCGGCAGGCTGTCGACGCGCTGCACGCGATCGGCGTGCAGGTGGTCATGATCACCGGCGACGCGGAAGCGGTCGCCCGCACCGTGGGCGAGGAGCTCGGCATCGACCGGGTGTTCGCCGGCGTGAAGCCGGAGGACAAGGCCGCGAAGGTCATCGAGTTGCAGCGCGAGGGCCGACGGGTCGCGATGGTCGGTGACGGCGTCAACGACGCTCCCGCTCTCGCGCAGGCCGACGTGGGAATCGCGATCGGCGCAGGCACCGATGTCGCGATCGCATCCGCCGGGGTGATCCTGGCCTCCGATGACCCCCGGTCGGTGCTGTCCGTGATCGAGCTGTCCCGGGCCAGCTACCGGAAGATGAAGCAGAACCTGTGGTGGGCGGCCGGCTACAACCTCCTCTCCGTCCCCCTGGCCGCGGGAGTGCTCGCGCCGATCGGGTTCGTGCTGCCGATGTCGGTCGGGGCTCTGCTGATGTCCGCGTCCACGGTCGTCGTCGCCGTGAACGCGCAGCTGCTGCGCCGCCTGGAGCTGTCCCCGCAGGCCAGCACCCGCGCCGCGCGCGAACGCGACACCAGCCCAGTCCGTCACGAGGAGGGCCGCAGTACCGTCCAGGTGCGCCCGTAGTCGCCGGAGGCGACCACTCCGCGCTCGTCGGCGGCAAGGACCCACTGTTCTTCGCCGTCGACGAGCGCGAACGCCTCCGGCTGCCCCTCGAGGGTTCCGTGGCTCTGCCAGGAGCCCTCGAGAGTTCCCGTCCACAACGTCCCGTCGACGTCGACACCGACCAGCTGCCCGCCGGCACTGCCGTCCACGAGGAACAGGGCGGGCGCGCCGGAGACGGGCCGGAACGTGACCGCGGCGTCCTCGCTGACCTGTAAGCCCGTCTCGGTCGTCGCGAACACCCGGTCGGGACGCTCGGGGTCCACGGTCAGATCGCGCAGCGGCAGTTGCGCAGACGGGGTCCATGCGGCGCCGGAGTCGTCGCTGCGGAGGATGACGCCGCGGCTCGCGTCGTACCCGTACACGCGGGTCGCCGCATCGGTGAGAGCGACGGTCGCGAGGTCGTGGAAATCCGTCTCCCCACTCAGGGACACCGGCTCCCAGGTCGCGGCCGCATCGATGCTGCGGATCAGACCCAGGTTGGGTCCTGGCGCGGACCTGTCGGCGGGGTCGGGATGCCCGGAGGCGTAGAACACTCCCTCCGGGGTGATCGTGAACCCCATCGTGTCCTGCGCCCGGCCGGCGACCGGCCCTCCGCCCGCTTCGTCGTCGGTCGGGGTGGGGCTGGCCGGGTAGGTGTCCGGGAGGGTGTCGGTGGGGATCACCCACACTCCCGAGTGCGCAGCCGCGTAGGTGAGCCCGGTCACCGGATCCCAGCCCAGCCCGTGCACGTGCTCCAACCCTGCCGGCGCGGCCACGAGCGCGCCCGTCTCCACGCGGCCTGACGAAACGCAGCCGGTGAGCAGCGCCACCGTCACGGCGGCGCCGACGATGACGGCGAGACGCCGCGTGCGGCGCGAGCGGTGCCCGCAATGCTCAGCCAAGGCCGACACCCAGATCGCTCATGAAGCCTTCCGGGTCCACGGGGCTCCCGTCCACGCGCGTTTCAAAGTGCAGGTGACAGCCGGAGGAGGCGCCGGTGGAGCCCACGAGAGCGATCAGGTCGCCGGCGGCGACCGTGTCACCCACGTCCACGAGCAGGTCGCTGTTGTGCGCGTAGCCGGTCTCGATGCCGTCGCTGCTCGCCAGCAGGATCCAGTTGCCGTAGCTGCCGGCGTAGCCGGCTTCCTCGACCGTGCCGCCAGTCGCTGCGACCACCGGGGTTCCGCAGGGGGCGGCGAGGTCGGTGCCCTTGTGGAACGCGCTCACGCCCGCGACCGGGGCATCCGGGCGAGGACCGAACGTGCTCGAGATGCGCCCCGCGACCGGCACCCGCCAGGTAGCGGACGCGACCTCGCTGTCCTCAGTGGATGCGGCGGACTCTTCTGATGCGTCGTCCACGAGTTCCGTGGCGACGGCGGCGGTCACCAGCACCTCGGGTTTGGCTTCCGCGCCGAACGTGTCCCGGGTGACGGTGAGCTGCACCGCGCCGGCCGCGACGAACGTCTGCGGCTGCGCCTCGCTGACGGCCAGGGTCGTGGTCTTGGTCGGGGTGCCGTCGACGGCGAACGCGGGCATGGAGGAGGTCACCGCGATCATCGTGACGAGAGTCATCGCGGACATCCCAGCCAGGCGCGGCCGCATCGTGGCCGTGCCCGGCGGGGCCGGGCGCGGGCGGGCCGCGACGCGGGCGGCGTGCTGCAACGCCTGCGCGTCGGCTCGCGAGGGCGCCGTGTACGTCACCCGGCGTCCGAGCGTGAGCGCAGCCTGCCGCGGGGAGGCATCGCGGGTGCGGGTTCGGGTGCGGTGCACGTCGCGGCGGCGCGGGTCGCTCGTCGGCGTCGACGCGGCGCTCACCGGGCGACTCCCGAGCGAAGCGGACGGGGGTGAAGAGGAAGGCGGTGCATAGGGGGACGTTTCTGGTTCGAGCGCCCTCAGAGGGCGCGAAGAAGTAGAGGGTGGGGATCGCCAGGTACGGCGACCCCCACCGGGGCGCGGCGGTAGCGCGCACGGGCGCGACGCAGCAGCGCTCCGCCTGCCCAGGAGGGGGAAGGGGCGTCAGAAAGACGGGTCAGCGGGACGCGAGGAGATCCTGCATGGTTGCGATCTCCTCGGTCTGGGTCTGCACGATCGTGTTCGCCATGTCGATGGCGTCCGCGTTCTGGCCCTCGTCGACCTCGGTCTGCGCCATCTCCACGGCGCCCTCGTGGTGCATCATCATCTGCTCGAGGAACAGCGTCTCCGCCTCGGCGCCGGTCGCGCTCTCCAGCGAGGACATGTCCTCGTCGGACATCATCCCGTCCATGCTGTGATCCATGCCCGACATCGAGTCCTCAGCGCCCCACGCGCTGATCCACTCCTCGAGCTGCGCGATCTCCGGACCCTGCGCTTCCTTGATCTGGGTCGCGAGGTCGGTGACGTCGGTGCTGATGCCGTCCTTCGCGAGGATCATGTCGGCCATCTCCACCGCCTGCTCGTGGTGGGGCTTCATCATCTGCGCGAACATCACGTCCTGATCGTTGAAGTCCGCCTCCGCCGCAGCAGTCGAAGACGGCGACGCGGACGCGGACGAGGAGGAGCTGCTGTGGTCCATCCCCTCCATGCCGCCCGTGCCGGAGCTGTCCGAGCAGGCGGCCAGAGTAATTGCGGTCGCCAGAGCGAGAGTCGAGGCGAGAAGAGTGCGCTTGGTGTTCATGAGTGTCGTATCCGTTCAGTCGGTAGCAGGAATCGCCGGAACCGCGCCCTGCGGGCGGGGTGATGAGGTCGCAGCGGACGCTGCGACGACAGGCGAATCAGGTGCGACTGATCGACAACACCGTCAACGACGGCAGATACACATGGAACTTCGCGCGCGGAACGAGCAGCAGAAGACGCGGACCCGCGTCGAGCACGCGCGCGAACAGCGCCGGCACCCGGGCCAGGAGGATCAGGGACGCGAGGAAGAAGACGATGACGCACGTCGCCGCCATCAGAGCGCACCCCATCGCGCAACTGTCATCACACGGCACCATCGGCACGACCGCGCCCTGATCGGCGCCAGCCACGAGAGCCATCCCGCCTGTCGACGCAGCTACCGGGTCGGCGTGAGCATCGGTCTGCGCATGCGTGTGTCCTGCGGACACAGACGCGTCGGAATGGCTGCCCATCATCGAGTGCATCGCGAACACGCCCAGCAGCAGAGCCGCCAACGTCAGCACCACGACCACCGCGCGCATCAGCGGCGCGGACAGCTTAGAAACGACGCTGTCGCTCATGATCCACACCTCCGACACTGCTCGTCACTCGTCCGAGGGCATCAGAAGGGACGCCCATGCATACCCCCCTAGAGTATGCAGAAAGCAGCCGGAGCGGCTGAAAACCCCCTCCGTACCCGTCCGCCCCGCGCAGCAGCGGACGAGCTGCACCAGCACCCGGGGGATGAGGACACCGTGACCGAGCAGACGAGCGAGCAGACCGACATCACCGGCGCCCACGGCTACATCTCCGACAAGGACCAGTACCTCCGCCGCCTTCGCCGCATCGAGGGGCAGGCTCGCGGCCTGCAGAACATGGTTGAAGACGAGCAGTACTGCATCAAGATCCTCACCCAGATCTCCGCGATGACCAGCGCCCTCGAGTCCGTCGCGCTCGGTCTCCTGAACGACCACCTGAACCACTGCGTCCTCGAGGCCGCCGCAGCCGGCGGCGACGAAGCGAAGATCAAGCTGCAAGAAGCCTCCGACGCCATCGCGCGGCTCGTCCGCTCCTGACGTTCAAGTGCGCAACCCGCCCTGAATGACGCCGGCGGTCCTCGACGCAGCGGGATACCGGCGCCCTGGCTAAGCGTTCCCGCTTGTCCTTCGACGGCTTCACGGCAGTTCGATCCGCTGCGATCCGTGGGATGAGGCGAACGAACACGACCGCAGTAGCGCCGCAGCCTGGCGCAGGCGTGCCGAGGTGAGCGATGACATCGGCTATCGGGGCAGCAGTTCGGTTCGTAGGGTCGGACTTATGGAACCGTCTCGACAGCTACCCGCCATCGGCGCCCCGGCCTCCCGCGCGCTCGAGGAAGCGGGCGTGCACGATGCGGACGACCTGCGGCGGGTGGGCCTGGACCACCTCGCGACCCTCCATGGGGTAGGACCTAAGGCTCTCCGACTTCTCCAGCAGACCCTCGACGCCGACGCGCGCAAGCGGTGACAGCCGATCGATCGGGTGCTCTCCATGCACCCCGAGCATGTGTGTTCCTGCGACATGCTCGCGCCTTTGAGCTGTCCGGAGCGGCCCGTCCGGGCTGTTCTGCCGCCAGTGGTGGCGGGGGTCGCTGACATGATGACGGGGTGCTGATCGCGTACCTGGACGAGTCCTACACACAGGACTTCTACTTCATCGGCGCTGCCGTGACGACACAGGAGAAGTGGGAGCAGCTCGAGCACGGCTACGCCGCTCTCCGGGAGCAGATCGCCGCGGATCACGGGGTGCCGGCGGATGTCGAGTTTCACGGGCACGAGCTGATGGGCGGCGCCGGCGAGTGGGCTCCTCTGCGCGGGAAGCATCGTGAGGCGGCGGGCATCTACGCGGCCGCGCTGCGCATCGCGCAGGAGGCAGAAGTCCGCTACCTGTTCCGGGGCGTGGACGTGAAGCGCCTGAACGCCCGGTACCGGTACCCGGAGCAGCCGCACAAGATCGTGCTGCAGCACCTGCTCGAGCGGGTGAACGAGTACCGCCGTGACGTCTTCTCCTTCGATACCGAGGAGGTGATCGTCGTCGCCGACGAGATCGCGACGCAGGAGGAGCACCGGCGGCAGTTCGAGAGCTACCGGTCACTGGGCACGCCGGGCTACCTGACGAGCCGCCTTAACCTGATTTCCTCCCCGATCCAGTTCGCGTCCTCGAGGAACGCCGCCGGGGTGCAGGCGGCCGACCTCGCGATCTACCTGCACCGGCGTCGGCAGACGGTGACGGAGACGCACCCGAAGTCCGCGGCGACGATGACGCGCCTGGGCGCTCTGATCGACGCGTCGACGTCGCACGACCGGATCTGGACGCCTTAAAAACGAAGACCCCGCTAGGCGGGGTCTTCGGCTGGCAACGTTCCGGGAACCGGCCCGTTGTGACGATCACGATACACGCGGATCCTGGACGAGTCACGGCGTCACGGGCGCCGCCGCTCGATGAGGATCGTGTCGCGCCAGCGGCCAGCCTCCGGCCCGTACGTCATCTGCGCGATGCGCTCCCGGATGCCCACACGCCGGAATCCAGCGCGGTCGTGGAGGGCGAGACTGGCGGTGTTCTCGGGGAAGATGCTCGACTGGATCGTCCACAGGTCCGCGTCGTCCGCCGCGGCGATGAGCGCGGCCAGCAGCCTCGATCCGACGCCGCGGCCACGTGCAGCGGCGGCGATGTAGACGGAGTGCTCGACCACGCCCCGGTAGACGGGGCGGGCCGAGACCTTCGACAACGCGGCCCAGCCGAGGATCTGTTCTCCGTCGACGGCGACCAGGCGCCCGACGTCGAGCTTCCCCGCGTCGAACGCCTCCCGCGTGGGCGGTTCGGCCTCGAAGGTGGCGTGCCCGGTCGCGATCCCCTCGCGGTAGATCGTCTCGACCGCCGCCCAGTCTCCGGGGGTCATCGGCCGGATCGCGGTCATGAGCAGCAGCTCCCTCCGGCGGATCCGATGTCGGTGGAGCAGACGCCGGTTTCGGGGAGCACGAGCTGGACGCGCCGGGCGGCGGCGTGATCGCCGGCGAGTTCGTCCGCGATGGAGCGGACCTGCTCGTAGCCGGTGGCGAGCAGGAAGGTCGGCGCACGGCCGTACGACTTCATCCCGGCGATGAAGAAGTTCGGCTCGGGGTGGGCGAGTTCCGCGACGCCGTGGGGGTCGACGGTGCCGCAGGAGTGCAGGTTCGGGTCGATGAGCGAGGCGAGGGCGCGGGGTGCTTCCACGATCTCGTCCAGGGAGACGCGGATCTCGCGCAGCATGTCGAGGTCGGGCCGGAACCCGGTGGCCTGCACCACGACATCGACTTCCACGCTCTCGCGCTCCTTCCGGCGGCGCCCCATCACCGTGACGCCGCCGGAGGGGGTCTTCTCGAGGCGGTCGATTTCGAAGCGGTCCAGGAGGGTGATCGCGCCGTCGCGGACGAGCTGGTGGACGGTGCCGCCGAGCTTGCCGCGCTCCTCGAGCTCGTCGTCGCCGGAGCCGAAGACGCGCACCGGGCTCGTGCCGCGGATCGCCCACGTGATCCTCGTCTCCGGTTCCTCGCGGGCGAGTCGAGCGAGCTTGATCAGGGTGTTCGCGGCGGAGTGGCCGGCGCCGACGACGAGGACGCTTTTCCCGGCGAACCGGGCACGGTCCGCACCGAGCACGTCCGGCAGTGCGTGGCTGAGGTGCTCCGCGACATCAAGGACACCGATTGGGTCAAGGCCCGCGGAGGCGAGCGCGTTGGGCGTGGAGTAGGTGCCGGAGGTGTCGATGACCGCGCGCGCGGTGACGTCGACGGCGCCCTCCGGAGTGTCCAGGCGCAGCAGGAACGGGGTCGCAGCGCGGCCGGTGGAGCGGGTGCGATCCATGCCCTCACGAGAGACGGCGGTGACACGGGAGCGGTAGCGGATGACCGGGGCGAGCTCCGGGGTCGCGGCGAGAGGAGCGAGGTAGTCGCGGACGAACTCGTGCCCGGTGGGCAGCTTCTTCGCTGCGGGGGCCTCCCAGCCGGCGGCGTCGAGCAGGCGCCCGGCGGCCGCGTCGACCAGGAACTCCCACGGGGAGAACAAGCGAGTGTGACCCCACTGCTGCACAGCGGCACCTGCGCTCTCACCCGCCTCGTAGACGATGACGTCGAGGCCGCGCTCGAGCAGCTGCGCGGCGGCGGCGAGACCCACGGGGCCGGCGCCGATGACGGCGACGGGCAGGCCGGTGAGGCGGCGCTCGTCGGTGCGGGGCGGGACGGTCAGCAGCAGGGTCATCAGGTGCACTCCTCAACATCGACGGTCATCGATGGATCGAGTCTGCCCCGGCATATCGATGGCTGTCAATGTGTGGGAGGGTGGAGGCATGGCGACGACCGAGCTGACTCTCACCGCGGCGGCGGCCGCGTGCTGCGCGCCGCTCGCGCGCGAGCCGCTGAGCGCCGAGGGCGCGGAGCTGCTGGCGCGAGCGTTGAAGGCGATGGCGGATCCGGCGAGGCTCCGCCTGGTGTCGATCGTGGCGTCGAGCAGCTCGGGCGAGGTGTGCGTGTGCGACTTCACGGAGCCGGTCGGGCTGAGTCAGCCGACCGTGTCGCACCACTTGAAGATCCTCGTGGACGCCGGGATCCTGGCCCGCGAGAAGCGCGGCACGTGGGCGTACTTCTCCCTCGTCCCCGGCGCGCTCGACTCCCTCGCCGGGATGCTCACCCGCGTCTGATCAGGCGGCCGTGACCCTCGCCGCGAGAGCGTCGACGCGCGCGGCGAGCTCGTCGTAGGCCGCATCGAACGCGGCATCCGTGCCGGCAGGTACCGGGTCGGGGATCGACCAGTGCAGCGCGTCCGAGCCGAGTTCCTCGTGCGCGGCGTCGCAGACGGTGATCACGAGGTCTGTGTCGGCGGCGACGTCCGCGAGCTGCTGCGGGGCTCCTTCGGGTAGCGGGAGGCCGTGGCGTTCGGCGGTCGCAATCGCTCCGGCGGCCACCGCGGCGGCCGGGTGGGTGCCGGCGGAGGCGACGGGGATGGGGCTGCGCTGCGCCCAGAGCTGCGCGGCGAGCTTGGAGCGGGCGGAGTTCGCGGTGCACACGAACAGCACTCGCCGCGCTGCGGCGGTGGTCGAGGGCCCGAGCTGGTCGAACGCCCCGGGGATCAGATGGACGTAGCCGCGGCGCCGGTCCGCCTCCGAGCGGCGACGGAGGATCATGCCTTCGCGCTCGAGGACGGCGAGGTGGTGCGCGACGAGGTTCGAGGGCATCCCAAGACGGTCCTGCAGCTCCCGCGGCGCGAGGTCTCCGAGGGTGAGCAGGTCGGTGATCCGCAGGCGCGCGGGGTCGCTGAGGGCGGCGTGCCGGGCGGCGCGCGCTTCGAGTTCGGTTCGCTCGGTGTTCATTGACTCAATCTTGACTGAGTGATCGTGAGCGGTCAAGATGGCCGACGACATGGACACCACTTCCCCTCCTCCGCTCGCTCGTCGGGCCGTGGCCGAGTTCCTCGGCACCGGTCTGCTCGTGGCGATCGTCGTCGGCTCCGGCATCGCCGCTCAGACGCTCTCCCCGGACGACGTCGGTCTGCAACTGCTGGAGAACTCCCTCGCGACCGCGCTGGGGCTGGCGGTGCTGATCCTCACTCTCGGCCCGGTGTCGGGGGCGCACTTCAATCCGCTCGTCTCCGCCGTGGACGCGGTCCTCGGTCGTCGCGACCGCACCGGCCTGCTGGGGCGGGAGCTGGCGGTGTTCGTGGGCGCGCAGCTGCTCGGAGGCATCGGCGGCGCGGTCCTCGCGAATGCGATGTTCGAAATCCCGTCCTCGATCGCGACGACGGAGCGGGTCACTGCCGGGCACCTGCTCGGGGAGGTCGTCGCCACCGCGGGCCTGGTCCTCGTGATCCTCTCCCTCGCCCGTACGCACCGAGGCCCGCTCGCGGCGGCCGCGGTCGGCGCGTACATCGGTGCCGCGTACTGGTTCACGTCCTCGACCTCGTTCGCGAATCCCGCCGTGACTCTCGGCCGCGTCTTCACCGACACCTTCGCCGGCATCGCCCCCGCCTCCGTCCTGCCGTTCGTCGCTGCGCAGCTCGTCGGCGCCGCGATCGGCGTCGGCATCGCCGTGTTCCTCTTCCCGGGCGCCGCCCGGGCCGCCGGGGACCTTGTGGTCCCGGCCACCTCGACCTCTTCACACGTCTGATTCGAAAGGCCCATCTGATGCATCTCGTCGCTATCGGCGGCAGCGACGCGGGGATCTCCGCCGCGCTGCGCGCCCGCGAGCTCGACCCGTCCGTCGACGTGACCGTCGTCGTCGCCGACTCGTACCCGAACTTCTCCATCTGCGGGATCCCGTACTACTTCTCCCGCGAGGTGCAGCCATGGCAGTCGCTTGCGCACCGCAGCCACGCCGATCTCGAAGCCACCGGCATGACCCTGCGCCTGGACACCTTCGCGACGGACATCGACGTCGCCGGGCAGCAGCTCACCGTCCGCACCCCCGACTGCTCGCTCGACCGGATCGGGTACGACGAGCTGATCGTCGGCACCGGCGCCCTCGCCTCCTCCGCCGGCATCGCGGGAGTGGACGCACTGGGGCCGGAGGACGGAGTGCACGTGCTGCACTCGATGGGCGACACCTTCGCGCTCGAGCGGTTCCTCGACAGTCGAGACCCGCAGACCGCGATCATCGTCGGCGCCGGCTACGTCGGCCTCGAGATGGCCGAAGCCCTCACCGTCCGCGGCCTCCGAGTCACCCAGCTCCAGCGCGGCCCGGAAGTGCTCTCCACCCTCGACCCCGAACTCGGCGCCCTCGTCCACACCGAACTGACCGAGCGCGGCGTCGAGGTTCTCACCCGCACCACCGTCGCCTCGATCGAGAAGACCGCCACCGGCCTCGCCGTGCACGCCGACCACGACGGCACACCTCTCACCCGCACCGCTGACGTCGTCCTCCTCGTCGTCGGCGTGAAGCCGAACACCGACCTGCTCGCCCGCGCCGGAGCGTCTCTCGGCGCCGGCCGCGCGGTCGTCGTCGACGAGGCGATGCGCACGGGCCTGCCGCACGTGTTCGCGGCAGGCGACGGAGTGACCACGCACCACCGTCTGCTCGGCAGCACCTACCTGCCGCTGGGCACCACGGCCCACAAGCAGGGACGGGTGGCCGGCGAGAACGCTCTCGGCGGCGATGCCCGGTTCGCCGGCTCGGTCGGCACGCAGGTCGTGAAGGTCTTCGACCTCGTCGCCTCCCGCACCGGCCTTCGCGAGCACGAGGCCCTCGCCGCGGGCTTCGCGCCGGCGACGACGAGCGCGGTCGCGGACGACCACAAGCGCTACTACCCGGGCGCGCAGCCCATCACGATCCGCATCACCGGCGACACCCGCGACGGACGTCTGCTCGGCGCGCAGCTCGTCGGACGCCTCGGCACCGAGACCGCCAAGCGCGTCGACACGTACGCGACCGCCCTGTTCGCCGGGCTCACCGTCGAGCAGGTCTCCGACCTCGACCTCTCCTACACACCCCCGCTCGGCTCCCCCTGGGACGCCGTGCAGATCGCCACCCAGACCTGGACCCGCACCACCACCGGAAGCAGCATCCCCGCATGACCGAGAAGCCCACCGTCCTCTTCCTCTGCCAGCACAACGCCGGCCGCTCCCAACTCGGCGCAGGCCTACTCGAAGTCCTCGCCGGCGACCGCTACACCGCCACCTCCGCCGGTCTCTCCCCCGCCGAGACGGTGAACCCCGCGATCGCTGCGACCGTCGCCGAGCTCGGCCTCGACATCAGGAACCACATCCCCCGCGCCGTCACCGTCGAGGACCTCGAGAACGCGGACATCGTCATCACCATGAAGCCCGGCCTCACCCTCCCCGCAACGCCGACCGGCCGATTCCTGGAGTGGAAGTTCCCCGACCCGACCGACTGGAGCACCGAGAACGTCCGCCCCCTCCGCGAGGCCGTCGCCGCCCGGATCCAGACCGAACTCCTCACCTAGACGCGTCAGGCGGCCGCAAGGGCGATGGTGGGTCTGCTCCTCGATGGCGACTCTGGACCGTGCTGCAGAAGCGGGGTGACGGGATCGTTCGGCCGGGGCGGGGTGGGGTTGAAGGTCGTCTGGTCACGGAAGATCGCCCAGATGACGTTCATACGGCGCCGGGCGAGAGCGATCAGAGCCTGCTTGTGCGACTTCCCCTCCTGGCGTTTCCGATCGTAGAACGAGCGCGAGACCGGGCAGTTCCTCGACGCGATGAACGCCGCCTGGAAGCAGGCGTTCAACAGCCGCCGGTCATAGCGACGTGGCCGGTGATGGTTGCCGGAGATCTTCCCGGAGTCCCGCGGCACGGGAGCGAGACCCGCGAAGCTGGCCAACCGGTCGGGCGTCTCGAACGCGGCGAGGTCAGTACCGGTCGCGGCAAGGAAATCCGCGGCGAGCCTGCGCCCGAACCCAGGAATCGACACCAGAAGATCCGCGGATCTGCTGTCCTGCAAAGCGGCTTCGATCTCCCCGTCGAGCTCGGCGACCTCGTCGCGGATGCGGAGGAGATCACGCGCGGACCGGCTCACCAGCCGAGCCGCTGCCCCCTCCCCCACGACGACCGATGTCTGCTCGCGCGCGGCTTCCACCGCCGTCTTCGCGACCGCCGCGGATTTCCAGCAGCCCTGTCCCTTCAACCACGCCGCCAGCCGGCTCTCCCCCATGCGCCGGATCGCACCGGGGGTCGCGTACCGGGTGAGCAGCACCAGAGGTCCCCTGGTCGTCGCGTAGTTGAATGCCCCCTCGAGCGACGGAAAGTAGTGGACCAGGATGGCGCGCAGGCGATTCACGGCGCGGGTGCGATCGTGCACCAGGTCTTCTCGTCGCGCCGAGAGCAGGCGCAGTTCCGCCGTGACCTCGTCGGCCTGGCGCATCAGCGTCACGTCTCGCCGGGTCCGCGCTTGGTCGGCGATGATGACCGCGTCCTTCGCGTCTGTTTTGGCTTCGCCGCGGTAGGCGCCCGAGGCGTGATGCACGACGCGGCCTGAGATGTAGAACAGCGGCTGCGCATGCGAGTGCAGGAGCGTCTGCAGCAGCCCTGTCCCGCCGTGGTTGAGGTCCGTCGCCCAGGCGACGTCGGTGCCGCCTGGAAGGGAGGCGACGTCTCCCATCAGGGTCAGGATCGCCGTTTCTCGGTTCTTGAACCGCTGGGAGAGCAGCTTGGTTCCGTTGCCGTCGATGACGACGCAGTGGTGTTCGGTCTTGCCGGCGTCGATACCGGCCCAGAGTTGGGGCACGCAGGGTCCTTCCGTTCAGGGGTGCGGTGCGCCGTGAACGACCGTGCCGGCATGTCCTTACGGGGCGATCTGGTCGCGTTTCTCAATGAGCGGTCCTGCCGTTGCGGGATCCCGGGCGGCTAATCACGGCGTGCCATCAGTCGGCTGAAGGCGGTCAGCCATACCCGGGACCCCTGGCGCGTTCCGGAGCCTACAACTGCCCCGGATCCACGGAAATAACGGTAAGGAAGGCGGTTTTCCGCCTTAGCAACCGGAGGGCGCAGTGCAACCCGCAGGGCGGCGGTGGAGAGAGTTTCGGCGCGATGTGAGGGAGCGCAGCGACCGCGTGCCGAAAGTCTCGGAGGAGCCGGTGGCGCAGCCACTTGAACGGAGCCCGTAGGTAGCTACGACCGCAGCGAAGCGGAGGGAGCCGCCGAAGGCTTCACGGCAAAAAAGGGTGTGAGCCCGTAGGGCGACCAACGGCGGCCGGCGCAGCCGGGCGACCTCTTGGCGTCGCTCCGTCGACGCTGCGGGAGCGCAGCTCGCGCCCCGCCGCCGGCGGAACATCGGGGACCCTTCTATGGCTTCGAGTCAAGACCCAACACGCGATGAAGCGGTCGGTCGTCGTCTCGGCCTGAGACCCCACGGCGCCGGTCAGGGAGTCGACGGGGTCCCGGTGGATACTGGACGCCGCAGCGAGCCCGACGGGCCGCGTGTTCTGAAGCGAGGTCGTAGGACATGCCACAAGACAAGAACCTTCCCCCGTTCCTGAAGTACGCCAACAGGGTGATCGTGTTCCTCAACAACATCGGTATCACCACCGGTCCTCCGCATGTTCTGACCGTGGTCGGCCGAGTCTCCGGCGAGCCGCGCTCCACACCCGTCTCGATCGTTGTCGTGGACGGGGCTCGGTACGTGGTCGCCGGACAGAAGATGTCCTGGGTCAAGAACGTGAGGGCTGCCGGCCGTGGCGAGATCCAGCGCGGCCGACGACGAGAGGCAGTGAATTTCACCGAGATGACCCTTGAACAGCGCGGCCCGATCCTCAGCGCGTACTGGCATCAGCACAGCCAGGGCCGAAAAGTCGCCGCTCAGATCTTCGAAGTCGGCCCGGAGGCGAGCGCTGCCGATTTCGCAGCGGCCGCGCCGCGCTGCGCAGTGTTCCGCTTAGACGATCAGGACGCCACCACCCTCGCGTAAGACTCGTCACCTCTGACGCTCGTCGACGGCCGAACAGACGCCCTCGCATCGTGCTCGGCGCCCATTCATACGGCTAGGTGCACAACGCCATGCGGACCTGTAGCGCCTTGAATAGTTCACGTGCGATGTATCGCTTGACGCTGCGCCTGATCTCGCGGACAGTTCGGCCCTCTGACGTTCGTCGATCGACGTACGCGCGCGTGCGCGCCTCGGACACCATCCGTACGCGAGCGATCACGTCGAGCGCGCGATTGAGCTGACGGTCACCGCCACGGTTGAGCCGGTGACGTGTCGTGTTCCCCGATGACGCCGGAATCGGGTTCACTCCGGCGAGAGCTGCGAAAGCAGCCTCGCTCCGCACCCTGCCCGGGTGGGAGTATGCCGCGACTGCCACTGCGGCGGTGACCGGGCCGACGCCGTAGATCTGCTGCAGCCCGGGCGCGAGAAGCTCGACCAGCTCAGCTAACGCTTCGCGGTTGTGTCGCATCTGCCGTCCAAGATCGATCACGGTCGAGGCCAGCCGGACAGCTTCAGCGCGGATGATGCGCTCAGCCACGTCGGAACGATTAGCGTCCAGATTGGCGAGCTGCTGCACACCACGATCGGTGAGTGCCCGCCTCGTGTCGAGCCCGAAGTCCGCGGTACGAATCAACGCGTTGAGCTGGTTCCGGGCGCTCGTGCGACGAACTTCCATATCTCGGCGGGCGTCAAGCGTCACTCGGAGTGCATTGCGCAGCCCGTCGGCCTTCGGCCGAGTCAGCGCCTCGAGCTCGATCCCCATAGCCGAGGTCGCGGCAGCGATCGCGTCGATTTCATCAGTCTTGCCGCGGACGCGGCTCGACTTCTTCGGCGGCCGGACCTCGCAGAACACGATCTAGTCACGCAGCAGCGCTCGACCCAACGACGCACCGTAGGAGCCAGTGCCCTCCATCGCGAACAGAACCGACCCGCCCGCGATGCCTCGCACCCAGGCGATCGCTCTGTCGATCGCCGCCGCCGTGACCGGGAAGGCTTTCGTTCCGAGGATCTCGCCGGTCTTGGTAGCGACGATTGCGTAGGTGTGGGTGCGGGCGTGGGTGTCGACTCCGACGACGTGGTCATAGCGGTGGGCGACGATCATGCGGCCTCTTCTCCTCAGGGGTCATCCGGGTGGGATGCGCCGCGGAGGCATCTCTCTAACGAGTCACGCGGCCGAAGTCGCGGACAACCTTCTATCAAGCCATCGCAGCGTCACGCCGGAACTAGCTCGCTCGGACGGACAGGTCCCCAGCAAGACACAGCGGTCAAGAGTGTGATGAGTCACGCCCGAGCAAGCCAGGACCAGCCTGACAGCCGGCACCAGGCCAGCCGAGACCATTAGAGAGCGTGAGGGGATCGCCCCTCGCGGGCCGGCTGGAAGGCCGGCCCTCCCCCACCTGCGACCCCTGCATGTGAGACCGAGATCCGACTGCTGGACGCGGCGGATCTGGGGCACACCGAGATCTGATCGTCGCTGAAGGCCGGGGTCCCGCTCCCGGCCTTCGTCATTTCTGGTCCCCACCCGGAAAGGGGCCGCCGCGGAGGGACATCTGCCCGTTCCTGCACGGATGTTCACGGTAACGTCAGCCGACTCCTCAGCGGCGAGGAGGTCGGCGGGAGCTCGTGCCCCCGCCTGCTGCCGCTCGGGGCACTCAGCGAGGACCGACCCAGAGGACGACCATGCGACGACGACACGCCCTGCTCCCTGGAGCGCTCACCGGACTGCTGCTGGCCTCCGGGCTCGTCGCCGGAGGGCCCGCCGCGGCTCCAGCGGCGGCCGCTCCGGTGGCCCCCGCTCCCGCCGCTCCCGCTCCCGCTCCGGACCGCCCCGTCGCGGCTCCAGACGCCGAGCCCACCGTGATCGAGCCGGAGGCGGACGCGACGACGCAGCAGGCCGCCCTCGCCCTCGACGCCGACTTCGTCGACGTCGAGATCCCGGCGCGCGCCCAGGTGCAGACGCACCGCGTGACGATCGCGCTCGTCGCTCCGCAGGGCACCGTCCCGGGCGGGTACACGACCGCCGACGCCGTCCGCGCCCTCGACCTCGTCGACCGGTTCTACTCCCGCGAGACCAGCGGGGCGATCCGCTTCGAGCTCGACCAGGTCGTCGACTGGCAGGTCGTCGACCAGCCGATCGGCTGCACGAACACGGGCGGACTGCAGGACTGGATCGCGCAGAGGACCGGCTGGCAGCGCGGACCGGGCAAGCACCTGGTCGCCATGGTGCCTGAGGGTGACCCGTGCCCGAACTGGGCCAACGGCGAGCAGTCCGGCGATCCCGATGACGGCGGACGCGCGTTCCAGCCCGGACCGGACGCGTACTTCCTCGCGCACGAGCTCGGCCACAACCTCTCGCTGCCGCACGCCTACAGCGTGAACTGCGCCACGACCCGCGACTACGCCTCCACCCCGCTGCCCGCGGACTGCCGCCGCGAGGAGTACGGCAACCGGACCGACGTGATGGGCGGCGCCTGGTCGTTCCTGCCGCTGTCGTCCCCGTCGCTGGCGCGCCTGGGCACGCTGCCGAACACCCGCCAGCCGGTCTGCGGCGCACCCCGCACCACGACGCTCGACACCCTCGGAGCCGGACCCGCCGGCCGGCGTGCGCTCACCTGGAACGACCCGCAGGACACGGGCATCCGCTACTGGGCGCAGTACAACGACCGCGCCGACACGACGTCCGACGGCGGCGCGTACACGAGTCCCTTCCAGGTGCGCCGCGACGTCTCGGGCGTGCAGATCCTGCGCTCGAACCCGGGCCAGCCGTACGCCGGCGACCTGCTCGAGCGTCCGGGCGACGCGAGCGAGGCGAACGAGTTCGTGCTCGGCGGAGAGAGCGCAGTGCTCAACTCCGGCATGTCCGTGCGGGTCGACCGGATCGACGAGCTCACCCGGACCGCGACGGTCACCGTGACCGTGCCGTGCACCGACTACGTCGGCGACATCGCTCCGCTCGCCTCGTCGACGAGCGCTTCGTACACCTCGCCGTGGACCTCGGTCGGAGCGGTCGCCGACGGCGCCGCCTCGACGATCTGGGGCTCCTGGCCCCGGGTCGGAGAGCAGCACGTCGAGCTGCGCTGGCCGAGCGCCGTGACCGTCGACAGCGCCTCGGTGCTGTTCGCGAGCGACGCGGCCGACGCCGACGGACGCGGGCTGATCCCCGCGCGGTCGTGGCGGGTCGAGCACCTGGTCGGCGACGTCTGGACTCCCGTGAGCGGAGCGGCTCCCGGCCGCGAGCGCGACGTGCTGAACCGCGCGACGTTCGCTCCGGTGACCACGACGGCGCTGCGGCTCGTGTTCACGGCGTGGGGAGCCGGCGAGTACGGCGGGTCCACGGGCGTGGCCGAGATCGAGGTGAACGGCATCGCCCTCGCGGCCTCGGCGGAGGCGCGCGGGACGCTGCAGAGCGTGCCGACCGCGACGACGCGCGACCTCGCGCAGTCCGTGCTGGTGCGCGACTCCTCCGGTCGCGCCCTCGCGGGCCGCTCGGTGGGCTTCGCGATCACCGGGCCGGCGGCCTTCGAGAGCGGAGCGACGACCGCCGCGGTGCTGTCGGGCGCCGACGGCGTCGCCGCGCTCCCCCGGATCCGCACCGGCTCCACCGCCGGCACCGTCTCGATCACCGCGCGCGTCGACGGCGTGACGACGGCGCTGGCCGGAGCGAGCGTTGCGCCCGGCGCCTCCGTCACCGCGAAGGCGACCTCGCGGCTGATCCTCGGGAAGGTCGTCGTCACGGTGACGGCGACGAACACCGGCCGCGCGGCCGCCGATCTGACCGTCGTGACGCCCTACGGCACGGCGTCCTCGGCCGCGGTCGCCCCGGGCGCCACGGTGACCAAGGTGTTCCGCACGGGCAAGAGCTCGATCGCCGCCGGCACCGGCACGGTCACGGCCGTCTCGGGCGCCTCGCGCGCGAGCGTCTCGGTGGTCATCCCGCGCGCGTGACCGGGACGGGGGCTGCCCGCCCGCCAGGACGACTCCGTCCGGGCGGGCGGCTGCTGTTGGCGTCGAGGTGACGCGCCCGGCGACGTGCCGCGGCGGAGTGATCGGGGGACACGATGAGGCGGACGACCGCAGGGATCGCATTGGCAGGAGCACTGCTGCTCGCCCTGACGGGATGCGCGGGCGGAGGCGGGACGGTGGGCGAGGTCCGACTTGTAAGCATGACAACAAGTCAGCGCGGCCCGCTCGTCAGAACAGAGGAGGGAGCTGCCCTGAGGTGAGGATCAGCCGCAGCCCGACCGCGAGAAGAGCGCCCGTCGCGATGACGACTCCGACGATGAGCCGCCGCTCAGCGGCGCTGTCCGCCGCGGCGATCCGGTTCGCTCGGATCGCCTCCTCCTGCTCGATCAGGCGGCGGCTCGTCTTCCGACTCAGCCCCGTCAGCCGCTCGCCGTGCAGGCGCACACGGTCGGCCTCCTGCTGGAGTCGGCCGCTGGACAGGCGCAAGAGCTGATGAGCCGCGCGCGCGGCCCCGGGCCGCTCATCGACACGGCTGCGCTCGATCACGTAGTCACCGCCGGGATGAGGAACGCGATCAGCGCGGCGGCGTGGTCGGTGCCGTCCTCCCGGACGGGGAACCCTCCGAGCACCCACACCCCGGGGAGGGTGAGCGTGTTGCGGACGCCCGCGAGCAGCCGTTCGGTGCTGTAGCTCTCGTGCTCCTCGTAGTAGTTGCGCTCGAACGCGACGATGAGGCCGATCTGCTCGGGCGTCGCGCATCCGGTGTCGGCGTCGATGACCGGTGCGGTGCGGGCGGGGTCCGGGGTGAGGAACGCGATCAGTGCGGCGGCGAGGGCGGAGCTGTCGTCCTCGACGGGCTCGGCGCCCGGCAGGGCGTGGGCGTTGCGGACGGCGGCGAGCATCACGTCGTCGCTGTCGTCGGCGTTCTGGTCCCAGTGAGCGCGCTGGTCGGTGATGATGAGGGCGACCTGATCGGGGGTCGCGAGGCCGGTGTCGGTGTCGGTGCGGTACATGGTCTGTTCCTCTCAGCGGGTTGCGGCCAGCGCGGTGTTGATGTCGACGGTGATCCCGCGCTCCGCGAGGCGGTCGAGGGTGGCGGGCTCCTTCGCGATCTGCTGCCAGCCCTCGGGCGAGATGACGACCGCGGGATCCCCGTCCGCGTCGTTGAAGACGGCACAGGTGCGCGAGTCGAGAACGGCCCCGGTGCGCGGGCAGAGGATGTTCTTGCTGACGAGGTAGGTGACCGTCTGGTCACGGAGGATCGCTTCGAGGGTGTCCATGTGTGTTGCTCCTGCTCCTGGCTGATCGTTTTTCTTTGCCTCTCCGGCGGGGAAAACCGTTTGAGTGGAGCCGGCGGAGTGACACCGATCACGGGCGAAATAAGCCCGTAGGGCGCGTCCGGGATCGGTGGCACGCAGCCGGTGGAGCGAAATAGGTTGGAACCGCGGAGAGGTGAAGAATCTCAATCAGATTTGTCAAGCCAGCGGGGGTGGTCTGGCTCGGTTGTTCTTCCTTCTCTCCCAGCGTTTTTTTGCCTGGAAGGCACGTAGTGCCGAGCAGGGTCGGAGGTGGGAGCGCAACCCGGAGGGCGGAGGAGGAGAGGTTGTCGGCGCGATGTGAGGGAGCGCAGCGACCGCGTGCCGAGAACCTCGGAGGAGCCGGCCGCGCAGCGGCTTGCGTGGACGCCGCAGGCTCGTACGTTGCCGAAGGCTTCCAGGCAAAAATGCGCACAGCGCACAGCACCGCGTCGACCGGAGGTCGGCGTCCATGTCGGTGCCCGCGTCCGAGATCGTCTGCGCACCAGGGGCGTGCTGCTCCATCGGGCCGCACGTGCTGCCTTTGTATGCAGTGCGTACCGCTGAGAAGCCGCATATCTCCGCGGAGTAGGCCGGTTCCGCCGCGCCACCGGTGCGAGCATGACCGTAGGAGGCCTGGATGCGTGACGCGGTGGTGGTCGTCGAAGACGACGTCGAGATGGGCGAGCTCATCAAGCGGGGCCTCACCGGCGACGGCTACGACGTCGACCTGTTCTCGAACGGGGTCGACGCGCTCAATTCGGCGCGCGAAGCGGACTACTCCGCGGCGATCCTCGACGTGATGCTCCCGGGGATGAGTGGCTTCGAGATCTGCCGGCACCTGCGCGCGAGCGGTGCCACGCTCCCGGTGATCATGCTCACCGCCCGCGACGCGCTGCAGGACCGTGTGTTCGGCCTGGACGCGGGGGCCGACGACTACCTCGCGAAACCGTTCCACTTCGAGGAGCTCTCCGCCCGCCTCCGAGCGATGATCCGCAGAGAGCACCTCACGAACCGGGCACCGGTCGTGCTGGGAAATCTGCGCGTCGACCCCTACGCGCACGCCGCGACGGTCGACGGCGCCGTCCTGCCTCTGAGCCCCAAGGAGTTCGGCGTCCTCCGCGCGCTCGCGGCGCGCGCCGGGGACTTCGTGCCGCGGGAGGAGATCCTGCTCGAGGTGTGGGGGTCGGCGGAGTTCGTGGACCACAACATCGCGGAGCAGTACATCAGCTACCTCCGCCGCAAGCTGGCCGCGGGCGGGGCGTCGGTCGAGATCCTCACCCGACGGGGTGCGGGCTATCGCCTCGGGGTGACGCCGTGAGGTGGCGGTCCCTGTCGATCCGGGTGCGGATCACGGTGTCGAGCCTGCTGGTCGCGATGCTGTTCTTCGGGATCGTCGCGGTCGTCGTGCGCGAGCAGCTCGATCACATCCTCGATGCCTCCACGATCGAGCTGGTCCGCTCGGGAGCGTCGCAGGCGCTGATCGAGGAGAGCCGCGACACCGCCGAGGCCGTCGTCGGCGGCGTCAGCACGACGCTCCTGATCGCCCTCGCGATCCTGTTCGTCGCGTTCGCTGTGACGTCCTGGGTCCTGGTCGGCCTCGCGCTGCGCCCCGTCGGCAGGATGCGCGCGATCGCCGACCGGCTGCGCCAGGGACGCTCCACCGAGCTGCTCCCGGTCGGGCCCGCCCGCGACGAGCTCTCCGACCTCGCCTCGACCCTGAACGCGCTGATCGCGGACCTGCGGGAGTCGGCGGACCGGGAGCGGCGGCTCGTCGCCGACGCGAGCCACGAGCTGCGCACCCCGCTCGCCGCGCTGCGCACCCGGCTCGAGCTCGCTGAGCGGGTCCGTGACGATCCGGCGGCTCTCTACGCCGATGTCGTCGACGCGCGCCGCTCGATCGACCGCCTGCAGTCCCTGACGGACGGGCTGCTGATCCTGTCGAGGATCGACGCGGGCATCGCTACCGGCGACGCCTCCTCGGCGGCTCTGCGGGAGGAGGTAGCCGACAGCGTCGACCGCGCCCGGATGCTCGCCCGCGAGCGGGACCTCGCGATCGACTTCGTCGCCCCCGCCTCGATCGTCGCCGCCCGGTACCCGATCTCCCCGACCGATTTCGGCCGGATCCTGGACAACCTGCTCGCGAACGCCGTCACTGCGACGCCCGACGGCGGCAGCGTCAGCGCGACCCTCGTCGAGCGCTCAGGAGAGGCCGTCCTCTCGGTGGACGACGACGGCCCCGGCGTTCCGGAGGCGTTCCTCGCCGTCGCGACCGACCGTTTCACCCGCCCCGACGCCGCCCGCTCCCGCGACGGCGGCGCCGGCCTCGGGCTCGCGATCGTCGCCGGTCTCAGCCGCGCCGCCGGCGGCGAGCTCCGACTCCGCAACCTCGCCCCCCACGGCCTCGGTGTCGACGTCCGCATCCCCGCGACTCAGCCCCACCCGACCTCTCGCAAGGAGAACCGATGATCGACCCCCAATCCCTCCTCGACGGCGCCGGCCCCTGGGCGATCGCCCTGGTCTGCCTGATCGCCTTCGTCGAGACGGGCCTGCTGATCGGGTTCTTCCTCCCCGGTGACACCCTCCTCTTCTTCACCGGTGTCTTCGTCGCGACCGGCGTGATCTCCCTGCCGGTGCCGCTGGTGATCCTGATGGTCGCCGCCGCCGCGTTCCTCGGCGACCAGCTCGGGTTCGTCATCGGCCGCGCGAGCGGGCCGCGGATCTTCGAGCGCAAGGACAGCGGGCTCTTCAGCCGCTCGAGCGTCGCCCGCACCCAGTCGTTCTTCGACCGGTTCGGCGGCTGGGCGGTCACCATCGCCCGCTTCGTGCCGGTCGTGCGCACCTTCGCCCCCGTCGCCGCGGGCGTCGGCAAGATGCACTACGGCCACTTCGTCGGCTTCAACGCCCTCGGCGCCGCCGTCTGGTCCACCGGCGTGATCCTCCTCGGCTTCTTCCTCGGGCAGATCCCCGGCGTCGCGGACTTCGTGGGGAAGTACATCGACATCGTCCTCGTCGGCATCGTCGTGATCAGCCTCGCCGGCATCGCCCTCACCTACTGGCGGCAGAAGAACCGCGCCGGACGCGACGCCTGAGCCCAGCGCTCAGGGGGTCGCCGTGACGGCCGCGCGCGGTCGGCGGAGCGCGATCACCGCTACCAGCAGCAGGAACACCGCGAGGGCCGCGAGCGTGACCGGGCCGGTGCCCAGGCCCAGGCCCTTCCGGTCGACCGGATCCGCGAGCCAGTCGCAGACCGAGGCGCCGAGCGGTCGCGTGACGACGTAGGCGGCCCAGAACGCGAGGACCGCGTTCCGCCCCGTGAACCGGTGCGCGAGCGCCGGCACCGCGATGACCGCCGCGAACAGGACCGCGGACGGCAGGTAGCCGAACCCGAGCGTCGACGCGGTCAGATCGCCCGCGGCCGTGCCGAGCGCGAAGGTCCCGGAGACGGCGAGCCAGTAGAACGCGGCGCGGCGCGGCGTCGTGATCGAGTGGATCGACAGCGTCCGCTCCGCCCGCCACCACAGGGCGAAGACCGCGGCGAGCGCCACCGCGAACCCGAGAGTCGAGACGAGGTACGGGACTCCGGCGACCACGTGCAGCACGTCGGCGGCCATCGTGCCGAAGACGCTCACCATCAGCACCGCCGTCCAGTACACCCAGGGGACGTACCGGCGGGCTGCGAACTGCAGCGCCAGCGCGGCGAGGAACGCGAGCCCGGTCACTCCGACAACGATCACCGGGTCGAACGCGGTCGCGAGGAAGTCCGACGCCGTCTCGCCCATCCCCGTCGTCAGCACCTTGAGGACCCAGAACAGCGCCGTCGCCTCGGGCACCGTCGAGGCGGCGTAGCGGCCGGCGAGGAGGCGGGAGCGGATCCGAGGGAGCGGAGGTCGGCGCTGATCGGTGAGGTGCGTCATTCCGCCATGGTCGGGCAGTCTGCGGCACCCGGGGCTGGGGGCTTCGCCGGGTCCGTTGAACAAGCGCACAGCGACCCGCTCACCGGCAGCGCTGCCCGCTGCCTTCCGCCGTCATCTGGTCGGACGGTGCCCGGAGAAGCGCCGCCAACGGAACGACGGTGATGCAGCACGTTCGGTGTGCAGCCTGACCGCGAGCGGCGCCCAGACGATCAACGCCACCCCGGCGCCCAGGAGCAGCCCGCCGACGGTGTCGGAGATCCAGTGCGCACCGAGGTAGGTGCGGCTGAGCATCATCGCCACCGTGTAGAGGGCACCGGCGATCCGGACCCACCACAGGGGGAAGACGATCGCGAGGACCACCGCGGTCGTGGCCGCGTTCGCGCTGTGTCCGGAGGGGAAGGAGCCGAAGTCGGCGTTCACGAGGATCTCCAGCGGCCGTGGACGCCCGACCGCGTTCTTGAGGATCTGCACCAGCAGCCCGCTGAGCGGCGCGGCGATCGCGAAGTACGTCGCAGCCCAGCGACCGCGCCAGAGCAGCAGCGCCGCGAAGACGACCAGAGGAATCACGATCGTCCCGAGGATCCCGCCGCCGAGGCTGTTCATCACCAGCGACGGGACCAGCCAGAACGTGGACCGGTGCTCGATGATCTCGTTCATCCAGGCGGTGTCGAACCCGAACGGCTTGTCGTGCTCGCGGTAGAAGATCAGCGCGGCCAGGAGGATGGTGAGCAGCACCGCGAGGCCCGCCGAGATCAGCGGCCATCGTCGCGCCGCCCGATAAGCGATCGCACCGTCCGGTTGGGGTTCCCGGTTCGGCATCAGTGTCGTCCTCGTCTCTCGACGCGAAGCACGCCGCAGAAGTCCACGCTATGAACGAGCCGTCTGTGGCGGCGGCGGATTCCCCTGCATCCGTTGTGAAAGCACAGAGCCTCGACCCCATCAGCTCGGTACCGACCTGATCGCGTTCGGGTACTTCGGGTCGTTGTGAGCAAACACAACGCAGCACGGCGCATCCCGAGCCGCCGCCCACTTCCCGACTGAGACTCTGCGGGCATGGACATCTCAACGACGGCAGCACCGTCCCGCGGCCGGCGGCTGCTCAGCAAGGTCCCCGAGGTCACGATCTGGTTCTGGATAATCAAGATCCTCTGCACCACGGTCGGTGAGAGCTTCGCCGACTGGATCAACATGGTCCTCGGCGTCGGCCTCATCGCGACGGCTGTGATCTTCATCATCGTCACCGCGGTCGTGCTCGCCGTGCAGATGCGGCTGCGACGCTACGTGCCCGCCGCGTACTGGCTGACTGTCGTGGTGATGAGCGTCACCGGCACCCTGCTCACCGACATCCTCACCGACCAGCTCGGAGTGCCTCTCTGGGCCAGCTCCCTCGTCTTCTCGCTGCTGCTCGTGATCGTGTTCGGCGTCTGGTATTCGAAGGAGCGCACCCTCTCGATCCACAGCATCGACACCACCCCGCGGGAGGCGTTCTATTGGGTCACCGTCCTGGTCACCTTCGCGCTCGGCACCGCCCTCGGCGACTGGACTCTCGAGCTCACCGGCTGGGGCCCTGGCGTCTCGATCCTCCTGCCCCTCACGCTGCTCGCGATCGTCACCGGCCTCTGGCGCTACGGCGCGAACCCGGTCCTCGCGTTCTGGATCGCCTACATCCTCACCCGCCCCCTCGGCGCCAATATCGGCGACTGGCTCGGCCTGTCCCCCGACGAGCAGGGCCTCGGGCTCGGCACCTTCGTCACCAGCATCATCTTCCTGCTCGCGATCCTCGCCACCGTCGTCTACCTCTCCCTCAGCAAGGCCGATGTCGACAAGGGCGCATCCGAGCACTACACCACGCCAGTCGCCCGCGAACGCCGTTCACTCGTCGCCTTCGCGGTCCTCGCCGTCGCCGTCGTCGGGCTGCTCGCCTTCACCAACAGCCAGCCGCACACCAGTCCGGCACCCGAAGGGGCAGCCCCGGCCTGCGATGCGTCGGGAACGCTGTCCGCAGCTGACGCGAAGGCATCCGTTCAGACCGACTTCCCCTCCGCCGACGTGCAGAACTTCCAGACGATCACCGCCGACACCCTCGCCCTCGTCACCAGCGGCGATCAGGCCGGCGCGAAAGCCCGCGCCACCGACCTTGAGACCGCCTGGGACGACGCGGAGCCCGCACTGAGCGCCGCGAACTGCCAGACGTGGACCTACGTCGACCAGCAGATCGACCCCGTTCTCTCCTCCGTCCGCGCCGGCAGCCCCGACCCGGTTGTCGAGAAGACGAGCATCCAGGACCTGCTGACCACTCTCGCCGGACGCTGACATGAGGCGTCAAGGTCTTCTTTTGCGACCCGAATCTGGCCTCCTCCGACCAATTGATCACTGCCGCCCTGCCCTGCCGCCGCCGCAGCGGCATCAGCGCGACTCAACACATCGATCGGAACCGGTCGGTGACAAATCGGTCCGCTACTGAACCCATGCTCGAGCTCGTAGACGCACTCCGAGCACACGGGGCTGCCGACCAGGCCGGCGTCCGCGAGGTGCTCCACCCAGGGGTGCGAGCACTCACCACAAACCTCAGCGAGCAGAACCCGGAACCGGGCGCGGCGCGAACGGCGAGCGTCAGCTCGCCGGCGCCACTGCGAGAGGCCGACCATCACGTGAGCGTAGCGAGCGCGCCACCAAGCAATCGCGCGCTTCGCCTCATCCGCATCGCCTCTGGCGTCCCGTTTGGGGATTCCCATACGGACGGTAACTAAGGATCTATCCGGCGGTGATCAGCTCGCCGGGCGCACCGAGAGACGCGAGGTCGACATCGCCCTGTGACGTCAGGAGCTCTCCGCTGATCTCGTCGTAGACGGCGGTGAAGACGTCCACCCGATGGAGGTCGAAGCCATAGGGCACGTCTGTTCTCTCCGCGGGCGCGTGCACGGTCAGCGCCCAGACCGGCTCGTCCTGTGCGACCCAGTAGTGGTCCGCGAGAGCGGGGTCATAAGCGGCGAGCTCCTCGTACGTGGTTCCGACCGCGTAGATCGGGTACTGCTTCTTCTCCTCCGCACTGAGCGTCGAGAGCTGGACTCCGGTGCCGTTAGCCAGGTCGAGCGCCGGGTTCGTCAGCTGCTGGACGTCGATGATCGGCCCCTCAGAGGCGGCGGTGGCGATGGGGGTGCCCGGTGGGCCCTCCGTCGGGACGGTGGGTGTCAGGGACTCCGTCATCTCTGTTGGTTCGGCAGGCGTCTCGGTGGAGATGGGGGTCGTGCTGGCGGTGGCGTCGATGGTGACGGGGCCGGAGCGGATGCGCATCGTCGTGGAGGTCTGGGTGAGGCTGACGTCCTCGGCGCCCAGCACGTCCATGAGCCACTGCTCTCGTTCGTCGGCGGCGTCGAGGCAGCCGACGTACGTCGTCGCGGGGCCTCCGGTGACCACCCATACGGAGGTCTGCAGGCCGGCGGACTGGAGGTCGTAGGTGACCGTGTTGCAGGGACCGTCGACGCTGAGCTGCGACCGGCCGTCGGTGCCGGTGATGCGAAGGCTGACGGGGTGATCGAGCAGCCATCCGCCTGATCCTTGATCGCCGATGACAGCGGTGGTCCCGTAGACGGGCTTGGTCGCGTCTTCGGCGCTGAGCAGTTCACCCGGCAGCTGCGCCGTCGACGGCGACCCGGGGCTGCTGGCGCTCGTCGCGCATCCACTGGCGAGGAGCGCCGCGGAGAGGCAGAGGGTACTGAGGGCGAGGGTTCTCGTGCGTCTGAAGGTCACTGGTCGACTCCGGTCCGGGTCGTGGGCGGGTTGGTGCAGTCGACTGTGGTGGTCAGTCCCGTGAAGATGTCGATTCGGCCGCCCTCCTGGCACACCTGGGTTCCTGCTAGGGAGAACAAGGCGGCGTCCGTTCCGTCTCCGTTGGTGCCCGCGAGCGCAGCGCACGCCGCGGCGAGCGACGCAGTGAAGTGTTCTGCGGGTGTCTGGATCTCGCCCGACAGGGCAACGCCCTGCCCGTCCGGTTCCCAGCAGGTGACGGGCGCTGCGACCGGAGTGCCGCGCTCGGTCGTCACCGCCGTGAGGACTGCCGCGCTGAGGACGGCGCCGGCGATGCCGGCGAGCGTCACCGCCGCGGCCTGGCGAAGACGTCGGCGGCGGCGGATGCGGTGCGCGAGGCGTGCGCTGATGCGCTCGAGCTGCTCGTCGCTCAGGTCAGGATCGTCCATGGTCTTCTGTCCGTTCCGTCAGGGTTCTCGCCAGTGATGTCCGCACCCGCGAGAGGCGGTTGCGGACAGTCCCGTGGGACAGGCCGAGGGAGCGAGCGGCATCGCTGTAGCTGAGGTCGTCCTCGATGCACGCCGTCCAGATCGCGCGGTCCGTCGCGCTCATCTGCTCGACCAGACGTCGCACGTCCAGCAGCCGGTCGCTCGCCTCCGCGTCGACGCCGCGAGAGGCGGTGTCGTCGGAAAGGGGCAGGTGGCGTCGGCGCTGCTCGCGGCGATTGGTCGAGAAGCTGAGGTTGCGTACCGTGACCAGCAGCCAGGGCAGCACCGACTCCCCCACGATGCGCACGCTCGAGCGGCGCTTCCAGAGCAGGAAGAAGCTCTCCTGCACGACGTCCTCCGCATGGCCGGCGTCCGTGAGGAAGCTTCCCGCGGCGCGGTAGACCGCGCGGCCGTGCATCCGGAAGAGAACGTCCAGCGCCGACGGGTCACCGCCGCGAAGACGATCCACCAGCGTCGCCTCAGCAGCACCGACCACCCGACATCACCCCCTCAGTAGTGAATGCCCTCAGAGCACCGTTTCGTCTCAAACTTCACGAACGAACATCGCCAGTCCCGCAATGCGTCTGTGAACGATCGCCTTGCGGACGCTCTCGGTCGCGAGCCGGTTGCTCCTCGTGGTGAGAGCTGCATCACGCCTACTCTTCTCCCGTGGGCGGTCTCGAGCTGGGCAGCGGTCGAGGCCGTTTCTCGCCCATTGAGGGGAGACGCCGTGGTTGAAGGTCTGGACAGCTGGGACCCGAGTAGATCCTCGCCGGACCGGCAGACGCCACCCCGCCAACGACGGTTGGTGAGACTGTCGATCGCGCTGGGCGCTCTAGCCGTCGTGGCGGCCGCGGTTCTGTGGGTAGGTGATCTGCTGTTCGGGGTGCATGGCCCTTCCCACTACGTCAGCATCACCAACGACACCGGAGCCTCACTCACCTGGTCCTGCTCCTGGTCCGATCTTCACCTCGCCGCCGGGGAGACGGGTCAGCTGCGCATCCTCGACCAGCCCGACCAGGACTACGGCTGCGTCCCACAAGCAGCGACCCCCTTCGTAGCGGCGGCGCACAACAACGACATCTGCCCGTCACTGAACTCCATGACCGAGGGAAGGCAGTTCACGGCAACCGACTTCGCGAAGACCTACCGCTGCCCGTAGCTGATGCGCGCTTGCGGCGTCGTTCCGAGCTGGCTCGACAGCTGTTCGGGATCATCGCGTCGGGCGGGCGCACCGAGAGCAGCTGTCGGCACGTCCCCCTCGGTCCGGAGGACGGCTAGACCGGCGTCGTACACGGGAGCGCAGAGAACGGCTGCAGCCGCGATCGTCGCTCCCGCGACGACGAAAGGGCGTCCGCGCTCTCTGGGCTCATCCACGAGCCCGGCCACGAGCAATGCGCTGTGGCCCCTGAGGGAACTGCGGCCACTCCATCCGGTCGCCCCAACCTCACGAGAAAGGGAAGAGCGGGGATGACGGCGGATGACCTGCTCTCCCTCAACCCGTTCCGCTTCCCTTCGGACGAGATTCTGCGTGTCGGTGAAGTGCTGAAGTCCTCTGTCGCTGCGCGATGACCTCCCTGCGGGGCGCTCGCAGCCGCCTCTGTTGTTCCGGTTCTTGATCGATCCCGTGGAGTGCAGTGCATGATGTCCCGATGACCGTTGGAGAGCCCCCGCGACCGAGTGCAGCGACGCCCGTCGTTCTCGCCTTGGTCTTCGGCGGTCTCGCAGCCGTCATGGGAGCGGTTGCCTCCATCTACATGTGGGACCCGAGCGAGACGTGCCGGACCCGCGGCGGAGGCAGCCTGACCGGAGAGGGGTTCCTCTGGAACCCGCTGTGCTCGGACGGTTCGACCGTTCAGCCGACATGGATGACGTTGACGACTGCTGCGGCGTTGATCGCGGCTGTGACATGCGTCGTCCTCGCGGCCATCCGACGAGCTGAACGCGACGGACAGGAAACGGCGTCGTCCGACGTTCTGCACGACTTCTCGCGCCGGACCCTGCCGGAGGACAACCGGCTCCGCAAGCTGGGCGACGAATGGTGAGAGACGGCGGCTCCCAGGGGTTCTCTCGTCCCGCCGTCGCGATGCGGCGTGCGTCGGTCCACGAATCGGCGTTCAGGTGATCGCTCGACGATCCCCATACGGGACGCGCACAAGGCGCTCGGGTTCGCGAGACTGAAATGATGTCGGGGTTGCTGGTCATCGATCTCGTGTCGCGCGTGATCAGAGCCCGCTGCGGCCGAGCCGCGGCGCACGAGAGGTGACGCGCCCGACGTCGGGAATCAGCACGCCTCATGATTCACGGCGACGGAGAACAGGACATCAACCGGCCGATCTGCGGCGTCGGCTCAGTGCCCAGACGAGCGCGCCCGCGAGGAGCACCGCGCAGGTCAGCCCGGCGACGTGCAGGACGAGCGACGGCATTCCGTTCTCGGGGAGCAGGAAACCGTACGGCACCCACCCGTCGGTCGCTCCGCGGACGAGCACGACGACGACCCAGACGATCGGGTAGGGCAGGACCACCCACAGCCGGCGCCAGGAGAGCGGTCCGCGGTCGGCGACGACGATCCAGTCGAGGAGGACGAGCGCGGGGAGCACCACATGCAGGACGGCGCTGACCCAGGGCGGAGCCGTCCCGGTACCGGGTACGAGGGTGTTGTAGATCACGGCGACGACGATCGAGTAGGCCGTCGCCGCGCCGCGGACGTAGCTCAGCCACACCGGCGTCGGACGGCGGGCGAGCGCGACCGATCCGGCGACGATGAGCACCGCGCTCGCGAGCAGGCTGGTCTGGTTCGTGAAGTAGCCGAAGTAGTCGAACGGATTCGGGTCGCCGACCGCAATGCTCAGCGCGTAGGTGTGGAGGATCACCGCGACCGCGGCTGCACCGACCGCGATGCGCGCTACACCCACGAATGGGCGGGTCGGTGCCGGGGAACTCATCGGGTCAGCCTAGGAGCCGTCGGGCTTCCTGATGACCCGCAGCAGACACTCCTTTTCGGAACGGCGCTGAGTCGCTCAGGCCGAGAGGCGACCACCAGGAAAGTGGTGACGTCGCTCAGCCTGATCCGGTGGGGACGTTCTCGAAAGTGCGCAGCACGGTCGCGATCGCGGCATGCCTGATGGTCGTGACGGGGTGCACGGCGCAGCCTGCACCGTCGGCCCGCCTCTGGCGACGAACACGGACGACGGCTTCGCCACGTCACTGGCCGGCGACCTAGGCGTAGCGACGTTCACCGGGAGCGACGGGACCACCGGCGAGCGGGTAGAGGCGCTGCGAGCATCCGGCTCGTATGCGGTCGGTGACCGGTTGCGACCAGCCGAGGACGCCAGAACCGTGCGCGTGCGTGGAGGGGAACGCATCGTCGTCGACGGGCCGTCCATCGACGGTTCCGGGCAGGTGGCCGGTTTCGACATCGTCGAGGCTGATGATCTCGACGCGGCGATCGCGATTGCCTCCGAGCATCCGATGGCGCGTTTCGGGCTCGTCGAAGTGCAACCGGTGTGGCCCTTCTAGAGGGTGGGCTGACGGCGTCGGCGCCGGCGTCATCCGCGCGCCCTGCGACGCTCCGCGGGCCTTCCAGCAGAAGGCGCAGCAGCTGCGCCCCGACCTGAGCATCCTCGCCCCCGACATCCTGGAACGCCGTCTCCTCTTGCCAGACGTCGAGTAGTGGCCGCGGAAGTGTCCAGCCGCACGTGCGGCGCGGCGCTCCCCATGAACACGATGACCGGACACGAAGTGCCCGGTCTGGCGTGTCAGGCGAGGGTGAGGAAGAGCTTCTCGAGCTCTTCCACGGTGAGCTTGCGCGGAGAGGCGTCAGCCGCGACGTCGTCGGCGGAGTCCGCGTCATCGGTGATGAGGCACTGACGCATGGCGGTGGAGATGATCGCGAAGCCGGCCCGATCCAGAGCGCTGGAGACGGCGGAGAGCTGGGTGACGACGTCTCGGCAGTCACCGCCGCTCTCGACCGCGCTGATCACGGCGGTGAGCTGCCCCTGCGCGCGCTTGAGGCGGTTCGCGATCTTCCGGATGGCGTCCGTGTCGTGGAGTTGGCCAGCGGTGTCGGTCATGCTCATTCTTCCTGTTCGCGGCGCGGGAGGCGCGTCGAGTGCTGTGATGCTGCGGGTGAGCGTCAGCTTCCAGATCAGAGTACCCCTGGGGGTATCAGCGCGGAGACTGTGACGCGATTCTCGATCGCTTGTCCGTCTCATTGCCGGAGCGTCAGCGGGTGAGGAGTCCCGCGATGCTGACGGACGCGACGAACACGGCGACGACAAGGACGAGTACGGCGAACACGATCTTGACGGTTCTGTCCGGGAGGCGGGAAGCGTAGCGGGAGGCGATGAGGGATCCGGTGATCGCGGCGCCGCTGAACAGGAGGATGGCGGGCCAGTCGAGGGTGGCGCCAGGGAGGTGGGCGCTGAGACCTGCGACTGAGTTGATCACGATGATGACCAGCGAAGTGCCGACCGCGGTGCCGGCGGACAGGCCGAGAAGGAGGATGAGGGCGGGGGTGATGAGGAATCCCCCGCCGATGCCGAGCAGGCCCGTGAGGAATCCGACGACCAGGCCGACTCCGATCGCGCGGAGCGCGTAGAGGCGGACCCGGTGATCGTGTCCGGTGGGTGGGGCGGTGAGCATGCGGATGCCGGCAGCGACCATGAGGGCTGCGAAGAGCAGCATCAGCACGTCCGGATCGAGGACCTTGTTGATCTGGGAGCCGACCCACGCGGCAGGGATTCCTGCGGCGCCGACGAGGGCGGCGGTGCGCCAGTCGATCGCACGGCGCAGTCGAGGGATCACGGCGGAGAGCGCGGCAAGCCCGACCACGATCAGGGACGCGGGGACGGCCTCGTCGGTCGACAGTCCGACGCCGTAGACGAGGGCGGGGACGGCGATGATCGAGCCGCCGGCGCCGACCAGGCCGAGGACTGCTCCGATGAGGAGGCCGAGAGGGAGGGAGATGAGGCTCATGCGCTCTTCCGGATTGTCGGGTGGGTGAGGGCACTCTCCGCGAGGTCGGCGAGGGCCGCGGCGGCGAGGATGCCGGAGTGGCGGCGCACCACCTCGCCGCGGCGCAGGAGGAGGACTGTTGGGATGGACCGGATTCCGGCTGCTCGAGCGAGAAGCGGTTCGGCTTCGGTGTCCACGGTGGCGAAGAGGATTGCCGGGTAGTGCTCGGAGAGGCTCGCGAACACGGGTGCGAAGGCTCGGCAGGGTCCGCACCAGCTCGCCCGGTAGCTGATGAGGGCGACGTCGTGCGCTGTCGTGGCGGCGTCGAAGGTGTGCGTGGTGAGGGTGTGGACGGTCATCGATCCGAGGTCAGGTGATGGGGAGGCCGGCGAGGGTCCAGGCGTCCATCCCGCCGGCCATCGTGTCGGCGGTGAAGCCGGCGCCGGCGAGTGCGGCCTCTGCGGCGGCGCTGCGTCTTCCGCTGCGGCAGACGACGATGATCGGCTGAGTGGCCGAGAGCTCGGAGAGGCGCTGCCCCAGCTGCCCCATCGGCACGTGCAGTGCGCCGGGGATCATGCCGGTGGCGACCTCGTCGTTCTCGCGGACGTCGAGGATCTGGCTCGTCGGACGACGACGGTCGGCTTCGGTGACGGTGATCTCGTTCATCAGTTCTCCTTCAAGTAATGAGCGGGGTGATGCCTCACTGAGAGGGGTCAGCGGAGGGGTTCGCCGGCGGAGCGCCAGGCGGTGATCCCGCCGCGCAGGGAGTGGGTGCTGTAGCCGCGGTCGGCGAGAAGGCGAGCCGCGGATGCGGAGCGGACGCCGGACTGACACATGAGCACCACGGGACGGTCCTTCCGGATGCCTGCGCTCGTGCTCTGCAACGTGTCCAGAGGGACGTGCTTCGCTCCTGCGGCGTGGCCGGTGCGCCATTCCTGTGCGGTGCGCACGTCGACCAGGGTGGCGCCGAAGAGCACGAGCTCTTTCGCCTGCGCGACGGAGACAGTGCGGGACGAGCGGCGGAACAGGCGGTCGAGAAGACCCATCAGGCTGCGCTCCGGACCGGGATCTTGGTGATGGCGCCGGTGGCCGTCGGCTCGACGGCGGCCTTGTTCCACGGCAGTCGTCCGAGGACGGAGGCCATCGGGCAGCTGTTCACCGCGGCCGAGAACGTCAGGCCCGCGCCGATCGCGCCGGACAGCAGACGCAGCGGAGAGCCGATGACGCGTCCGCCGACAAGACCCAGGAGGACGAGGACGCCGGCGGCGAAGCGGACCTGGCGATCCATCGCCCATCGTTCAGCGCCTCGGACGACGTCGCCGCCGGCGGCGGCGTAGCCGGGCACTCCGTCGGCGAGGACGTAGGCGCCGGTGAGGCCGGTCGCGGCCAGGCGCTGTCGAGCCTGCTCCGCACGGACCCCGGACTGGCAGGCCAGCACGACGCGGCTTCCGAGGCGCTCGGCGAGCTGGTCGGTGTGCTCGGACAGCAGCGGCAGGGGCACGTTGAAGGAGCCGCGGATGTGCAGCGACTCGAACTCCGCTGCGGAGCGCACGTCGATGACGAGCAGGTCCTCGTGCTCGCTCACCCACTCCTGGAGAGTGCTCGAGTCGACGGTGAGAGGGGAAGAAGTGGTCGTCATGGTTGCCCTTTCGAGAGCGCGGAAACACCGAAGGCGGGCGTCGCCGATGGTGGGAAGCGAAGAGGTAGGCCGTGGCCGGCACGGGTGAGATGCCGGGCGGCGGGGCCCGGCAGCCCGGCGAGGGGACACTCGCGCTCGGGCCGGTGTCCGCCCGCCGCGCCCGAGTTCGGGCGCGTGAGTAGGACGCGCCAGGGTGGGGCGCGGCGGGCGGGACGCCGTGAGGAGGGTGTGTCAGGCGGTGGGTGCGTCGGCGTTCTGCTGGGCGCGGGAGTAGCCGAGGTAGCTGCCCTCGATCTCGATGACGGGGAACCCGGCGCGGCGCAGCGCCTGGCTGGCGATGATGTTGCGGGCGCCGCTCTGGCAGTAGCTGATGATCGTGCGGTCCTTCGGGAGCCGGTCGGTCTCCCACAGCACGCGTCCTGCGCCGATCCGGGTCGCTCCGGGGACGTGGCCGGCGGCGTACTCGCTCGCTTCGCGCACGTCGAGCACGAAGGCGTCCTCGATGTCCGCGACCTCGTCGGGGGCGATGGTGGCGGAGGGTCGCGTCTCGAGCCCGTCGAGGGTGGTGAGGTAGCCGGGGTAGGAGTCGATTCCGACGCGGATCAGGTGATCGCGCACGTGATCGGCCTGCTCCGGCCCGTCGACCAGGAGAAGAAGGGGGCGCTTCTCCTGCTCCGGGTCCACCGCCCAGGCACCCCACGCGGCGGTCTTCCCTGTCGCGGGGATCGCCAGGGCACCGGGTACCGAGCCGGCGCGCACGTCGGCCGGGGCGCGGGTGTCCACCAGGATCACCTCGTCGTCGCGGAGCAGCTCGGCGGCGTCCTCGGACGTCACCGCCGCCAGTTCGGACAGGGGTCCGAGCACGGCGGGGCCGTCGCGGTTCTCGCGCTTCATGCGGGCGAAGTAGGCGTGCGCGTCGGGCTGCCCGTCGAGCAGCTCGCGGACGAACCCGTCCCGGTCATCCGCCGCGAGGTAGGGACCCCACCAGGTGTAGAGGCGTTCGTAGCCGACGGTGGTCGACGCGATCGCTCCGAGCGCCTTGCCGCAGGCGCTACCCGAGCCGTGCGCGGGGTGGATCTGCACGTGATCGGGAAGGGTGAGCAGGACGCGCTTGAGGCTGTCGAAGAGGTCCTGCGCGCCCTGGAACCGCGTGTCCTGACCGCCCGCCGCTTCATCCAGCAGATCGGGGCGGCCGAGGTCGCCGACGAACACGAAGTCGCCGGAGAGCAGGTAGCCGGGATCCTGAGTCAGGGCGCCGTCGGTGACGAGGAACACGAGGTGCTCCGGAGTGTGGCCGGGGGTGTGCCGGGCCTGCAGGCGGAGGTTGCCGACGGGGATCACGTCACCGTCGTGCAGCCGGGTCGCGTCGAAGCCGTACTGCCAGTCGACGCCGCCCTCCCCCGAGACGAAGATCTCGGCGTCGGTGGCGCGGGCGAGCTCGCGCGTGCCGGAGAGGTAGTCGGCGTGGATGTGGGTCTCGGTCACCGCGACGATGCGCATGCCGTTGCGGGCGGCGGTGTCGAGGTAGACCTGGACATCCCGTCGCGGGTCCACGACCACCGCGTCTCCCGTGGCCTGGCAGCCGATGAGGTAGCTCGCCTGGGCGAGGTCGTCGTCGTAGAAGCGTTCGAGCAGCATCACTCCCCCTTTCAGTAGGAACTCATGACCAAATTATACCCCCGGGGGTATTTTGTCGAGCGTGCTCAGGTGGGGGCTGGCCCTTCGGGCGAGCGAGCGCCGTCCGGCTGGCAGCGGTGAGCCTGCCGGCACCGTCCGCATCTCCTCACCCACCGAGGTGTGCAGATCGCCGCTTCGACTGGAGCCCTGCGCCATCGATGAATCTGTCCGAGTGCGAATGACGGGGGTCCGTGTCACCATGACTGCATGGTTCCCACCCTCGAGGTACTGACGATTTCGAAGATCAGCGCTCGTCTCGCTGAACTTGAGGCACGCGCAGGGGCTTCGGTTGATGAGCTGCGCCAGCGCGCCGACCGGTACGAGCTGTCCCAGGAGGGACAGTCGATCCTGCGCAAGCTCGAGGACCTGACGTACCTGCGGGAGCATGCCGAGCGTTGACCCTGGCGGTCAGTCCGACGGGGACCTCGAAGAGAAGGTCTTCGACTTCATGCTCGAAATCATGGAGATGCTCGCGAAGATCATCCCCAACGGACTCGTCAACCTAGAGAGCAGCGTGGTTCGCATGCGCGGCGGCGGTGTCGCCGTCACTGTCGAGCCCACCGAGGAGCTCGGGCTTCGTCTGGACATCGAGGGCACCGAGACCTTCCGTCTCGTCGTCCAGTATCGGCTGGTCCTGAGTCCGGTGAGCCACCTCGTCTCTGTGGAACGCTCGACGTTCAAAGTGAACGTGCGCGGCTCGGCCCGGCCGCTCTTCACCGTCGACTACCTCCGAGACAGCGGCAGCGACGTCCCCTCGGCGCACTACAACGTGCATGCCGAGCGGCAGGACATGACGGACGCCCTCGCCGCCACAGGAGCTCGACGTCGCGGCAAGATCTACCAGAAGCGCGTAGCGAAAGGTGACCCGCCGCGATTCGGCGATGTTCACTTCCCGACTGGCGGCCATCGGTTCCGACCGTGCCTCGAGGACGTGCTGGAGATGATGATCATCGAGTTCGGTATCGACACCATCAGTGGCGCGGGCGCCGCCCTTCACGAGGGTCGCCTTCGGTGGCGCAAGCGTCAACTCGCCGCCGCGGTGTCCGACGATCCGATGACCGCCGTGGCAGAGCTGGAGCGGCTGGGGTTCACTGTCGTTCCGCGCGACAGCGCCGAAATACTCCCGCGTTTCGATCGGCTCACCGCACTCTGAGGCTCACCCCCTCACCGCAGGTACGCCGGCAGCGCTCCTCCGCCGAGCCTCACCGTCAAGCGCTCCCGGGCGCCGCGAGCTCGCCGGTGATGTATTGCGCTCGGCCGAAACCGAAGGACCAGTCGGCCGCGGTGTTCTCGATGAAGCCGATGACGAGGTCGGCGCCGTCGATGCCGATCGCGTCCAGCGCGGCGGCGAGGGCGGCGAAGAACGCCTGCTTCTCCTCGGTGCTGCGGCCGGTCTGGGTGAAGATCTGGATGATGACGATCTGCTCGGACCTCTCGATGCCGAGTCCGACGTCCAGGGCGGTGAGTCGGCCGGGCTTGTGCTCGGTGACGATCTGGAAGCGGTCACGCTCCGGGAGGCCGTAGACCTCGACGAGGGTGCGCATCAGCGCGTCACCGAGTGCGGTGATCTGCTGGTCGGAGCGGCCCTCGATCAGGTCGATGCGGATGAGTGGCATGGTGACTCCTTCAGTCCGGGGCGTGCTCGCACCGTAGCTCCCGGCCAGCGCTGGGCTCTGCCTCTCCCCTGCGTCTCTTCTCAGCCGGTGCAGCACCGACGGGATTGGGCAGGCTCTCCTGGCTAGCGCTCCCGCGGGGCGGGTGCTTGCATGGCCCTCATGTCGACCCCGTCCACGCCTCCGCCCTCCTCGCCCCGCGCGGAACCGCACGACAGCGCGATCTCAGGTCGGCTGAACTGGTTGCGAGCGGGCGTGCTGGGCGCGAACGACGGCATCGTCTCGGTCGCCGCTCTCGTCGTGGGTGTCGCCGGTGCGACGACCGCGACGGCACCGATCCTGACGGCGGGTGTCGCGGGTGTCGTCGGCGGTGCGATCTCGATGGCGCTGGGCGAGTACGTGTCGGTGAGTAGCCAGAGCGACAGTCAGCGTGCGCTGATCACAAAGGAGCGCGTCGAGCTGGCCGAGGATCCCGACGGGGAGCTCGAAGAACTCGCCTGGCTGTACCAGGCGCGCGGTCTAACCCCGGAGACAGCGCATCAGGTCGCCCGCGAGCTGACCGAGAACGACGCTCTGACCGCACATCTGGAAGCGGAACTGGGGTTGAACGAGGAAGCGGTCGCCAGCCCGCTCGCCGCCGCCGGCGCCTCGGCGCTGGCGTTCCTCCTGGGAGCCGTGCTGCCGCTGCTGGCGATCCTGCTCCCTCCGCCGGACTGGAGGGTTCCGGTGACCTTCGCCGTGGTGCTGATCGCCCTCGCCGCGACCGGATACATCAGCGCACGGGTCGGCGGCAGCCCGGCTCTGCGCCCGATGATCCGCATCGTCGTCGGCGGCGCGCTGGCCCTCGCCGCGACGTTCCTGATCGGGTCGCTGCTCGGCACGTCCGGCGCGATCTGATGTCCCGGATCCTCGTCGTCGAGGACGACCCGCAGATGGGCGCCCTCGTCGAGCGAGGACTGCGGGAGGACGGCTACGACGTGCAACTCGTCGACAACGGTGTCGATGCGCTGATCGCCTTCACGGCGGGAGATGTCGACGTCGCCGTCGTCGACGTCATGCTGCCGGGGATGACCGGGTTCGAGGTCTGCCGTCGGATGCGGGAGTCGGGCAGCACCGTCCCGGTCGTGCTGATCACGGCGCGGGACGCCGTCGAGGACCGGATCTTCGGGCTGGACTCGGGCGCCGACGACTACGTCACCAAGCCGTTCCACTTCGGCGAGCTGAGCGCCCGGATCCGCGCACAGATCCGGCGCCGAGCCAGCGGCCCGCAGCCAGTGGTCCAGATCGGAGCGCTGCGCCTGGATGCCCTGTCCGTGCGCGCGACGGTCCGAGAGCGTCCCTTCGCGCTGAGTGTCAAGGAGCTCACGCTGCTGCGCTTCTTCGCCGTGCATCTCGATGAGGTACTGACCCGGACGGAGATCCTCGCCGAAGTGTGGGGGTCTACGGAGACGTTCGAGCCGACCCTCGTGGATCAGTACGTCAGCTACCTCCGCAAGAAGCTCGCCCTCGCCGACACAGGCCTCCGGATCACGACCGTCCGCGGCGCCGGATACCGGCTGGAGCGCGCCGAGTGAGGCTGCTGCGCTCCCTGTCGATCCGCTCCCGGATCACCCTCGGCAGCCTCCTCGTCGCGCTGATCGGGGTCGGCGTGATCACCCTCGTGCTGCACGGGCAGTTCCGCAGCATCGTCGTCGCGTCCGAGGTGACCCTCGCCGAGGGCGACCTCGCCCCGTATCTCGCCGATCTGGGATCGGACCCGACCGAGACCCCCGACCCTCCGGCCGAGGGGATCCTGATCTTCGCGCGCGCTCCCGGCGGAGCGGTCCCCGTCGATACGATGCCGCACGACGTCCACGAGGTTCTGGAGCGCAGCACCGGCAGCGACGGCACCTCGACGGTGATGACCGACGAGGACGTCCGGTTCACGATCGTCTCCCGGACCCTGGACACGAGTGCGGGCACGTGGGAGCTGTGGGCGGCGCGCAGCGGCGCCGGCAGCGACCTGACCGTCTCGGCCCTGGACCGGACGCTGCTCGTCAGCGCCGCGGCCCTCGTGATCCTGTCCGCCCTCGCCGCATGGCTGCTCACCGGCGCCGCCCTGCGTCCGGTCGAGCGGATGCGCCGCACCGCCGCGTCGCTCGGCGACCGGCACGGCGGCGAGCTTCCCGTAGGCCCGGCGACTGATGAGCTGTCGGATCTGGCGGAGACGTTGAACGCGTTCATCGCCCGGACGCGGGACACCGCCGATCGGGAGCGGCAGATGGTGTCCGCGGCAAGCCACGAGATCCGCACGCCGCTGGCCGTCGTCATCACCCAGCTCGAACTCGCGCACCGGCACTTCGGCGACGCGGACGCCCTCGAAGAAGAGATCCGCGCCGCCGAGGGGTCCCTCGCCCGCCTGTCCCGCCTGGCGACGAACCTCCTGGAGCTCTCCCGGCTGGACGCCGACCCGCCCGTCACCGCGCGCGCGACGGCGAGCGAGCTGGAGACCGAGCTGATGGACTCCGTCGACCGGCTGAGGACGATCACCGGCGGCACCGGCCCCGACATCGAGCTCGACACCGCGATCGAGCGCGCCGACGCGCCCTACCCGCTCTCGGTGAGCGCGTTCTCGCGGATCCTCGACAATCTCGGCGCGAATGCGATCGCCGCAACACCTCCTGCCGGACGCATCACCCTCCTCCTCGAGCAGCACGATTCCACCCTCGAGCTGAGCGTCCGGGACACTGGGCACGGCATCCCGGAGGAGTTCGTGCCGCACGCGTTCGAGCGCTTCTCTCGACCCGACGAGGCGCGCACCAGCCGCGACGGCGGCAGCGGGCTCGGGCTCGCCCTCGTCGCAGCTCTCGTTGACACCGCGGACGGATCGGTCACCATCGAGAACTGTCGACCCGCCGGAGTGAGGGTGACGGTCGTGCTGCCCGAGCGGTGACATGTGAGACCTCGAACACGAATCGGACTCCGGCGGGGAATCGGCACGCATCCCTCATAGTCGACACCAAGACTCCCCCGCGACGGTAGGAGCGCGCCCCCGGAAACCCGAGGTCGGCGCATGCGACACCGACCGGAGGGCGCCGCCGTGAGCACCACGATCCGACCGACCAGCGCACCCGCACCCCACGCGCCGACCACGCTGCGGCGGTCGCAGGCCGACCGCGAGCGATCCCTGCGTCGGCGCCTGCGTTCCGCGGACGCGCTCGTCACCGCCGGCTGGGTCTCGGTCGCCCTCGCCATCGCGCTCTACCTCGCAGCCGGCGGGCCCGCGGAGGCCACCGATATCGCCGGAGCTCTCACGGCCGCAGGGATCGTCGCCGGCCTCGTCGGCACCGACCTGATCCTGATCATGCTCGTCCTCGCCGCCCGGATCCCCTGGATCGATCGCACCTTCGGCCAGGACACCGCGATGGCGCTGCACCGTCGCCTCGGCAAGCCCGCCCTGTCTCTGATCCTCGGGCACGGTGCCCTGCTCACCGTCGGCTACGCCCTCACCGACGGGCTGACGCTATGGAACGAGACACTCGCTCTGTACTCCGGCGCCGACATGCTCCTGGCGCTGCTCGGCAGCACCCTGCTGGTGCTCGTCGTCGTCACCTCCCTCGTCGCCGTGCGCCGCCGCTTCGCGTACGAGGCGTGGCACGCGATCCACCTCCTCAGCTACGCGGCGGTCCTCGTCGCCGTCCCCCACCAGCTCTCCGCCGGCCAGGTCCTCGCCGGGAGCACCCCGCAGCGCGTCTACTGGCTCGCCCTCTACGTCCTGGCGTTCGGAGCGATCGCCAGGTTCCGGTTCGCGGTGCCCGTACTCGCCACCCTGCGGCACCGGGTCCAGGTCGAGGCCGTCGAGACGATCGCCCCCGGCGTCTTCTCGCTCCACCTCTCCGGCCGCGACCTCTCCCGCCTCGGCGTGATCGGCGGGCAGTACGCGATCTGGCGGTTCTGGAGCCGCGGCACCTGGTGGCATGCGCACCCGATCTCCTTCTCCGCCGTCCCGACCGACACCCGCGCTCGGATCACCGTCCGCGCACTCGGAGCCGGGACCGACCGTCTCGCACGACTGCGCCCCGGGACCGCGGTCTCGATCGAGGGGCCCTACGGGATCTTCACCGACGTCGCCCGCACCGCCCCGCGGCTCGCGATCATCGCCGCCGGCATCGGCATCACCCCCGCCCGAGCGCTCCTCGAGCACGGCGGCCTCCGACCCGGCGAGGCCACCGTCCTGCTGCGCGCCACCGAGGACTCCCAGACCTACCTCTGGGACGAGACTCGGACCCTGGTCCGCAGCAGCCGCGGCGCGCTGTTCGGGATGATCGGCCGGCGGCCCGCAGGGCTGGCGACGTGGATGTCCGCCGAGTCCGTCGCCCGAGGTGTGACGATCACCTCGGCACTGCCGGGCCTGCTCGAATCCGACCTGTTCGTCTGCGGTCCGACCGCCTGGGCCGACCTCGTCGTCCGCGACGCGCGAGCGGCAGGCCTGCCCGACCGGCAGATCCACGTGGAGAGGTTCGACTGGTGAGAACACGAGCAGCAGTCGCCAGCGTCCTCGCCTCCCTCGCCGTCCTCGTCGGCGGCTGGCAGATGGGATCCGCCGGCGCCACCGGTTCCCCGCTCGCCACCGGGACGAGCGCCACCACGGCCACGGACCCGACATCCCCCGCGGTGACCACGCCGACCCCGGCCGGCGCCCCCGCCTCGACGACGCCCTCCGCCGGCGCGCCCACCGACCCGTCGGCCGGTACGAGCTCGACGGCCACTGCGAGCCCGTCCGCCTCGGCCGACGGCACGTGGACCGGCTCATCTGTTCCGACTCGCTTCGGCGCTGTGCAGGTCGCGATCACCGTCGCCGGCGGGCAGATCACCGACGTCACGGCCGTGCACCTCACGGACAAGGACGGCCGGTCCGTGTCGATCTCGCACCGGGCCGCGCCGATCCTGCGTCAAGAAGTCCTCGCCGCCCAGTCCGCGAACGTGCAGGCGGTCAGCGGAGCGACCTACACCAGCGACGGGTACCTCACCTCCCTGCAATCGGCGATCGACCAGGCCGGACTCTGACCGTGCACACGTTCACGACGATGGGCACCGTCGTCAGCCTGCGCGCCGCCGACGACACCCCGGTCGGCGACGTCGAAGCCGTCTTCGCCGACGCCGACGCCCGCTTCAGCCTGTACCGGCCGGAGTCGGAGGCGTCCCGGATCGCCCGCGGCGAGCTCGCGCTGACGGCCGCGTCCGAGCAGATGCGGACCGCCTACACCGAATCGCTGCACTGGCGAACGGCGACGGACGGCGCCTTCACCCCGCACCGGCCCGACGGGGTCATCGACCTCGCCGGAACCGTCAAAGCGACCACCATGGCGCACGCGGCCCGGCTGCTCGGCGACGGCGAATGGCTCCTCGATGTCGGGGGAGACGTCCTCACCTCGCCCGCCGACAGCTGGACGATCGGGATCGTGGATCCCGGCGACCGGCAGGCGCTGCTCTGCATCGTCCCCCTCGGCGACGGTCGCCGCGCGATCGCCACCTCCGGGACCGCCGAACGCGGAGAGCACGTCTGGCGCCGACCTGCCGAGCCCGGTGACGTCCCCTTCGTGCAGGTGTCCGTGATCGCCGAGGACATCGTCACCGCCGACGTCCTCGCGACCGCGATCCTCGCCGGCGGCGTCGGGACGCTCGACACCGTCACCGACCGCTTCGACGTCGACGTCCTCACCATCGACGCCGCCGGTGCCCTTCTCGTGACCGACCGGCTCCGCCGCCTGATCGCACCGGCGAGCCGGCACACGTCCTGACTCCGCTCGGTCGGCTCCCCGCATATCGGCGGTGAAGCGGGGAGTCGGCTCGGAGGACGGGCGAGTGATCGTTCGAGGGCTCACACGAACACGTCCAACGGCAGAGCGCGCAGGGCGGGGCGCGTTAGCGTCACGAGGACAGCCCCCCTCTCGACCGAAGGCGCCCCCGATGAACGACTGGCAGATCAACGGCCTCCCCCTCCACCCGCTCCTCGTGCACGCCGTCGTGGTTCTGCTCCCCCTCGCCGCACTGATGCTCATCCTCGGCAGCCTCTGGCCGGCCGCCCGCCGCAAGTTCGGGATCCTCACCCCGATCATCGCCCTCGCCGCGCTGATCGCCGTCCCGCTCACCACGCAGGCCGGTGAAGCGCTCGAACGACAGACGGAGCCGTCCGCGATCCTCGAGAAGCACACCGAGCTCGGCGACCACCTGCTCCCCTGGGCTGCCGGCCTGTTCCTCGTCGCCCTGGTCCAGTGGCTCTGGTTCCGCCGCACGCGACGAACCGAGGACCGACCCGCCACCACCCGCCGCCCCCTCGTCGGAATCGTGCTCGCCGTCGCAGCGATCGCCATCTCCGTCGGAGCGACCATCGACGTCGTCCGCATCGGCGACTCCGGCGCGCAAGCCGTCTGGTCCGACTCCACCTCGAGCACCAGCACCGATCAGGCACCCGCGCCCGACAGCGACGACGACTGACCCACCCGCTCTCGGGCACTGCCCTCTCCGGCTGACACCGCCCCCTCTTCGCAGGAGGATGGTGTGAGTGCCTCAGCACTCGACGCCATCTGCGAGGTCCTCGGCTGCCAGGTGGGCGACATCCTGACTCACGTGCCGGACGACGTCGGGAGCAGTACGGATCGGCTCGGTGACCGAACGGCCCGCTGACACGTCGCACCTCGGTGGTCGACTGGTCACCGCGGGCGTCGTCCAGCTGGTGGCCGTCGTCGCGCTCAATGTGCTGGGGCCGATCGTGCCCGTCTGAAGGATCTCCGGCCCGAGCGCTCAGGGTCCACTGCGGTCCCCGATCTGTCGCCTCTGCTCGGCTGGGCGATCGCCGCGGCGGTGTTCCTCGTCTGGGCCTGGTCGACGGCGTGGCCGGCCGGCCCGGAACGCACCCGCGACCTCGCCCGCCACGAGGACCGGTCCCGGAAGCTGGTCGACTCGCTCATCATCGCCGCCACCTTCTTCAGCCTCGTCCTCGTAGTCGTCGCACTCCTCCGCAGCCAGCAGAAGGACCCCGTCGGATCCGCGGCCGCGATCCTCGCGGTCGTCGGGGTCGTCGCGGCCTGGGCGCTCGTCAACACCGTCTACGCCTTCAAGTACGCGCGCATGTACTACCTCGACGACCGCCACCGCTTCGACTTCGACCAGGACGAGGAACCGTCCTACAGCGACTTCGCCTACACCGCGTTCTCGATCGGGATGGCCTACAGCGCGAGCAGCATCACCCAGTCCTCCACCCCCTCACGCCGCGTAGCCCTGGCCCACGCCCTGCTGTCCTACTTCTTCGGCACCTTCGTCGTCGCCGTCGCCATCAACCTGATCACCGGCCTCACCCAGGGAGGGTGAGGAGTGCCGCACATCCTCAGGCAGGCGTGTCGGAGCTCGATACTGAGGTCATGGCATCACCGCTCGTCTCCGACGTCGCTCACTCCGGTCTCACCGTGGCCGACCTCGACGACGCGCTGGTGCTGTGGTGCTCCGGTCTCGGGTTCGTGCTCGAGCGCACCTTCACGCTCGACGTGGAGGTCACGGCGGCGACCACCGGCGTCCGTGGAGCCGTGATCCGCGCAGCGACGGTGACCCTCGGCCCCCACCGTGTGGAGCTGCTGCAGTACGACCCGCCCCGACAGCTCGAGTCCGCCGGCTCGCCCGCACAGGTCGGCACGGTGCACATCGCGCTCACGGTCTCGGACCTCGATCGTGTCCTCGAGCTCTGCTCTGGACACGGTTGGAGACCGGTCGGGACACCTCACCGGATGACCGCTGGCGCCCGAGCCGGCACGCGCATCATCTACCTCGAAGGTGCCCTCGGCGGATTCCTCGAACTGATCGCGCCCCCGCAGCTCCCGTAGGCCGCGTCGGCCGATCGCGTCGAGGGCCCGATCTCTCAGCCCGCCAACCTCGCCATCCACTCCTCCACCGCGTCGGGCGTGCGCGGCATCGCCGCCGAGAGCAGGATCGACGACGTCTCCGTGACCACGAGGTCGTCCTCGATCCGGATGCCCAAGCCCCGCAGCTCGGCGGGGACCGTCAGGTCGCCGGGTTGGAAGTAGAGGCCCGGTTCCACGGTGAGCGTGTGGCCGGCCGCGAGCACTCCGCCGAGGTACGTCTCGTGCGGAGCGTGGTTGCAGTCGTGCACGTCCATCCCGAGCATGTGCCCGGCGCGGGAGATGCTCCACCGGCGGTGGTACGACGCGGACGGGGCCATGGCCTCGTCGACCGAGCAGCGGATCAGGCCGAGGTCGATCAGCCCCTCGGTGAGGGATCGCCCGCACGCGTCCTGGTAGTCCTGGAAGCGCACTCCCGCGCGCAGGGAGTCGATGCCGGCCTGCTGCGCGCGCAGGACGATCGAGTACACGTCCCGCTGCAGCGGAGTGAACTCGCCGCTGACCGGGAAGGTCCGCGTGATGTCGGCGGCGTAGAGCGAGGGCAGCTCGACGCCCATGTCCATCAGGACGAGATCGCCGCCAGCGAGGGGCCCGGTGTTCCGGGTGTAGTGCAGGGTCGTGGCGTGCGCTCCCGAGGCGACGACCGATCCGTAGGCCGGCCCCTGCCCCTCGACCAGGGCGCGGCGGGCGAAGGTGCCCTCGAGGTAGCGCTCGCCGCGGGGCATCGCGCGGGCGACCTGCCACGCCGCGAGGCAGTCGTCGAAGCCCCGCGCCGTGCCGTCGACGGCGAGCTGCAGCCGTCCGATCTCCCAGTCGTTCTTGATCAGGCGCAGCTCGTCGAGCGTCGACTTGAGCACGAGGTGCGGTCCGAGCTCCGGCCCGCAGATGCTCCGCACCAGCTCGTCGACGCTCTCGTCGAGGGTGGGCAGGACCCGGATGCGCCGGGCCCGCCGCGCGGCCCGCTCCACGTCGCGGGTGAAGTCGGCCAGCGGCCGGGTCTCGATGCCCAATGCTGCCTGCGTCTCGGCGAGCGACGGCCGCGGCCCGACCCAGAGGTCGCCGAGCGCGTCGTTCTGCCAGAACTCGTCGCCGTCGCGGCCGGAGGGAGCACGCAGGTACAGGATCGAGCCGGCCTCCCCTCCCGTCGTGTCGACGACGAGCACGCTCTCGGCGACTCCGTTGCCCGTCAGCCACACGTGGTCGGTGCCCGGGCGGAAGCGGTGGTCGCTGTCGTTCGAGCGCACCCGCGGCAGGCCGGCGGGGATGATCAGCAGCTCGGCGGGCAGCGCCTGCGCCAGTCGCGACCGGCGCTCCGCGGTGTAGGCGAGCACCGGCTCGTCGGGGTCGATCACCGGCTCCGGATCGGCCCAGCCGGCGGTCATGAACGCGCCGTCCCCGGGGAGCGGGCTGCGGTTCACGGCCCTCGGCATGCTCCAGAGTGCGGACTCCTCTGCCCGGGCCTCCTCCACAGCGCTCACGCGCCCGCCCGCTCCAGCGCGTCGGGCAGCTCCTCGAGCCAGGCCGCCCGGTCGGAGTCGAGCGGAGCCAGCGGCAGCCGCCCCAGGCCGTCCGGCAGCGGGATTGCCGCGAGCAGCGCCCGGGTGTACGGATGCAGCGGGCTCTGCCACACCGTCTCGGTCTCCCCCGACTCCACGACCCGGCCGCGGTACATCACGAGCACCCGGTCGGCGATGCGCCGGACCACCGAGAGGTCGTGCGAGATGAACAGCATGCCCGCGCCGGCCTCGACGCTGAGCGAGCGCATCAGCGCGGCGACGCTCGTCTGGGTCGAGGCGTCGAGGGCCGAGATCGGCTCGTCGGCCACGAGCATCCGCGGCCTCGCCGCCAGTGCCCGCGCGATGGCGATGCGCTGCTTCTGCCCGCCGGAGAACTCGTGCGGGAACCGGCTCGCCATCGCCGGATCCAGCCCGACGCGGCGCAGCCAGTCGGCCGGGTCCGAGCCCTCGGCGCCCCGGGCGAGAGCCGCCCGGACGCCGTCGCCGATCTGCTCGCCGATGCGGCGACGGGGGTTCAGCGAGGAGTTCGGGTCCTGGAAGACCATCTGCACGCCGGTCATCGCCGGACTGCGCCGACGGAGTCCGAGCGCGGGCACGTCGACGCCGTTCAGGCGAACATCGCCGCCGCGGCGCTTCTCGATGCCGACCACCGCGCGCGCGAGGCTCGACTTGCCGCAGCCGCTCTCGCCGACCAGCGCCACGACCTCGCCCGCCGCCACCCGGAAGCCGACCCCGTCGACGGCACGCAGCGGCGGTCGCCGCCCGTACTCGACCACGATGCCATCGGCCTCGAGAACCACTCCCGCGCTCATCGCGCACCCCTCTCGACGTCGCCTGCCGTGGCCGCGCCCGGATCGTCCGCGGCGGCGGCCCTCTCGTGCCCCTCGACGAGCTCGGCGACCAGCTCCTCCGGGCTCTCCTCGAAGCTCGAGCCGGGCAGAGCCGCGAGCAGCGCCCGCGTGTACTCGTCCTCGGGCGCGGTGAACAGACTCTCCCGCGGAGCCGACTCCACGACGAGCCCCTGGCGCATCACCGTCACCTCGTCGGCCACGGCGCTCATCACGCCGAGATCGTGGGTGACGAGCAGGATGCTCAGCCCGCCGTCGTCGACCAGCTCCCGCAGCAGCTGCAGCACTCCGGCCTGCACGGTCACGTCGAGCGCGGTCGTCGGCTCGTCGGCCAGCAGCACCGAGGGCTCGCACGCGAGCGCCACCGCGATCGCGATGCGCTGCCGCTGACCCCCGGAGAACTGGTGGGGGTAGCGCCCGAGGGAGGCCCGGGCGTCCGGGACCCGCACCCGCTCGAGCAGGGCCTCGGCCCTGGACCGCGCGGCCTCCTTGCCGAGACCGAGGTGGTGGCGCAGGTGGTCGGTGAGCTGGCGGCCCACGGTGAGCTGCGGGTGCAGGCTCGTCGACGGGTCCTGGAAGACCATGGCGACCCGGCGTCCGCGCACCGTGCCGAGCACCTGCCGGGACGCGCCGACGAGCTCCGTCGTGCCGTCGCCGGTGTCGTCGGCGAGGCGGATGCTCCCGCTGGCCGTCATCGCTCCGGGCAGCAGTCCGAGCACCGCCAGGGCGGTCATGGTCTTGCCCGAGCCCGACTCGCCGGCGAGACCGTGGATTCCGCCGCGGCGCAACGCCAGATCGATGCCGTCCACGATGGCGTGGCTGCGGGTGCGGATGCGCAGCCCGCTGATGGTCAGTGCGTCGCTCACAGCGTGGCGCCTCCTCCGCGGATCGTCTGCGACCGCGGGTCCAGGGCGTCGCGCAGGGCGTCGCCGACGAAGTTGAACGCGATGACGACGGTGAGGATGGCCAGGCCCGGGAAGACGCCGATCCACCACGCGTCGAAATTCTGGATGGCGTCCGACACCATCGAGCCCCACTCGGCGGTCGGCGGCTTCGCGCCGAGCCCGAGGAACGACAGGCCCGACAGCAGGAGGATGGCCGTGCCGATGTCGAGGCTCGCCAGGACGAGCACCGGGCCGACGATGTTGGGCGCGATGTCGCGGACGAGGGAGCGCAGCGGCGAGAAGCCGAGCAGCTGTCCGGACACGACGTAGTTCGACGAGCGGAGGCCGAGCACGAGACCGCGGGTCAGCCGGGCGTAGGACGGCCACGACACGATCAGCGCCGCGAGCACCGCGTTCAGGAGCGACGCTCCGAGCGCGGCCGCGATCACCATCGCCAGGATGACCGTGGGGAACGCCATCACGAGGTCGGTGATGCGCATCGCGACCTCGTCGACCGCACGGCCGAGGAATCCGGCGACGGATCCGACGATCGCGCCGATCAGCACCGACATCACGACGAGCAGCAGGGCGAGCGGGATCGTGACCCGGGCACCCCAGATCACGCGCGAGAACACGTCCCGGCCGAGCGCGTCGGTCCCCATCAGCGTGCCCTCGCCGGGTGCCTGGAGGAGGGGCAGGTCCTGCGCGAGCGGATCGTGCGGGGCGATGACGGGGGCGAGCACGGCGATGAGGATCCAGAGCACGCCGACGGCGGCGCCGAGGAGTCCGAGCGGCGCCGACCAGCGGCCCAGGCGCAGGCGGGGGCGGGGGCGGCGAAGGCCGGGGGCGGCGACCGGGTCGAGCACTCCGGCACCGACGCCGTCGCGCGGACCGGCAGGAGCGCCGTCGCGCGGGTCGGACCGGGTGGTTCGCGGATCCGTCACGAGGCCAGCCTCACTCTCGGGTCGAGCACGCCGTACAGCAGGTCGACGATCAGGTTCACGAGCAGGTACATCACGCCGATGAGCAGGCCGACGCCCATGATGCCGCGCAGGTCGAGGTGCGACGCGGCCTGGTAGGCGTAGGAGCCGATCCCGGGCCAGCCGAACACCGCCTCGACGAGCACGGTGCCGCTGAGCAGGCTGCCGAAGGCGAGGCCCACGACGGTGAGGATCGGGATGCTCGCCCCGCGCAGCACGTAGGAGAAGGTGACCGCGCGGTTCGGCAGCCCCTTCGCGCGGGCGGCCCGCACGTAGTCCTGGTCGAGGATCTCGAGCACCGCGGTGCGCACGAACCGGGTCAGCAGGCCCACCGTGTAGAGCGTCAGGACGAGGACGGGGAGGAAGAGGTGCGACGCCGCGTCGAGAAAGGTGTCGAGCTGGCCGGCGAGCAGGGCGTCGACCGTGTAGAGGCCCGTCACCGTCGGCGGCGTGGTGAAGTCGCTGCTCAGCCGGCCGGAACCCGGCGCGATCCGCAGCTGGAAGTAGAGGACGTAGTAGAGGACCAGCGCGAGCCAGAAGGTCGGCACGCTGAGGCCGGCCAGCGACACGACGCGCAGAACCTGGTCGGAGGCCCTGCCGCGCCGGTAGGCGGCGACGGTGCCGAACAGCACGCCGACGATCACGCTGAGCACGATGGCGCCGAAGGCGATCTCGAGGGTGGCCGGCAGCGCCTTCGCCAGGTCGGCGACCACCGGGTTGTGCGTGGTGGTGGAGACGCCGAGGTCGCCGTGCAGCAGGTTGCCGAGATAGGTGAAGTACTGCACGACGAGCGGCTGGTCGAGACCGTACTGGGCGCGGAACTGCGCGACGATCTCCGGATCCTCCGCAGCGCGCTGGCCGAGGGCGGCCGCCACGGGGTCGCCCGGCACGAGGTTGGTCAGGATGAAGGTGACGAGGGTCACGCCCACCACCAGCAGCAGCGAGGTGAGCACGCGGCGGAGCGCGTAGCGGAGGAACGGGTGGGCCGCCCGGCCCCCGCGCTGACGCGGGGTCCGGGCGGCCGTCGTGGTGGTGGACACGGGCTACTGCGCGGTGAGGGCCGCGATGTCGATGGTCCACACCGCGTTGTAGACGACACCCGAGACGTCCTTCGCCGCGGCGATGTTGTTGCCGGGCTGGAGCAGCGGGATGAAGGGGCCGTCGGCGTTCAGCGCGGTCTGCAGCTCCTCGAAGCGCGACTGGCGCTCGTCGTCGCTGCCGCCGGTGGCCGCGGCGTCGGCCAGCGCCGAGATCGCGGGGGCCGCACCGTCGGTCCAGCCGGAGCGGAGACCCACGACGTCGCCCGGGGTGAAGACGAGGTAGTCGCTCGGGTCCGGGTAGTCCGGGCCCCAGTACCAGAGGCCCATGGTCTCGGTGCCGTTGCGGTAGGCGTCGAGCTCGGTGGCGACGGGGGCCGGGGCGAGCTCGACGGTGATGCCGGCGTCCTTCAGCTGCGACTGGATGCGCTGCGCGATGGTCGGGAAGTCGATGCCGTTCAGGCTGATGTCGCTCGGGAAGTTGAGCGTCACGGACTCGCCGGCGTAGCCGCTCTTCGCGAGGTCAGCCTTCGCGGCGTCGAGGTCCTGGGTGAGCGCGCCGCTCTCGGGCAGGGCGCCGAGCAGCATGCTCGGGATGACGCCGGACGCCTGGGCGGTGCCGTTGCCTGCGATCGAGACGAGGTCGTCGTAGTCGACGGCCTCCTTCACAGCCTTCACGAAGTCGGGGTTCGACGTGATCGCCGAGACGCTCGGGTTCTGGTTGAGCAGCAGGAAGATCACGTTCGCCGACGGGTCGCTGGTCACCGCGACCGAGTCGCCGAGCGCCTCCGCCTGAGTGCCCGAGAGGTCCAGCGCCACATCGGCGCTGCCGCCCGCGACGTTGATCTTCTGGGTCGCACCCTCGACGTTCTGGATGACCACGCGGCCGTAGCCCGGGGCGTCGCCGTCGTAGTTCTCGTTCGCGGTCAGCACGACCTGCGAGGCGAGGTCGAGCGTGTCGAGCACGTACGGGCCGGAGCCGGCGGAGGTGGTGTTGAGGAACGTCTCGGCGGTGTCGGTCTCGTCGGTGGTGCCGCCGTTCTCCTTCACGACCTTCGAGTTCAGGATGCCGAGCGCCGGGTTCGCAAGGATCGCCGGCAGGGCGGGCGTGGGGTTCTCGGTGGTCAGCACCACCGTCGTGTCGTCCTTCTTCGTGACGGTGACGCCGTCGAGGAGGAACGAGGGGTTGCCCTTGAGGCCGATCACGCGCTGCAGCGAGAACACCACGTCGTCGGCGGTCATCGCGGTGCCGTCCGAGAAGGTGTGCTCGCCGTTCAGGGTGAGGGTGAAGGTCTTCGCGTCGTCGGCCTGCTCGAGGCTCGCGAGGCCGTCGACGACCTGCGAGACGTCGCCGCCCTCGAAGGTGAGGAGGGTCTCGTAGAGCGCCTTGTCGACCATTTGGCCGGTCGGCTCGTACATGCGGCCCGGGTCGGCGGTCTTGAGGTCGAACGCCTTGTTGATGGTGAGCGTCGCGCTGCTGCCGTCGGCGGTGTCGACGCGGCCCGAGGAGCAGCCCGCCACGAGAAGGGCGAGCGAGACCGCCGCAGCGGCGATCACCACTCGCGTCGGGGCGGAGCGCGAGGTGCGGGTGGAGCGGACAACCATGGAGGCCTCCTGGCGAGGGTTCGGCTGGACGTGTTGCGAAACGATGGCACATCGCGACGCACTCCGTTTCCAGAGGGCCGCTATCGTGGACGAACTGCCGCCCGCAGCGACGAAGGAGTGGATTATGTCGATCACCGATCCGGCCGCCGGTGCGGTCGCTGGACAAAGCGCGGGCGGGCTCGACGACCTCAATCTGCGCATCCTGGCCGTCCTGCGCGAGAACGGGCGCATCTCGATGTCCGCCCTGGCCGAGCGGGTGAACGTCTCGCGGGCGAGCGTCTACAACCGGGTCGAGCAGCTCACCGCATCCGGCGTCATCACCGGGTTCTCGGCCCTGGTCGATCCGGGGAAGGTGGGGCTCGACGTCTGCGCCCTGGTGTTCGTGACGGTGCACCCGCAGTCGTGGCACCGGTTCCGCGAGGGCATCCTCCAGATGCCCGACGTGGAGTACTGCTGCATCACGACCGGCGAGCACGACGCGATGCTCCTGGTCCGCTCGCTCGACATCGGCGGCGTGCACGACTTCGTCACCGGCGTGGTCGCGGCCCGGCCCGAGGTGAAGTCGGTGGTCTCGGTCGTCGTGCTCGACGAGGTGGTGCGCAAGGCCTACCTGCTGCCCTCCGACATCCCCGACCGCTCCGGATCGACGAACCGGCTCGGCATGACGCGGTTCACCACCGCGGGGAACGGCCGCGACGCGGCGCGCTGAGCGTCAGACCTCGACGCAGATGCTGACGTGGTCGTCGCCGTCGATCTCGAACTCCTCGACGAGCCGCAGCAGGCCCTCGCCGTCGAGCTCGACGCGGCTGCCGCCGGTGCCGCTGACCACGGTCCCGCCGTCGAGCAGCTGGTGCACGAACGAGACCTGCAGCGCGTCGCCGGTGCGCGTGCCCACGAACCGGCCGAAGGTCACGGTGTCGCCGACGTAGTCGCCCCAGACCACTCCGTCGCGCTCGGAGTAGTGGAATCGCGACGGCGACTCGGGGTCGACCGCACTGTTGGTCGAGGAGGTCATCACGAACTCGCGGCCGTCGAGACTGGGGGCGGTGGTGGCGTCGTTCACGTCATGGAGTATGCCGGAGAGGTCGAGGTGTCCTGGCCGCACGCCGGTTTCGTCTCGTTCTTCGGGTCCGCGACCCCCGGGGCTGGACGAAAGCGCCATCTGCGGGTCTCTCGACGGTCTATTCGTCTGCGATCCTCCGCCGCCCGTCCCAATCGACCGAGCGACTCCGGGATCGGACGGGCGATCTCCGCGGACAGGCGGCGGCGAGGCGTCCGGACTTCCCTTGCCGCCTCGATACTCCATCGACTCGTCCATGATCGGAAACTTTCCCGTACTCTCAGGACCCGTACGGGGAATGAACCGGGGGCTCATTCGCATCCGGTTCGAATTCGACATCTTGGGGGCGCAATGGATCCGCAGCAATCGGTGAACAGTGATCGCGCCGTGTGCGCCCACGCGAGGAGCGGCGGATGACCGGGTCGAGTGCGACCGGCGCCGTGGTGAAGCGCCCCGAGTCGCGGGAGTGGATCGACTTCGCCAAGGGCGTCGCGATCAGCCTCGTCGTGCTCTACCACTCGTCGTTGTTCCTCGGATTCTTCGACCTCGCGGGGTACGTCCCGAAGCTCCGGACCGTGCTCCTCTACTTCCCCATGCCCGTGTTCTTCTTCATCGCGGGCCTCACGGCCGCCCGGATGCTGACGTGGACGTTCGCCGAACTGTGGCGCCGCCGAGTTCTCGCGCTGGTGTACCTCTACCTGCTGTGGTCGTTCATCCGGGTCGTCTTCTACCTCATCGTCCCGTTCTCACGGTCGGAGGCGACCTCGCCGACGGACCCGCTCAACGTGCTGGTGCTCCCCATCCTGCCGTCGAGCAGCTACTGGTTCATCTGGGCTCTCGCGATCTTCAGCATCCTCGCCTGGCTGATCCGCAAGGTGCCCCGATGGATCCAGCTCTCGGTGGCCGGGCTGCTGGCCGTCGCGGCGACGACCACCGGCCTGCTGGACACCGACAACATCGGCTGGGACCGGGTGCTCCAGAACTTCATCTTCTTCCTCGTGGCGATGTTCATCCCCCGCACGTTCTACCGCTTCGCCGCTCGCGTGAAGCTCTGGCAGGCGCTCGCGCTCGCGGTGGCCTACCTCGGCATCATCGCGGTGATCGTCGCCTTCGACGCCAACCGCATTCCGGGCGTCATCCTGATCGCCAGTTCGGTCGCGATCATCGCGGGCATCGCCGGCTCCCAGTACCTCGTCAAGGTCCGCGCACTGAAGATCTTCGTCACCATGGGGCAGCAGAGCTTCCAGATCTATCTCCTGCACCTCTTCGTGATCGCTGTCGTCGTCGCGTTCGTCCCCCTGCTCGGCGAGACGAATGTCCCGCCCCTTCCGGCGACGGTCTTCCCGGTCGCCCTGACGGTGTTCTCCCTCTGGGCGTCGCTGTTCATCTTCCAGTCGCTGCGGCGCTTCTCCTGGCTGTGGGTGAGCCCGTTCAGCACCGGCAAGTCCCAGAAGAAGCGCCTCGCCGCCAGGAATGCGAGATCAGCCGAGGTCCAGCCCACCGCGGTCGAGTCCGCAGCTCCTGTCGCCCCGGCCGATGAGCCCGCTGACGCGGGGACTGCGGGCAGACCGGAGAAGGACTGACCGGCGAGCACCTCCCGGGCGACTCCCCGGGCGGCCCTTCTGCAGGCCCGAGTCGTCTCGGGCGCTGGTGAGTCCGCCTCAGACCGGGCCGGCCCGCGCTGCTCGGTCTCGGGCGAGCCGAGGGAGCAGTCGGACGAGGACGACCATGCCGACGAGTTCCACGAGAGTCTGCGTGACGACGACGACGGGCGCGAGCGACAGCGGTGCCGGGAGCGCGAGTGCGAGGGGCAGCACGGCGAGCGAGTTGCGGGTCGCGCCGCTGAACACGAGGGCGCGCGTCGCGGGCACGTCGAGCCGGAAGACGCGTCCAGCACCCAGCCCCAGAGCGGTCATGACCACGAGGAATCCCGCGTAGAGCGGGACGAGGACGAGAAGCCGGCCGGCCGAGGCGCCCACGGCGCCGGCCTGGGAGGCGACGATGGTGAAGAGCGTGGCCGTCATGAGCGGCACCATGAGCCCGAGCATCGTGGACTCGACGATTCGGCCGGCTCTGTGTCGGCGCGCCAGGGCCTGCACCAGCCCGGCCGCAGACAACGGCACCACGATCAGCAGCAGGAACGCCCGCGCGAACGGACCGGCGTCGACCACCGCCACCCCCGCAGGACCGATGAAGAGCAGCAGATACACGGGGAGGAGGAGGATCTGCGCGAGCATCAGCAGCGGTGCGGCGGCGAGCAGCCGGTCGGACGCCCCTCCGGCGAGCCCGGCGAACACGATCACGTAGTCGATGCACGGCGTCAGGAGCACCAGGAGGACCCCGAACAGCAGCACCGGAGTGTCGGCGACGAATCGGGACAGCCCGTAGGCGACGAGCGGCACGACGACGAAGTTCAGCACCCCGAGCGCGGCGAGGAAGCGGCCGTCGCGCAGAGACCGTCCGATCGCGGCGAACGGGACCCCGAGGAACGTGGCGAACAGCAGCAGCGCGAGCACCGGTTCGATCGCGACCTCGAGGTGGTGCGCGGCGGGCAGCAGCAGTCCGAGAGCGGCGCCGGCGGCGATCGCGGCGAGGTAGAGCGGGATCTGGCGGTGCTCGAGCCAGGCGACGAGCGCTCTCACGACAGCAGGTCGGCGAGAAGGAGAGGCACGGGTGCAACGGTAGAGGTCCGAACCGCTTGAGGGTCGCTGCTCTGCCGCTCGTCGCGGCGGAGGGGCTTCTCCCTCGACCCCGCCCCGGTGAACGGTCCGGGCCGAGACCTTGGACGATGCGGCCCAGCCAGGATCCGCTCCCGCACGGTCCTCCCCTTAAGACGCGCCCAGGACGAGACGCCGTCGACAGCTCTTTCCTGCGTCACTCGACGGTCCTCATAAGCTTTCGCAACTTCTGGTGCAGAGGTGTCGGAAAGATACGAACGCATCATGTCGCATCAGGCGCGAAAGGCTCGAAGAGCTCAGAGGTATTGAGGCCTCGGCCAGTTGATGCTTTAATCCACATCGAACCGGTTCGATGATCTATGCAGCACTGGGCGGACAGGTTCGACCAATCGCTCGATCAATGGAGATACAGCAGATGAACAGATCCATCGCTCTACGCGAGACGCCTCCCACGGATGCCGACCGGCGACAGCGCCGTAGGATCCGCGGGCGTCGTGTCCTCGCAGCAGTCGTCTCAGCGGCGGTCGTCGCAGCGGGGAGCGTCCTCGCCGTGGGCGCTCCCGCGGAAGCGGCACCCGGAGCCGCAGCCACGCTCGTCGTGGAGGCCGACCAGCCCTTCCGTCCCGTCACTCACATGGCCAGCGGGTCCCTGTACGGACTGGCGAGCGCCGGCGTCCCGTCCCTCGACAAGATCCTCCCCATCAAGCCGCACACCTTCGTGCAGAAGCCCGAGGGGGGCACCCAGCAGCCGACCGGTGACGCCCTGTCGGTCGCAGACACCGCGAAGTCGGCCGGTGCGGGCGTCGTCGTCCGCCTGGTGGACTACCTGCCCGGCTGGCCCTATCGATACGACAAGGCCTCCTGGCTCCCGGCCGTCGAGAAGATGGTCCAGGACACCCAGGCGTCCGGCAAGACGAACATCGTCGCCTATGCCATCTGGAACGAGCCCGATATCACCTGGCAGGCGTCGAACGGCTCCTTCTTCGATCTCTGGACCGAGACCTACCGTCTGATCCGCACCCTCGACCCCGAGATGCCGATCCAGGGCCCCGCCTACTCCGACAACATCACGAACATGCGCGCGTTCTACGAGCACGCGAAGGCGACCGACACCCTCCCGGACGTCCTCGAGTGGCACGAGCTGATCCGCTCCTCGAAGATCAAGGGCGACGTCGAGAAGGTCCGGGCCATCCTCGACGACCTCGACCTCCCCGAGCCGCCCATCGACATCACCGAGTACGCGGCACCCGCCGAGGTCGGCCTGTCCGGCCCGCTGGTCGGCTACATCGCGAAGCTCGAGCGCTACGGGATCACCCGCGCCGAGCTCCCGTTCTGGAACCAGTCGGGCGCCCTGGGCGACCTCCTCACCGGACGGAACGGCGACCCCAACGGCGCGTACTGGCTCTACACCTGGTACGCCCAGATGAGCGGCCAGATGGTGACCACCACGCCGCCGTCGAACGAGAGCCCGCTCGACGGCGCCGCCTCCGTCAGCGACGAGGGCGACGAAGTGCGCGTCATCGCCGGCGGCAACACCGGAGCCACGTCCATCAAGGTCAACGGGCTCGACGAGCTGTCGCTCGGCTCGAAGGTCGACGTCCAGGTGGACTTCACCGCCTCCTACGGCCGCACGGTGAAGACCGACGGCCCGGTCACCATCTCGAACACGACCTACGAGGTCGCCAGCGACGGATCGATCACGGTGCCCATCGTGATGAACCCGACCTACGGCTACCAGGTGATCGTCACCCCGGAGAAGAGCCCGACCAGCCTGGCGGGCGACTACACCGTGGACAACGCGAACTCCGGTCTGCAGCTCGCCACGCAGGGCGGCGCGACCGCGAACGGGACGCCGGTCGTCCAGGCCGACTCCGCGACCTCGACCGGACAAGCGTGGAGGATCACGGCAGCGGGCCAGGGCCTCTACCGCGTCATCCACACGCCCAGCGATCGCGCCCTGACCATCGCCGGCGCCGCGACGTCCAACGGAGCAGCCGCGGTGATCGCCGACGCGAACGGCGGAGACGAGCAGCTCTGGCAGCTCATCCCCGACGGGAAGGGGAAGGTCCGCCTCGCGAACTACGCGACGGGCAAGACGCTCGGGGTCCTCAACCTGAGCAAGGACGCGGGCGCTGCGGTCATCCAGTGGTCCGACGGCGCACCGACCTCCAACTGCCAGGTCAGCGGAGCCCGCCAGCCGGGCAGGTTCGGCACGGCACTGGACTTCTGCAAGACGGCGTCGTACGGGTCGCTCCCCAGCGGAATCGTCAGCGGACTCACCGGCGACTGGTCGGTCTCGACCTGGATCAAGCCGGCGTCGCTGACGAACTACTCCCGCGTCTTCGACTTCGGCACGGGCCAGAACGTCAACATGTTCCTCACCCTCAACGCCGGGGGCGCCGGACCGCGGTTCGCCATCACGAACACCGGCGCCGGGGGCGAGCAGCGACTGACCTACGGCGGTCAGAACTTCCCGCTCAACCAGTGGTCGAACGTGGTCGTCACCGTCTCGGGCACGCAGGGCACGATGTACCTCAACGGCACGGTCGTCGCCACGAACCCGAACATGACGGTGAAGCCGTCGGCTCTCGGGAACACCAACCGGAACTACCTGGGCAAGTCGCAGTACGGGGACCCGGCCTACGACGGCGCGATCGACGACTTCGCCGTCTACGACCGGGCGCTGTCCGCGGCCGACGTGGCCGCTCTGGCCGGCGGCCGGGCGGCGGCGGGCACCGTCGCGCAGTACGCGTTCGACGAGGCGTCCGGAGCCGCGCTCCAGGACTCCTCGGGGAACAACCGGAACGGGACCATCGTGCTCGGAACCGACGGCGCCACCACCAGCACCGCGACCGACGCCCAGACCGCCGACCGGTTCTGGACGCTCACGCCGGTCGCCGTCGCCGACACGACCAAGCCGGCGGTCACGCTGGTGTCGCCCACCACGGCGGGCCCCTTCTCCGCACTGGCCGTCCAGGTCGACGCGACGGACGACCGCGGACTGAAGCGCATCGTGGCCAACATCTACAAGGACGGCAAGCTCGTCACGAGCACGCAGTCCCCGGTCGCCGGTGGAGCGAGGACCGGATCGCACTCGGCCACGGTGCAGCTGCCCGACGGGAACTACACCGTCAAGTACAACGCGGAGGATCTCGCGGGCAACATCGCGCCCACGAAGACCTTCGCGGTGACGCTGGACAGCACGGCGCCGACGGCCACGGTCAAGACCGAGCCCTCCTTCACCACCGGTGAGAAGGGCGTCTACGACCAGGTGAGCTTCAAGCTGTACGACGCGGGCAGGATCGACAGGGCGGTCATCAACGGTCGCGTGAAGGATCTCACCGACAACGCGTGGTCCGACGTGAACTTCATCAAGCCGGGCGTCTTCGGCGCGGTCAAGGGTGCCAACACCATGGTCGTCCACGACGTCGCCGGGAACACCACCACCGTCCAGTTCACCCTGAACTGACCCGGACCTCGAGGCGCCCCGTATCCGTACGGGGCGCCTCGAGCGTGTGCGGGGCATGCCACGGCAGGCTGGGCGCAGCTGGGGCGCCCCCCACCCGGACCGGCAGCGGCCCCTGGATGCAGGAGCATGAGGTGCGACCGCCGCGTGCTCTCCTGCACCTGAGCGGAGAGCCGGCAGCAGTCCGACCGGTCCTCGCCCTCCGACAGCCTCCGAGGAGAACGACAGTGGCCACCATCGCAGACGTCGCCCGCGAAGCGGGCGTCTCCCGCAGCACCGCGTCCTACGCGTTCTCGGGCAACCGCCCGATCTCGGCCGAAGTGCGCCGACGAGTGCTCGCTGCGGCTCGTCGCCTGGAGTTCACGCCCAACGCGGGCGCGCGATCGCTGGCGACCTCGCAGACCCGGGTCATCGGCCTGCTGGCGCAGTTCCTCGAGGACGAGTTCGCCCCCGCGATGCTGCAGTACACCCTCGGCGTCTCGAACATGGCCCGCGAGCTCGGATACGACATCCTGCTGGTCACCGACGCCGACGGCACGAGCGCCCTGCGACGCATCAGCGACTCCCGCATGGTCGACGGGATCGTCCTGCTCAACGTCGCCGTGGACGATCCGCGGCTGGACATCCTGCGCAACGCCCGGCAGCCGGGCGCCCTCGTCGGCCTGCCGAGGGACTGCTCCGGCGTCGACGTCTTCGACCTCGACTTCGAGGAGACCGGTCGCGCGATGATCGAGCACTTCCACGCCCTCGGGCATCGGGAGCTCGTGCTCGTGTCCCCGCCCCAGCACGTCGTCGATCGCGGCGGCGCCTACGTCTGGCGCCTGCAGGACGCCGCTCTCGAGGCCGCCGACGCCCACGGCATCCGACTGCACACGTCGTTCGCGCCCTCCACCCAGCCGGACGTCGGCCGGGCGCTCGGAGACCTGCTCGACGCGCACCCTCGGGCGACGGGCCTGCTCGTCAACAACGAGGCGGCCGCAGCGGCACTTCCGAGCGTTCTGGGAGCGCGGAGCACGAGGAGCCCGGAGGACGTCTCCGTGCTCGGCCGGTTCTCGGAGGAGTTCGCGCGCACCTTCTCGCTCCCCTACTCCTTCGTGGAGAGCGCACCCGACCGGCTAGGGAGCATGGCGGTGCGTCAGCTCGTCCGCCGGATCGAAGGCGCGACCGACACCGAGGAGGCGTACGTCGTGCGCCTCCTCGGCCCTGAGATCGTCGAACGTGGCAGCACGGCGCCTCCGCGTCCGGCTCCCGCGGCCTGAGCGTACGACCTCCCCCGGGCGCCCTCTCCCTCCACCCGGGACCACGACCACGAGGCGTCGGCCGCGGACCGCAGGAGGGTGTCGGGACCCCGGAGTCCGGCAGCAGTCGCGACCAGCGAGAGCATCAGCCGCGGATTCAGAGGTCGTCGAGAACCTCCCGAAGGATGCGGGTCAGCGCTGTCGTCCTCTCGTGATTGGTGGCCGATCCGAACGTGTAGTGGGGCATCCTCCTCACGAACGACCGGGCGTCGGGTCCGAGAGCCTTCTCCAGTGCTTCGGCGATCCGGGTGTCCGGTCCTGTGCCCGACAGCCATTCGAACGCGGCGTCGCCCATGCCGACCACCACCGGCGTCCGGCCGTCGGCTCCTTCGCGACAGGTGATCAGCTCCCAGGTCAGCAGCTCGGCGCAGCGTTCGACGTGGTCCCTGCCCGCCTGCTGCTCGTCGCGCAGAGTCGTCCGAAGAGCCCCCGCGTCACGGGTCGGAACCAGTTTGAAGACGTCCGACATGTAGGCGACAGGCGCACTCGAGTCGAGGACCTCGTCGTAGGCGGCGCGCACACTGTTCCGGAGTGCGCCGTCGCCCCGATGACCAGGCGAATGGAAGGTCTGCCAGAACGTCGGGTCGGAGGGAGGGTTCTTCCCGCCCCAGTTGATCGCGAACAGCACGACGGATGTCGTCATGGGCTGCAGCTCGACGAACTCCTCGGGACTGCTCGCCGTGACGGGGCCGGCCAGATCACCGCGCTCGCCCCACCTCGCCCAGGACGTCGCGTGCCCGAGCTTCCAGCCTCCTCCCTCCACATCGGGATGGCTGATCTCCTCGTCACGCAGGGCCTGGTACGTGGCGTAGTCGACAGGCGGGAAGCTCATAGCGGTCCTCTCGGGGCTGCAGGGCCCTGCCTCGGTGGCAGGAGGAGGGCGTGAGACCGGGCGTCTCGATCCAGAGGCTATCGAGACAGTGGTCTTCTCCGTCCCTCGTTCTCGAGTCCCTCCGGAGCGTCGTGCCGACCTCCGATCGGCGGAACGGTCGACGGCCTTCCGGCACCACGAGCACGGGCCGGGCGGACGACAGGTCTCGCTCGACTCAGCGGCTCGCGCTCCGCCGTCACGATCGCCACCGCCCGCTGGACCAGTACCCTGTCGCCTCGCACCGCGTGGACCATCACCACCGCGACCGCCGCCGCGGGAACCCTGGGCCTGGCGCTCGCCGCCGGCACGCCGTCCGCCCTCGCGGCCTGCCTGCTCTTCGGATGGGGATGCACCGCCGCCACCGGGTCGCTCATCGCCTGGACCGCCGCTCTCGACTCGGACCGCGCGGCGACCGGCACGGCCCTGCTCTTCGTGGTGCTGATCGCCGGACAGGCCGTGGGCGCAGTGGGGCTCGGAGCGCTGCTCGACGGGCTGGGCACGATGGTCGCCTTCGCCGCCGCTGCTGTCGTGACGGCAGCCGCCGGAATCACCCGCCGCCAGAAGTCGCCGAATGATCGGCTGTCGGCACGGTCGTCCGGTTCGTAGTGTCGGACGTATGGATCCGCGACCGCTTCCCGTTGTCGGCGCCCCGGCCACCCGTGCGCTCGAGGACGCGGGCGTGCACGATGTGGACGACGTGAGGCGGGTGGGCCTCGACCGTCTCGCAACCCTCCACGGAGTCGGGCCGAAGGCGCTCCGGCTCCTCCAGCAGGCCCTCGACGCGGACGATCCCGCTCCGTAGCGATCCCTTCCCTGCACGGTCGCCTCGACCCAGAATGGTCGGAGGCTCGGCGTGCCGGTTCCCGGGGGCGATCCGACCGCGGAGGCGGCCGCCGGGGGAACGGTGGTCGGATGAACCAGGAGGCGCGATGAAGATCATGCTCGTGATGCGGTCGGACGGCAGCTACGCCGGGGGCGATGCGCCCGAGGACTACGCGGCCTGGGCGGACTACGACGCGTCGCTGAAGGCGGACGGCGTCCTCGTCGACTCCGGACGCTTCGCCGACGCCTCCGGGGACGTCTCCGTCGAGACGGATCTGACCGTGGCGGGCAGAGAAAGCGGCGCTCCGGCCCCTTCCCGAGCGGAGGAGCGGTCCGCCCTCGTCGGCTACTACCTGCTCGACTGCCCGACCCGGGACGACGCCGTGCGGTACGCCCGACGCGCCCCCCTTTACGGCTCCGTCGAGGTGCACGAGCCGGCGCAGTACTGAGCCGCGGTCGCCGGTCGGGCGGCTGTCCCCGTCACCGCCGAGCGGGACCGACCGCTTCACCCGAGGGATGCGAATCGGGCGTCCGGGATCGGGACGGCGGGAGGGAAGTGGTGTACCGTCATCGCCTGACCGATTCTCATCGGAGTGGTCGACCCGTCTCACCGGCGGTGTCGATCCGGGGCTGAAAACCTCCGGCGTCCTCGAAGCCCGGAGGTCCTCCCATGTCAGTGTCCCCACGAAGCACCACCGTCGACGGTGACGCGTCCCCCTTCGTCGTCGTGGTCAGCGCAGAAGCGCACCCGAGCGGCGCGGGGTCGGAACGGTCCGATCCGGCCACCTCGCCGGCAGCGCTCGCACGTCCGAGGACGGGGTACGGCGGAGCGATCCGGCTGGCGCAGTGCCGCGTGCTCGGCCCGCCCTCCTCCCCCGGCACCGATCTCCTCTTAGGGCTGCTCTTCTGGCGCAGCCGCCACGACGCCGAGGATTTCGCGGCGGAACTGAGCCGCACTGAATCGTCGTGGCGCGTGGACGAGGGGATCTACCGGTTCACCACCTCGGCGACGGCGAGCCCGGACGACGCGACTCCCGTCGATCCGGTGCGCGCTGCCCCGACGGCGGCCCACGAGATCATCCGACTGGCGCCCGTCGCGGGCAAGCAGGCATGGATGGCCGAGTACAACGAGAGCGAGACGCGCGGTCACATCAGAACGCTCGAGGGCTTCGTCTCGACGAGCTTCTTCCGCGACCTCCGGAGCGATCGGATCATCGAGTACGTGCAGTGGCGCTCGGCCGACGACCTGACAGCGGCGTTCGGGGACGAGCGCTTCGCCGAGCACTTGAGCGTGAACAGCCATTACTCCGACGGCGAGGCCTTCCTCTTCGGAGAACGGTCGACCGATGCGGCACACGCCGATGAACCGCCCGACGGCTCGTCCACCCCCTCCGGGACCGACGGTCCTGCCGCCGCTCAGCGCCCCGAGGCCCGACCGTGACTCGACTCGAGACCGTTCACGAGATCCTCGGGCCCTGGTCGTTGGCCACCACCCAGCGGTTCTGGAAGGGCTTCACCCCGAACCGGCTCGCGTCGCAGCCGCAGGCCGCGGGCATCCGCTCCGCCCTCCTCTGCGATGCCGACTGGCAGCGAGTGGACGTCGCGGTCACCCAGGACGGGCCGTCCGCCCGCATCGTGGCCGAGGGCCCGGGCGACCTGGACGCCGCGACCGAGCAGGTCCGTCGGCTGCTGTCCATCGACATCGACGGGCGCAGCTGGCCCGACGTCGCGGCGCGCGACGAGGTCATCGCGGACGCGCAGGCTCGGCTCCCCGGGTTCCGGCCGTGCGGCTTCTTCTCGCCCTACGAGGCGGCGGTCTGGACGGTCCTGTCGCGTCGGCTGCAGATCCGGCAGGCGGCGGCGGTCAGGACGCGTCTCGCGCAGCAGCTCGGTGATGACGGAGCCTTCCCGTCCCCGGCCGTCCTGCGTGCGGCGTCCCTCGACCTGCCCGACCGCAAGGCGGAGTACCTGCAGGCGATCGCCGAGGCCGCCCTCGACGGACAGCTCTCCGGCTCCCACCTGCGCTCGCTCCAGCCGGCCGAGGCCTTCGTCCAGGTGCAGAGCATCCTGGGGATGGGGCCGTTCTCGGCCGAGCTCGTCGTGATCCGCGGCGCGAACTTCCCCGACGTCCTGCCGCGCAACGAGGGCAGGCTGAGCGACGAAGTCGCGAAGCGCTACGGCGACGACCGGTCGATCGACGAGATCTCCGAGACGTGGACGCCGTTCCGCTCCTGGGCGGCGGTGCACCTGCGCGCGCTCGCGGAGTAGACGGGCGACTCCCAGGGGCGGCCCACCGTCAGGACGGCTCCTCCCGCAGGCGCCCCGCGGCGGCCGCTGCCGCGGAGATCTCTCCGCAGTGAGTCCGGCGACGGACGCCACCCCGAAGGCCCGGGCGGATGATGGTCGGGTGAACCGCACCGATCGTCTGTACGGGCTCGTCGAGGAGCTGCGGGCGGTCTCGCCCCGGCCGCGGAGCGCGCGCCGTCTCGCCGAGCGGTTCGAGGTGTCGGTGCGGACCATCGAGCGGGACCTGTCAGCGCTGCAGCAGGCGGGTCTGCCGATCTGGGCGGAGCCCGGCCGCACGGGCGGCTACGTCATCGACGCGTCCGCGACCCTCGGGCCGGCCGGATTCACGGTGGAGGAGGCCGTCGCCGTGCTGATCGGCCTCAGCGCGCTGCAGCGCAGTCCGTTCCGGCAGGCGGCCCGGACCGCCGCCCGGAAGACGCTCGCGGTCCTGCCGGACGACGTGGCCGCCCGCGCCGGCGCGGTCGCATCCCGGGTGCACTTCCTCGAGAGCGAGGAGGAGGCGGTCGTCCCGGCGGAGTTCGCGACGGCCCTCCGAGCGGATCGTGTCGTCCGGCTGCGCTACCGCGACAGCAGCGGCGCGGAGTCGGTCCGCGACGTCGAACCGCTTGGCTCGATCGGGAAGGAGGAGCACTGGTACCTGATCGCGTGGTGCCGGCTGCGGGAGGGGGTCAGGGCGTTCCGCGGCGACCGGATGCTGTCGGTCGAGGTGACCGACGAGCGGCCTCCGCAGCGCACCCTGCGAGCCGAGGACCTCGCGCTCCAGTACGGACGGCTGCGGTCCGTCGTCGACGACTGACCCGCTCCGGGGACGGCCGCCGCGGACCTCGCGGAGTCCCGGACGATCTTCGGAAACACCGACAGGACGGTGTCGCGACGACCGGCGAGCCTGGTGCCATCACCTCATCCCGGCCCTGAAGGAGCCCCATGTCGTTCACCTCCATCCGCATCGTCACCGACGACCTCGACGGCCTCGTCGCCTTCTACGAGCAGGTCGTCGGCCGACCGGCCGAGCGCCCGGCGCCGGTCTTCGCGCAGTTCACGGGAGCGGGTGCGACCCTCGCGATCGCCCGCACCTCGACGGTCGCGATGCTCGACGGCGCCGTCGTCCCCGCGTCGAACCGCTCCGTCCTGCTCGAGTTCGAGGTGGCCGACGTCGACCGCGCCTTCGCCGAGCTCGCACCCCGGAGCGAGGACGTGGTGCTCCCGCCGAGCACCATGCCGTGGGGCAACCGCTCCACCCTCGTCCGCGACCCGGACGGGAACGTCGTCAATCTGTTCAGCAGGCCCGCCGGCTGATCGGGCGCACTCCGTCGGTCCGAGCACGCCCATGCCTGGCCGGTGGGACCCGACGGGGATCGCGGAGACCACCGGGGATCCTCTCTCTCGCGACGCGATCCTCCCGAGCGGGCGTGGCGTCGGGCCGAGCGCGACCGGTCTGCGGTTCGCAGGCGGGAGCACGGCGACTCCGTCCAGCGTGACGTCCCGACCGCACTCCGACCGGCGAGACGGCCACCCGCCGCCGGTGTCCTCGGCGGTACCCTCGCGGCATGACCTTCGTGAACGTCGGCACCCTCGGGGCCGTCCCCGGCAGACGCGACGAGCTCGTCGCCGTCCTCACCGAGCACAACGACGACCTCGTCGACGCCGGCTGCCTGCTCTACGAGGTCGGGGTCGACGACGAGCAGCCCGACACCGTCTTCGTCGTCGAGCTGTGGGAGAGCGCCGAGGCGCATCGGGCCTCCCTCGCCCTCCCCCGGGTCCAGGCCGCGATCGCGACGGCGCGCCCGCTGCTCAGCGGCGCCTTCGGCGGCTACCGCTTCGACGCAGCAGGCTCTCCCCTCCGGAGCTGACTCGCGCCGAAGGCCTGCCGGCCGACGGCACAGGCCGACCTGGAGTGAGCGGCCGTCCGTCAATGGAAGGCCTCTTCCGATCCCGCAACCCGACACCTCGAAGCGGAGCACCGTGATCAGCACGTTCCTCGTCGACCACGCCGCGCTCGTCCCGATCGCCTTCTGGATCGCGGTCGCGGTGGTCACGGCGATCGCCTGGCTGCTGCACCGGCGCGGCGCGGAAAGGTCTCTTCTCGTCCTCGCCGCGCTCGCCTTCGTCGTGGGGATCGCGCTGACCGTGTATCCGCCCGACGGGACGCCGCGGGTCTTCTGCACCGTGCAGTTCTCGGTGCCGTTCGACGGCATCGACACCCTCGCGAACATCGCGCTCCTGCTTCCCGGGGCCCTGCTGCTCGCGGTCGCGGTCGGCCGGCCCCTGCTCGTCGCCGCCGCCGTCTCCGGCCTGTCCGCCCTGATCGAGCTGGTCCAGGCGGGCGTTCCGGCGATCGGCCGCTCCTGCGACACGAACGACTGGTTCATGAACACCATCGGCGCAGTCCTCGCCGCGTTCCTCGCCGCCCTGATCCTCAGAGGGGAGAAGCGGCGCGGGCGTCGGCGCATGTCCCGCTGACACCGCCTGTCACGTCGCCCTGCTCTCGGCCGGGTGTCTCGGCGGCCGACATCAGCACGGGTCCGTCGATCCACGTCCCTGTGACGCGGACCTGCTCAGAGGACGGCCGACGCCACGGGTGCCGTCTCGGCGACGCCGAGGACGATCGGGCGCGACCGGGCGTCACCGGGTGCCGCGGTCGCGTCTGTCGACCGCCTCAGGAGCTGTCAAGTCTCTCCCCCGTCGGCGCCGGCGCTGCGCACGCTGGAGGCATGAAGCATCTCCTCTTCGCGAACAAGACGATGCTGGTCGGAGACGACGCGGCGGACGCTCTGGTCGAGTACGGCGTCGCCCTCGCCGCGAGCAGCACGGCGGACCGTGTGGAGTACACCGGCATCGGCGGCGACGGCGGCACCGTGCAGGCGGTGTTCCTGCTCAACGCCGGCGCCGCCCTGGTCGCCGAGACCACTCCCTCCGATCTCCCGGAGCCGGACAACACGGCCGAGGTCGCCCGCATCCGCGAACGCACCAGGACGCTCACGGGAGTGTTCCCCGTGCAGCCGAGCGAGGACGACATCACCTTCGACGTCGAGCTCGAGCACGAGCACGGCTTCGGACACTGACCGGCCCGCCCATGCCCTCCCTCCACGCCCCCTGGCCGACGCTCTGACCGGGGACACGGACGACGCCGAGGTCCGTCGCTGGGCGGCGTCCCGCGCCCCGCTCACGCCGGGGACGATCGCCGTGCTGCAGGCCGTCGGCTTCATCAGCGCAGCGCAGCGGGTCCCCGCCGACACGGCCCTCGCTCTCCTGCTGACGGCGGCGGAGGACGACCGGCGCGATCCGCCCGACGTGGCTCGCGATGTCCTTGCGCGCCGCCATCCCCTGGCCGATCCCGGTGACGATCGCGGCGCGTCGGTGACCCCGTGATCACTGCCCTTCCAGAGCCGTGGTCGGTCCGCCGCCGGGGGCGCTGTCTCCCGAGTCCGCGACGTGAAGCGCACCGCGCGCCGCCCGCCCCGCCCGCTGGATGCGCGCCCGCACCAGCCGCTGCAGCAGCGCGGGGTAGAGCTGGACGGCGATCGTCGACCCGAGCAGCCAGGCCGCGCCGCCCGTCGCACCCGTGACCGTCGCGGCGAGGGCGAGCGCGACTCCGACGGCCGTGCACGCGAGGTGCACCGCCTCGGAGCGGCGGGTGTGCTGATCGAGTGCGGCCAGCCCCGCGCGCGTGCCGTCGAAGCCGCGCTCCCGGGTGACGAGGCGGTTCCACCCGACGATGTCGAGCAGCCGGCCGAAGACGCCGACACCGAGCGCGCGCAGCAGCGCCGGCTCGCGGCGACCCACGTCGAACCAGGACTGCTCGAGCGGACGCGTGCGCGCACCGAAGGTCAGGGCCGCCCAGCTGGTGAGGACCATCTGCGCGACCGCGGCGAAGACCGGATGCGAGGGTCCGATCGCGCTCCAGACGGCCGCGAGGAGTGCGGCCGCGAGGACGGTGGGAACGAGGGTCCGGATCATCTCCGCTCCCTCCTGCTCGTGCTGCGGTGCTCGAGGCCAGTCCAGCAGATCCGCGGCATCCGTGCGCCGCATCCTCCTCCGGTCGCCCCGCACCGGGCATCCACCGCCGTCTCGGCAGCGCTTCCTTGACACCGCCGCCGGCCGGTCATCATCATGCAGTCACGACCGGCGGCGGCGCGCCACCGGCGTCCCGACAGGAACGGTGCACCGATGCCCACCATGCTCTTCGTCAACCTGGCCGTCGCCGATCTCGCCCGGGCGAGGGCCTTCTACGAGTCGCTCGGCTACTCGATCAACGAGGGCTTCAGCGACGAGAACGCCGTCAGCGTGGTGATCAGCGACACGATCACGGCGATGCTGCTCACGCGGGAGTTCTTCGCCGAGTTCACCAGCAAGCCGATCATCGACGCCACCACCTCGACCGAGGTGCAGCTCGCCCTCAGCGCCGACAGCAGGGAGGAGGTCGACACCCTCCACGGCAGGGCCCTCGCCGCGGGGGCGACCCCGGCCGGCGAGCAGGACCACGGATTCATGTACTCCAAGAGCTTCGACGACCTCGACGGCCACCACTGGGACTTCGTCTGGATGGACCCGGCGGCTGCGGCGGGCGGTGCGCCGGAGCTGTCCGTCGAGGAGATCCGGGCGAACACGACGCACAGCTGAGGCACGACCCGCGGACTCCGAGCGGTCGACGTCCACAACCCGCGACAGCACCCCTCGCAGTCACACTCCGTCACGATCCGGCGCGCACTCCCCTCGGCCTGACAGGCTCCCGGCATCCGCCTTCAGGGCGTCTGGACAGGAGCACACCGTGACGATCACTGCACCGGCGACCACCGCGACCACCGCTGCGGCGACCACAGCGACCACTGCGGCGAGCGCCGCGACCTCGACCCCGGCGCCCGAAGACCGCGCCTCCGCGGCGGCCGGCTTCACCACGCGCCAGGTGCACGCCGGTGCCGCGCCCGACGGCGCCCACGGAGCGCGCGTCACGCCCGTGCACCTCAGCGCCGGCTTCGTGTTCGACAGCTTCGAGCACGCCCGCGAGCGGTTCGCCGGCGAGGACGAGGGCTACCTCTACACCCGCAACGGGAACCCGACCACCGAGGAGGTCGAGCGTCGGCTCGCCGATCTCGAGGGCGGCGCCGAGGCGATCCTGGTGGCGAGCGGCCAGGCGGCCACCGCCTCCGCTCTCCTGGGGATCCTGCAGGCCGGCGACCGGGTGCTCTCGTCGCGCCGCTTGTACGAGGGCAACCGGGGGCTGCTCGTGCAGAACTTCGGTCGGCTCGGGATCGGCGTGGACTTCGTCGACGACGCGTCGGACCTCGGCGAGTGGGAGCGGCGGATCGGGCCCGACACCCGGGTCCTCTTCGGCGAGCCGATCCCCAACCCGAAGAACGATCTGCTGAACCTCCCGGCGCTGGCCGCGATCGCGCACCGGCACGGGCTCCCGTTCGTGGTCGACAACACGCTCGCGACCCCGTACCTCCTCCGCCCGATCGAGCACGGGGCCGACGTGGTCGTGCACTCGACCAGCAAGTTCCTCGCCGGGCACGGCTCCGCCCTCGGCGGCGTGATCGTCGACGCCGGCACGTTCGACTGGGCGGCGCGCCCCGCGCTCTTCCCGCACCTCAACCAGGAGGAGCGGTCCTTCGGCGGCCGCAGCTGGACCGAGCAGCACGGCCGGCGCGCCTTCGTCTCGTACACGCGGGACATCGTGGTCTCCCGCCTCGGACCGACGCCGTCACCGCTGAACTCCTTCCTGCTGCGGCAGGGCGTCGAGACGCTGTCGCTCCGGGTCGAGCGGCACTCGGCGAACGCCCTCGCCGTCGCCCGCTTCCTCGAGGAGCGGCCCGAGGTCGTGTCGGTCGACTACTCCGGCCTGGAGTCGAGCCCGTCGTTCGCCCTCGCGCAGCGCCTGCTCCCCCGCGGGCAGGGCTCCGTCTTCTCCTTCACCGTGGCCGGAGGGGAGGCGGGCGCGGCCGCCTTCATCGACGCCGTCGAGCTGTTCAGCCACATGACCCACCTCGGCGACGTGCGCTCGCTGGTGCTGCATCCCGCGTCGACCACCCACGCCGGACGCACCCCCGCCGAGCGCGCCGCCGCCGGGATCCACCCCGGGCTCCTCCGGCTGTCGATCGGGATCGAGGACGTCGACGACCTCCTCCGCGACCTCGAACGCGGGCTCGCCGCGGTGCGCGCACGCGCCCTCCCCGCGCTCGCGGAGGTGTGAGCGTGGCGCGCCGTCAGCACTTCGGCTGGTTCTTCTCCCGGGGCTTCGGACCGCAGGGATGGGGGCACCCCTACCGGGAGTGGAACCACGACTGGACGAAGCCCGGCCTCTACCAGCAGTCGGCCCGCGAGCTGGAGCAGGCCGGCTTCGAGCTGATCGTGATGGAGGACGCCGTCTCGCTCGGCTCCCCGGAGACGCTCGACCTGCGGGTGCGGGGAGCGTACGGCGGGCCGAAGCACGATCCGCTCCTCCTGGCGCCGTACCTGTTCGCGGCGACCGAGCGGATCGGGCTGGCGCCGACGATCAACGCCGGCATCACGCCCCCGTACCTCGCCGCCCGGCAGGCGGCGACGCTGCAGCACCTCAGCTCCGACCGCTTCGGGATCAACCTGGTCACCGACGTCGGCAGCGCCCGCCACGTGGGCCTGGAGCCGCTGTCGCACGACGCGGCCTACGACCGGGCGGACGAGTGGATGGCGGTCGTCCGCCGGCTCTGGCACAGCTGGGGCGAGGGCGCGCTGATCGCCGACCCCGGGTCGGGCCGCTACGCCGACGGCACCCGGATCGACGCGTTCCGGCACCGCGGGGAGCACTTCCACGTGGACGGACCCCTGAACGCCGTCCCCTTCGCGAACGGCGACCCGATCGTCGTCTCCCCCGGCGGGTCTCCGCGCGGCCTGGCCTTCGCCGGCACGCAGTCGGACGTGCAGCTCGCGCTCGCCCCTCTGGAGGCCCGGGCGGTGCGCGACTACCGGGCGCGCGTGCTCGCCGCGGCCGAGCAGCACGGGCGGACGGCGGACGACCTGCGCGTGCTCTTCGTCGTGAAGCCCGAGATCGTGTCGAGCCCGGAGGAGGCCGCGCGCGTCGTCGAGGCGTCGCGCCACCCCGACGAGGACGCGCTGCGGCGGATCGCGCTCGGCTGGTCGAGCGACCTGGAGACCGACCTCACCGGGCTGGACCTGGACCTCCCCGTCCCGCGGTCGGTGTTCGGCGAGCACGTCTCGCACGGCACCATCGCCGGCCTGTACGGCGGCACGGAGGACGCTCCGCTGCGGGAGCTGCTCACCAGGAAGGCGCGCAAGGGCCGCGTCGCCGAGCGCGCCGGCTTCGTCGGCACCGCGGAGGAGTTCGCCGACTTCGTCGAGGAGCTCGGCGACGACGGCGGCAGCGACGGGCTCCTCCTCTCCGGGGACCTGCACCCGGTCACCCTGCACCGGATGCTCGACGACCTCGTCCCCGTCCTGCGCCGCCGCGGGATCCTCCGCGACGAGCTCGCTCCCGGCGGGACCCGCGCCAACCTCTTCGGGACGTAGGGGGGGTCCGCCCCGTCTCACTCCGGATCCTGCGCCCGGCCGGGCACCGGGCGGAAGAACCCGTGCTCGATCTCGTGGGCGAGCTGCACAGCCTCGACACGCGAGGCTGCCCGGTCCACCGCCGGCGGCCCGGCCTCATCGGGGGTGCAGAGGGAGCGGAGGCGCTGAAGGACGGCTCCTCGCCACTGTCGTGCGATGCCGCCCGCCTCGGTGCTCCGCCGTCCTACCTCGTCGAGTCCCCGCGAAGGCGCTCCGCCGTTCACACGGCGGCCCGCACGGCTTCGAGCGTCTCGAGGAGGAGGGGACGCGGCATGGCGAAGACGAGACGCACGTGGTCGGCGTATCCGGCGCCGCACAGGCGTCCGGAGGTGAGCGTCACTCCCGCCTCGCGCTGCAGGTGCTGCGCGGGATCGGCGAGGCCGAGAGCACCCAGGTCGAACCAGGCGAGATACGTCGCCTCCGGGGTGCGGTGCCCGATCCGGGGCAGCTCGGAGGCGAGGAAGTCGGCGATGAGGCGCCGGTTGCCGTCGAGGTAGTCGACGACCTCGTCGAGCCACGCTCCGCCCTCCCGGTAGGCGGCCGTCGAGGCGATCACGCCGAGATTCGAAGCACCGTGCTGCACCGCGAACCCGAAGCGCGAGTAGACGTCCTCGTCTGCGTCATTCGTGGTGATCAGCTGCGCGGCCTTCAGGCCGGGGATGTTCCACGCCTTCGAGGCGCTCGTTCCGGTGACGGAATGCCGGGCGGCCTCCTCCGAGACCGAGGCGTAAGGGATGTGGGGGACGCCGTCGAACCGCAGCGGCGCGTGGATCTCGTCGGCGAAGACCCGCCCGCCGTGGCGCTCGACGACAGCGGCGAGACCTTCGAGCTCGGACCGTGGCAGGACCGAGCCCGTCGGGTTGTGCGGATTGCAGAGCACCACGGTGCCCGCTCCCTGCGCGAAGGCCGCATCGATCCCGTCGAGGTCGTGCTCCCAGCGGCGGTCGACGATCGTTCCCGGGACCTCGATCACCTCGCGTCCGATGGCCGACAGGTAGGTGAGGAACGGCATGTAAGCGGGGGTAGGCACGATCACCGGTGAGCCGGGGCGGGAGAACTCGGTGACGGCCACTCCGAGCGCGGCCATGACATCCGAGACGGAGTGCACGCGGGCGGGGTCGACCGTCCACGCGTACTGCTCAGCGAGGTACTCCGCGGCGGCCTCGCCCAGCTCGCCCGCAGTCGAGGGGGACAGATAGCCCAGCACGTCGCCGGCCACGGCGTCGTGCAGTGCCCTCCGAACGGCCGGCGCCGTACCGAAGTCCATCTCGGCGACCCAGGCTCCGATGGTGCCGGGGCGGAGGCTCCACTTACGGCTCGTCGGGCGGTCGAGTCGTTCGCGCGTGAGCGAGTCGAACAGGTGCATGGGAGTCCTCGGGGAAGCGGGCGGAGGGCGCCCCGCTGGTCGATCGGGGCGCCCGAGGCGGGGGCGGCTCAGCTGTTGTCGAGCGGGAGCCCGGGCGGGTTCACCAGGGCCTCGTCCACGGCCTCGTCCTGCAGGCCGTAGGCCGACAGCCAGTCCTGGTACTGACCGTTCCCGATGAGGTAGCCGAGGGCCTGGGCGATCGGCTCGGCGAGTCCGGAGTCCTTCTTCACAGTCGCCGCGATCAGCCCGTCGAGCGATTCGCCCGCTCCGGAGAACGTGCCGGCGTTGCGGGTCGGGTCGGCGCCGTCCTCCGAGATCCGGTTCTGGTAGACCGTCGTCGGGTTGGGCCCGAAGTAGGCGTCGATCCGGCCGGAGCCGAGAGCGAGAGTGACGGAGTTGGCATCGGGCAGTCGCGTGATCTCCAGGGACCTGCCCTCGGACTGCAGACGGGCCTGCCACTCGAGCAGGATCTTCTCCTGGTTGGTGCCGCTGCTGACCGCGACGGTGAGTCCGTCGAGGTTCTCGTAGTCGCCGTCGAACTCCCAGTCGTTCGAGGCGAGGACCTGGAACGCGAGGGTGTCGGCGCGGTAGGAGGCGAAGTCGTACTTCTCCTTGCGCTTCTCCGTGACGGTGATGTTCGAGAAGCCGACGTCGCTGCCTCCGGTGTCGATGCCCACGAAGAGGTTGTCCCAGGTGGAGTTCTCCACCTCGGGCTGCAGCCCGAGGACGGCGGCGACGAGGCGGCCGAGATCGGGCTCCGAGCCGGTGAGGGTCTCGGTGTCGGTCCCGGTGAACGCGAGCGGAGGGAAGCCTGCGGGGAGAGCGCCGACGCCGATCGTCAGGGTCCCGCGGTCGAGGATCTCCTGCGGCAGCGTGCCGCGGATCTCGTCGACGACCGGCACGTCGATGTCCGTCTCGGTCGCCGCTCCGTTGGAGAGGGCACCCACGGTGACGGTGGTGGTGCCGGAGGCGGCTCCCGGGGAGGCCGGGGCGGAGGCGGCGGCACCGGAGCAGGCCGCGAGGCCCGTCGTCAGCGCGGCGGCAGCGAGAAGCGCCCCGACTCTGGTCCAACGAGTGATGTGCGGTCTGGTCATGATTCGATTCCTGTGTCTGTCGTGCGGATGGAGAGGAGGAGGAGTGCGGGGGCTCAGCCGAGGACTCGGCCGAGGAAGTCGCGGGTCCGCGGATTCTGCGGGCGGTCGAGGACCTCGCTCGGGCTGCCCTGCTCGACGACGAGGCCGTCGTCGACGAACACCACCCGGTCGGCGACCTCGCGGGCGAAGCCGATCTCGTGGGTCACGACGATGAGGGTGCGGCCGCTCTCGGCCAGCGACCGGATGACCTGCAGCACCTCCCCGACGAGCTCGGGATCGAGAGCCGAGGTCGGCTCGTCGAAGAGGATCACCTCGGGGTCGAGCGCGAGCGCACGCGCGATGGCCACGCGCTGCTGCTGGCCGCCGGAGAGCTGCCTCGGATAGGCCGCCGCCTTGTCGGCGAGACGGACGTGCTCGAGCAGGGCGCGTGCCCGCTCGCGGGCCTCCGCGGGCGGCTGCCCCTGCGAGATCGGCGCCTCGGTGACGTTCTCGAGGATCGTCAGGTGCGGGAAGAGGTTGAAGCTCTGGAAGACGAAGCCGATCCTCGCCCGCTGGCGCAGGATCTCCTTCTCGCGCAGCTCCTTGAGCCGACCGCCGCGCAGCCGCACCCCGATCAGCTCGCCGTTCACGGAGACGAACCCCTCGTCGAGCTTCTCGAGATGGTTGATCGCCCGCAGCAGGGTCGACTTGCCCGAGCCGCTCGGACCGAGGATAACCGTGACGGTGCCCGCCTCGACGCGCAGGTCGACTCCCCGGAGCACGGTCCGGTCGCCGTAGGACTTGGTCGCGTTGTGGATCTCGATGGCGGCGGTCATCGCGCACTCCTCAGGCCGGCGAGCGAGCGCCGCACCCGCTGGAGGGGCGTGGGCGCGAGCTCCCGGTGCGCGCCGCGGGCGTAGAAGCGCTCGATGTAGAACTGCACGACCGAGATCGCCGAGGTCAGCACCAGGTACCAGATCGTCGCGACGACGAGCAGGGGGATGATGTCCGTCGGGTACGTGCTGCCGAGGTTCTGAGCGACCCCGAACAGGTCGAGCAGCGAGACGTAGAACAGCAGCGAGCTCGCCTTCAGCAGGCCGATGATCTGGTTCACGTAGGCGGGCACGATCGAGCGGAGCGCCTGCGGGAGGACGATGCGGGTGAACTGGCGGCGCTGCGGGATCCCGAGCGCCTTCGCCGCTTCGTGCTGCCCCTGATCGACCGCGAGCACCCCGGAACGGACGACCTCGGCGCTGTAGGCGATCTCGGACAGGCTCAGGCCGATCACGCCGAGGGCGAGCGGAGGCAGCAGCGACACCGTCGGCACCGACCACTGCGGACCGAAGGGGATGCCGATGCCGACGGTCGGATACAGGTTGCCGAGATTGAACAGGAAGATGAGGACGAGGATCAGCGGCACCGAGCGGAACAGCCAGATGTAGACCCAGCTGAGCGTCGACAGCACCGGATTGCCCGAGAGCCGTGCTACGGCGACGACGATGCCTCCGACGAAGCTGATCACGGCGCTGATGGCGGTGGCGAGGAGCGTCAGCTGCAGCCCCTTCAGGATCGCCGGACTGAAGAGCCAGGTCCCGACCTTCGGCCACTCCCACGACGGGTTCGTGAAGAGGGTCTGTCCGGCGTTCAGCAGGAGCACGAGGACCAGTGCGGCGACCACCCAGCGCACCGGGTGGCGCAGCGGCAGCACCGGCCGCTCGCCGAGTCGGGCGAGGTCTATGCCTCCGGGAAGGGGGCCGGACGTGTCCCGCGGTCGAGGCGGCGCGATCGTGCCGCTCATGAGGCACGCCCCGTGACGCCACCGCGCAGGCGTGCTCCGCCGTCGGGTAGGGACGCGGTGAGCTGCGCGAAGGAGTCGTCGTGCGCGGTCCGGATCCTCGCGACGTCGAGCGGCCGATCGGTGAGCGTCCGCGCATAGCCGTGCAGGACGACCACCTCCGGAGGCTGGGTCACGTCGTAGAGCGGTGTGTAGCCCGCGGTGAGGTAGAGCCGCTGCGCCTCCGGCTGGAGCGGCCCGGTCGTGAGGTAGACGGTCGAGTAGCCGAGCCGGCGGGCCTCCGCCTCGAGCTCTGCGACCACGCGCAGGGCGAGTCCCTGCCGACGGTGCGCCGAGGATGTCCAGATGCGCTTGAGCTCGGCGGTCGTGTCGTCGAATCTCTTCAGCGCGCCTCCGGCGATCGCGGTGCCGTCGCGCAGAAGCAGGACGAAGGATCCCTCCGGCGGGGCGAACACCTCGCTCGGGTAGCGCGCGAGCTCGGCCGATGCCGGCTCGCCCCAGGCGGTGCCGTAGCGGGTGTCGTACTCGCGCTCGAGCTCGTCGAGCAGGGGCCGGGCCCGCGGGTCATCGGCCCGCACATGGACGAACTCGTCGGCCGCGACGGTGTCAGACGAGGACACGAGCGGCCTCCTCGGCGGCCTGGGCGGCCGCGGCGTCGCGTCGAGCGACCTCCTCGCGCACCAGCGGTATCACGTGGCGACCGAAGTCGAGGGTGTCGTCGACGTAGTCGTAGCCGCGCGCCGAGATGATGTCGACCCCGAGATCGACGTAGTCGAGCAGCGCGGCGGCCACCGTCTCCGGCGTCCCGACGAGGGCGTTCGAGTTGCCGCGCGCTCCCGCGGCGACTCCCGCCCTGGTCCAGAGCGCGCGATCGAAACGGTCGCCTGCGGCGGCGATCGCGAGGAGGCGCTGCGAGCCGGTGTTCTCCGGCGCGGCGAGGCCTCCGGGGGCGGTCTCGCGGGTGCGCGCCTCGATGCGGCGGAGGATCCCCTCCGCCTTCTCCCAGGCCTGCTCCTCGGTGGCCCCGAGGATGGGTCGGAAGGCGACCTGGATGCGCGGCGCGACGTCGCGGCCGGCCGCCGCCGCCGCCTCCCGGATGCTGCGGATCTGCTCGGCGGTGTCCCGCAGCGGCTCGCCCCAGAGCGCGTAGACGTCGCTCTCGGCGGCACCGACGGACAGAGCGGCGGGAGAGGAGCCTCCGAACGAGATCTGCGGCCGAGGCTGCTGCACCGGCCAGACGTCGCTGACGAACCGGGAGAAGCGGTAGTGCTCCCCGACGTGATCGAACGGCTCACGGGTCGTCCAGACCTGCTTGACGATCCTGATGTACTCGGCGGTGCGCGCGTAGCGCTCGTCCTTGCTCAGGTAGTCGCCCTCCGCGGCCTGGTCCGCGTCCGACCCGCCCGTGATCACGTGGACGCTCAGGCGGCCTCCACTCAGCTGATCGAGGGTCGCGAAGGCTTTCGCCGCGACCGTGGGGTAGGAGACGTTGGGCCGGTGCGCCAGCAGCAGCTGGATGCGCTCGAGCCGCGACGCGATGAAAGCGGCGGCGACGGCGGGGTCGGGGGCTCCGGAGTGGTAGGCGAACAGGATGCGGTCCCACCCGCTGTCCTCATGAGCCGCGGCCAGACGCACCGTGTACTCCGGGTCGAAGCTCGCGCCGCTGCGTGCTCGTGTCTCGCTGCCGTCGTTGAGCGCGGCGATGCCGAGGAATTCGATGGGCACTCGAGGCTCCTGCCTGTCGGGGCGCACCGTTCTGCACGCCGTCGGGGCCGACGCTAGGGTCCGCGGCCACCCGGCTCCAACCCCGCCGCTACACACTTCTTCACATCGTCACGAGTCGTCACAGAGCGGCGTCCTCACGGGGGAAGGGTCATCGTGGACGCATGTCAGCGCCATCGGACGGGACCCGCTCCCTCGTGATCGTCGGGGGAGGTCCCCGCGCGGTCGGGGTCCTCGAGCGCCTCGCCGCGAATGCCGCCGAGGACGCCCTCGGGCCGGCCGCGCTCGTCGTCCACGTCGTCGACCCGTACCCCGTCGGCCCCGGCCGGATCTGGCGCTACGAGCAGTCGCCGCTGCTGAAGCTCAACTCGCGCGCAGCCGACGTGACGATGTTCACCGACGCGAGCGCGACGATCGAGGGGCCGGTGCGCCCCGGACCCTCGCTGATCGAGTGGGCGGAGGCGGTGCGGGCCGGCCGGATCGCGCTCGCAGAGGGCGACGAAGCCGTGCGCCGCGAGCTCGACGGGCTCCGCGCCGACAGCTTCCCCACCCGCCGGCTGCAGAGCCTCTATCTGCGCTGGTTCCACCGGGAGGCGCTCGCCGCTCTCCGCCCTGACGTCGAGGTCCGCGAGCACGCGGCGCGCGTCGTCGAGGTGCTCGGCCGCGACAACGGTGCGCAGCGGGTCGTCCTCGACTCCGGCGACGTGATCGAGGCGGACCTGGTCCTGTTCTCGCTCGGGCACAGCGGCACTCTGCCGACGGTCGACGAGACCCGGCTGGCCGGGTTCGCCGAGCGCCACGGCCTCGCCTACCTGCCGCCGTCGTTCACGGCCGACGCCGACCTCGGATCCCTCCGCGCCGGACACGACGTGATCGTGCGCGGCCTCGGCCTCGTCGCGGTCGACCTCCTGGTGCTGCTCACCGAGGGCCGGGGCGGCCGCTTCGAACGGGACGACGCCGGCGGACTGCGCTACCACCCGTCGGGACGTGAGCCGCGCATCCTGATCGGCAGCCGCCGCGGGGTCCCCTACCACTCGAAGATCGGCTCGACGCTCCAGGGAGCCGCGCCCGAGCCCCGCTGGTTCTCGGCGTCCGTCGTCGAGGAGCTGCGCTCGCGACACCGCCCGCTCGACTTCAGCGAGGACGTCTGGCCCCTGATCGCCCAGGAGATGCTCTGGGGCTACTACCGTGAGCTCTTCACCGGGCACCCCGACCGGGTGAGCACCGACTGGACGCACTTCTCGGAGGTGTTCTCGCGGCTCGACCCGCGCGCCTCGGTCCTCGCCGGCTCCCGCGGCCCGCGACCCGAAGCGGGCCAGGGGTACGCTCTCCCCGCACTCGGGGCCGACGCCGAGCGGGTCCTCGGAGATGCGCGGTCCCTGACCGCGCTCGTCGCGGACACTGTGCCGGACAGCCTCGACAGGCTGCTCCTCCCCGATCTCGACCGCCCATTCGCCGATGTGCGGTTCGCCGACGGCTCGGCGCTGCAGGAGGCGGTGCGCGCCTACATCCGGGACGACCTGGCTCTGCGCAGCCGGCAGGAGCACAGCGCCACGATGGCGCTCTTCCTCGCGCTTCTGCGCAGCCACTTCCTCGTCGCCGATCTCACCGCGTCCGCGAGGTGGACGCCCCGCTCGCGGATCGAGGATCTGCACGGATGGTGGCTCGGCTGGTTCAGCTTCCTCGCGAGCGGGCCGCCCGCGCACCGTCTCGAGGAGCTGCTCGCACTCTCGGACGCGGGCGTCGTCGACTTCCTCGGCCCGGGCATCCGTGTGGGGACCTCCGAAGAGGAGGGCCGCTTCCTCGCGAGCGGCGGGGCGACCGATCAGGTCGTCCTCGCTGACGCTCTCGTCGACGCGCGCCTCCCCCGGACGTCCGTTGCGAGGAGTGACGACGCGCTGATGCGAGCGCTCGTCGCGTCGGGGTCGGCGGTCGAGGACCTCGTCGACGTCGGCGACACTCTCCTGTCGACCGGGAGGCTGCGCGTGCACCAGGACGACACCCTGCTGCGCTCGACGGCGGGAGGCCGCGTCGGCCGCCGGTACGCGATCGGCCCGTACACCGACTCGCCGTTCGTCGGCGCCTTCTCCCGGCCGGGCACGAACGCGGTGTCGTTCCGGGAGAACGACAAGGTCGCGCGCGCGCTGCTGCGCCGCCTCCGCGCACTCGACGACGAGGAGCTCGTCCGAGCCGGCACCCTGATCCGAGGAGCACGATGACCGCCGCCCCACCCCTCAGCCTCGCCGTCGCCCTCGAGGGCGCCGGCTGGCACCCCGCGTCCTGGCGCGAGCCTGGCGCCCGTCCCGACGCGCTCTTCACCGGCGCGTACTGGGCGGACATCGTGCAGCGGGCGGAGCGCGGCGGGATCGACTTCGTGACGATCGAGGACTCCTTCGCCCTGCAATCGGCGGACCCCTTCCTGGCCGACGACCGCACCGACGAGGTCCGCGGCCGGCTCGACGCGCTGCTGATCGCCTCCTACGTCGCCCCCCTCACGAGCCGCATCGGTCTCGTGCCCACGGTCACCGTGACGCACACGGAGCCCTTCCACGTGTCGAAGGCCGTCGCGACGCTCGACCACCTGAGCCGGGGGCGGGGCGGTTGGCAGGTCAGGGTGTCGTCACGCGTCGACGAAGCCTCGCACGTCGGACGGCGAATCGCGGCGATCGTGCCGCCGGAGCCGGGCACGCTCCTTCTCGAGGACCCCGCGATCCGCGCCGTCGTCGACGAGCTCTTCGAGGAGGCGGCCGACGCCGTCGAGGTCGCACGGAGACTCTGGGACAGCTGGGAGGACGACGCCGAGATCCGCGACGTCGCCACCGATCGCTTCCTCGACGCCGACAAGGTGCACCGCGTCGACTTCGCAGGACGCTGGTTCTCGGTGCGCGGCCCCGCGATCACTCCCCGGCCGCCGCAGGGGCAGCCCGTCGTCGCCGCGCTCGCACACGCCGACATCCCGTACCGTTTCGCCGCGCGCTCGGCCGACGTCGTGTTCGCGACGCCTCAGAACGCAGCGGACGCCGAGAGGATCCTCCAGGAGATCGCCGAGGCGGAGCGCGGGGCGGGGCGCACGGGCGAGCGCCTGCGGGTCCTCGCCGACCTCGTCGTCGTCCTCAACACCCCGGCGGAGTCCGCCGCGGCCAGACTCTCGCGCCTCGACGCTCTCGGCCGACCGCTCACCGGCGACGCCGCCGTCGCCGCCGGGTCGGCCGCGTCCGTCGCCGACCGCATCGCCGAGCTCTCACGGCTCGGCTACGACGGCGTCCGCCTCCGACCCGCGGTTCTCGCCACCGATCTGCCGCTGATCGCCGACGACCTCGTGCCCGAGCTGCGCCGACGCGGTCTGCTCGTCGGGACGGAGGAGGGCCGCACCCTCCGCTCAGCCCTGGGCCTGCCCACGTCGATCCCGAACCGCTACGCCTCCGAGGAGCAGTCATGACGCGGCGACCGAAGCAGATCGTCCTCGCCGCCTACGTGGGCGGGGTGAACGAGCACACCCTGTGGGAGCACCCCGACGCCGGCAGCCAGGTCGACTTCTCGACGTTCCGCCGCGTCGCAGAGACCGCGGAGCGCGGGCGGTTCGACTACTTCTTCCTCGCCGAGGGTCTGGCACTGCGGGAGCGCGCGGGGCGCCCTTTCGACCATGACATCGCCGGACGACCGGACACTCTGCCGCTCCTCGCCGCGCTGGCCGCGGTCACGGAGCACATCGGCCTGGTCGGCACGCTCAACGCGACGTTCAACGAGCCCTTCGAGCTCGCCCGTCAGATCGCGACCCTCGACCACCTCTCAGGCGGACGAGCGGGGTGGAACGTGGTCACGTCCTTCGACGCCTTCACGGGCGCGAACTTCCGCCGCGGCGGCTTCCTCGACCGCGCCGACCGCTACGCCCGTGCCGAGGAGGCCGTCCGCGCGGTGACGACGCTCTGGGACACCTGGACCTCCGACGCCGTGCGAGCCGATGCCCCCTCCGGCGAGTTCCTCGCCGACTCGTCGACGGGGTCGTTCGCCGTCTCGAGCAGCCAGTTCGACGTCTCCGGCCGTTTCACCGTGCCGCGCAGCCCGCAGGGCCGCCCGGTGATCGTGCAGGCGGGCGTCTCTCCGCAGGGTCGCGACTTCGCGGCGTCGAGCGCCGACGTGATCTTCTCCCCCTACCACCGGGGACCGGAGGCGCACGAGTTCGCGCGCGACATCGCGGCCCGGGTCGCGGCGGCGGGTCGCCCGGCCGGCTCCGTGCGGATCCTCCCGTCAGCCGCCGTCGTCCTCGGCGGCACCGCTGCGGAGGCGGAGGAGAGAGCGCGGTGGATCCGCGATCAGCAACTCACACCGCGCACGATCCAGGTGCTCTTCGAGCAGGTCTGGAACCGGGACCTGTCGGGCTTCGACGTCGACGGGCCGGTACCCGATCTCGAGCCCGACCTCGAGGCGCCGCCGCTGATCGAGGGCCGCGCACTGATCCACGGTGATCGCGCGGGGACCGTGCGCGCCTGGCGTGCGCTCGCTCAGGAGCGCGACCTCACCCTCCGCGGTCTCGCCGAGACCGTCTTCGACCGCACGGAGTACGTGGGCACGGCTGAGCAGGTCGCCGACCGTCTCGACGAGTTCGTGCAGAGCGGAGGCGGCGACGGGGTCGTCCTCGGATCGCACCTGCACCCGGGTGGTCTGAACGAGTTCGTCGACCGCGTCGTGCCGCTGCTGCAGGAGCGCGGTTCGCTGCGCACCGAGTACGAGGGCACGACCCTGCGGGAGAACCTCGGCCTGGAGATCCCCGCCCGGCCGTGACCTCATCCCCTCCGCCCCCTCTCCGACCTCCGAAGGAAGACCATGACCGACGCCTACTACGACCGCGCAGCCGACCGCCGCTACACCGCCGCCTACAAGAAGGAGACCCCCGACGTCCTTGCGGCGTTCACCGCCTTCGACACCGCCGTCTTCGCTCCGCAGGGTCGCGAGATCCCGCTCAAGTACCGCGAGCTCATCGCCTACGCCGTGGGCATCAGCAAGCAGTGCGTCTACTGCATCGACGGCCACGGCCAGAACGCCGTGCGCGCCGGTGCGACCGAGACCGAGCTCGCCGAATCAGCCTGGGTCGCGGCCGCCATCGGAGCCGGAGCCGCCTTCGCGCACGGCCGACTCGGCTTCAAGCTGACCGAGGACCACCCGCACTGATCGTGCCCCCGCCCCAGTCCCTCCTACCGATCGGCCGATCATGACGAACGAACCCGCCTTCAGCATCACCCTCACCCCCTTCGACGAGGACTACTCGCCGGCCCGGAGCTCCCGGATCACCACCAACTTCGCGAATCTGGCCCGCGGCGAGCGCCGCCGGGAGAACCTCCGGACCGCGCTGCGGATGATCGACGACCGGTTGAACGATCTCGTGCCGGGCGACGATCCGAGCCGCGGCCGCTACACGGTCGGGCTCGACATCGTCTCCGTCGGGCTGCGGCTCACCGCGGACGGCGAGGACCGGGAGTTCCCCCTGCTGGAGGTCCTGCGCACCCGGATCCTCGACCGCCGCACCGGCCGATGTCAGCCGGGGACACTGGGGAACAACTTCTCCTCCTACCTCCGCGACCACGACTTCAGCGTGCGGCTGCCGGCGGTCAACGCCTCGCAGGCCGGCTTCACCGTCCCCGACGACTTCGGCGTCCTGCACGGCGCGCTCTTCCAGCACTTCCGGGACTCCGCGCAGTACGCGGAGCTCTCGTCGACGCCGCCCGTCATCTGCATCAGCGTCTCGACGAGCAGGACGTACCGGCGAACCGGGACCCTCCATCCGATCCTCGGCGTCGAGTACCGGCAGGACGAGCTCTCGCTGACCGACCGGTACTTCGCGGAGATGGGCCTCGGGGTCCGCTTCTTCATGCCGCCGGGCAGCACGGCGCCGCTCGCGTTCTACTGCGGCGGCGACCTGCTGGAGGACTACTCGGACCTCCAGCTCATCGCCACCATCAGCACGATGGAGACGTTCCAGAGGATCTACCGGCCCGAGATCTACGGCGCGCGCTCGGCCGCCGCCGACGTCTACCGGCCGGACCTGGAGCAGCAGGACTACGTGCGGCCCGCGGTCTCCTACGACCGCGAGGAGCGCGGTCGGCTCGCGGTCGAGCAGGGGCGGTTCGCGGAGGAGCACCTCATGAAGCCGCACGGGGAGCGGCTGCGGCAGTGGGCCGCCGAGTACGCGGAAGCGGTCCGATGAGCGCGCGCGGAGCCTCGGCGGCCCTCCCGCTCCTGCCCACCTCGATCGCCGGCAGCCTGCCGAAGCCGTCGTGGCTCGCGCAGCCGGAGACCCTGTGGTCCCCGTGGCGGCTGACCGGCGACGCCCTGGCCGAGGGCAAGCAGGACGCCCTGCGCGCCGCCGTCCACGAGCAGCACCACCGGGGCCTGGACATCGTCAGTGACGGGGAGCAGACCCGGCAGCACTTCGTCACGACGTTCATCGAGCACCTCACGGGTGTCGACTTCGAGCGGCGCGAGACGGTGCGCATCCGCGACCGGTACGACGCGAGCGTGCCGACCGTCGTCGGCGCCGTGGGGCTCGAGAGGCCCGTGTTCGCCGACGACGCCCGGTTCCTGCGCGAGCAGACCGATCAGCCGATCAAGTGGGCGCTGCCCGGCCCGATGACGATGATCGACACCCTCTCCGACCGGCACTACGGGAGCCGCGAGAAGCTGGCGTGGGAGTTCGCGACCATCCTCAACGAGGAGGCGCGAGCCCTCCAGGACGCCGGAGTCGACATCGTCCAGTTCGACGAGCCCGCCTTCACCGTCTTCTTCGACGAGGTGCACGACTGGGGTGTGGCCGCGCTGGAGAGGGCGGCGGAGGGACTCCGCATCGAGACCGCGGTGCACATCTGCTACGGCTACGGGATCAAGGCGAACACCGACTGGAAGGCGACCCTCGGGTCGGAGTGGCGGCAGTACGAGGAGTCGTTGCCGCTCCTCCAGCAGTCCTCGCTCGACATCGTCTCGCTGGAGAGCCACCACTCCCACGTGCCGATGGAGCTGATCGAGCTCGTCCGTGGCAAGAAGGTCATGCTCGGAGCGATCGACGTGGCGAGCGGGACCGTCGAGACGCCCGAGGAGGTCGCCGACACCCTGCGCCGCGCCCTCCGGTTCGTCGACGCGGACCTGCTCCTCCCGAGCACGAACTGCGGCATGGCACCGCTGCCCCGCGACCTCGCCTGGGGGAAGCTCAGCGCGCTGAGCGCGGGAGCAGCGATCGTCCGCGAGGAGCTCGCGCCCTGACCGGCCTCCGGGGAGACGGGTCGCGGCCGGCCCGTCTCCCCGGAGGTCCCGCCCGCCTCACCCCTCCGCTCGCGCCTCCTGCGCCGCGATGTCCTTCATCGCCAGGTCCGCCCGGCGGAACTGGTCCGTCTCCGGAAGCGCGAGGTGCAGTCCGGCGACGGTAGTGAGCGAGACCGTCACCTCGGCCACGGTCACGTCGAGGACGTGCCCGCCCTTCTCGCGGGCGTCGTCGACGTAGTGCAGGTGATACCCGGGGACCGACACGGCCTGCTCGAACTGCGGAGTGCGGAAGCCCGCGATCGTGCCGCGGGTGTCGGCGATGCCGGTGACGCTCTGGTGGGCGGTCGCCTCGATCAGGGGCGGGTACGGCTCCGTCTGCTCGCCCACGGTCCGAGTGCGGACCTCGGTGAACCGGCCGTCGATCCGCAGGGCGACGGGGATGTTCCCGCCGTCGACCGCGTCGTCGATCAGCCGGGTGAGGCCGGCGAGACCGGTCGGCTCCTCCACCGTGAACGTCCTGGTCGCGTGGAAGGGCAGCACGGCGGCGAAGGGCGTCCGGTCGTCGCCGTCCGCGACCTGGACGGAGCCGTCGCTGCGCAGGTGGTAGCAGACGCCGTCGACGATCACCATCTCGCCGTCCAGGTGGTTGAAGGTGCCCAGCCCGAGGTCGCCGTGGGTGAGCAGCTCGCCGATCGTCAGGTCCCCGTCGTAGACCCCGGCCAGCAGGGCGGCCATGGTCGAGCTCTGGTAGATCGCGTAGTCGTCGGTCGAGTCGACCGTGTGCGTGCTCATTCGAAGGCGTCCTCGACCAGGTGGGCGGCGATGTCGACGTTGCGGCTGTAGTCCACCGCGACGTCGATGATCGAGACGCCCGGCTCGGCGAGGGAGGCGCGGAAGGCCTCCTCGAACTCGGCGAGGCCGCTCACCCGCCTGCCCGTGGCGCCGAACGCCGCGGCGAACTTCTCGATGTCGTAGTCGCCGAGCTGGACCCCGGACTTGCGGCCGTACTTCAGCAGCTGCTGGAAGCCGACCATGTCGTAGGTGTCGTCCCGCATGATCACGTGCGTGAACGAGAGGCCGAGCCGCGTCGCCGTCTCGATCTCCGTCGCGGAGAACAAAAACCCTCCGTCACCCGAGACGGAGACCACCGGGGTCCCGGGGCGCAGGAGGCTCGCCGCCATGCCCCACGGGAAGGAGACGCCGAGGGTCTGCTGCCCGTTCGAGAAGAGCAGGTGCTTGGGCTCGTACACGCGGAAGTGCCGGGCCATGAAGATGTAGTTCGAGCCGATGTCGCAGGCCACGGTGGCGTCGTCCGAGAGCAGGTCGCGCATCAGGAGCACGAGGCGGGCGGGATCGACGGTCCCGGGAGCCGCCTCGGCCGTCCGCGCCGCGTCGTCGATCCGCTCCAGCTCGCTCCGGTGCCGGGCGACCCGGTCGGCCGCGTCCTCGTCGAGCTGCAGGCCGGAGACGAGCGGCGTGAGGGCCGCGACGGTCTGCGCGAGGTCGCCCTTCAGCTCCAGCGCGGGCAGGTAGTGGTTGTCCAGCGGGGCGTCGACGGAGTCGATGTGGACGATCCGGCGGTCGACGTCGCTGTTCCAGATCACCGGGTCGTACTCGACGGCGTCGTAGCCGATCGCGACGACGAGATCGGACTCGGCGAGGGCGAGGTCGGCGGGCTGGTTCTTGAAGAGGCCGACGCGGCCGAGGTAGTGGTCCTCGAGCTCGCGGGAGACGAGGCCGGCCGCCTGGAACGTCTCGATCACCGGCAGCTCCGTCTCGCTGATCAGGGCCCGCAGGGCCGCGACGGTCTCCGGCTCCGACGCGCGGAGGCCCACGAGGAGGACGGGCCGCTCCGCGGTGTTGATCAGGTCGGCGGCGTGGGTGAGGTCCTCGGCGCGCGCCGGACCGCTCGTCGGCCCCGTGGCCGCCCGGGTGATGACCTGCGAGGTCGGCGCGGCCATCACGCTGGCCGACAGGACGACCGCCGCGGCGCCTCGGGGCTCGGTGACGGCGGCGCGGAAGGCGTTGCTGACCGCCTCCGAGACGTCGTCCGGATCCGTCGACTCGACCGTGTACTTCGTCACGGTGGTGAGGAAGGCGGCCGCGTCCATCGACTGGTGCGTGCGCTTGAGGCGGTCGGAGAGCTGCACGGCCCCGGCGAGCGCGACGACCGGGTCCTGCTCAGTGTTGGCCGTGAGCAGGCCGGTGGCGAGGTTGGTCGTGCCGGGGCCGGAGGTCACGAGGACGACACCCGGGCTGCCCGTGAGCCGTCCCACCGCGGCGGCCATGAAGGCGGCGTTCTGCTCGTGCCGGCAGACGATCAGCTCCGGCCCCTCGTCGGCGAGGACGTCGAAGACCGCGTCGATCTTCGCTCCCGGGATCCCGAAGACGTACTTCACGCCGTTGGCGGTCAGGGTCTCGATCACCCGCCGTGCACTGCGCGTCTCGACGTTCGGCTGCTCCATGGTCCGCTCCGCTCTCTCCTCGGTTGTACCGACGAGCGTAGGAACGGGGGCACCCGGAGCGACCCGGTCAGATGACTCGTTCCCACCGGTGCATCTCCGGCGGCGTACCGATCGCAGTGACGGAGCGCTCGGGCGGGACACGCTCGGCTCCCCCGCCGACGGTCTGCTCCGAGAGTCGTCCGACGCTCGCCGCGACGTCCCCGGTCGTGATGGACTTGCCCGCATGATGATCTCTCCGCGCGAGTCCGCGCACGACACGAAGGCAGGCGTCTGATGGCCGAGGAGCGCGCGATCCTCGCGGGCGGATGCTTCTGGGGGCTCCAGGAGCTCATCCGCGACATGCCGGGCGTCTTCAGCACCCGCGCCGGGTACGCCGGCGGCAGCACGCCGAACGCGACCTACCGCCACCACGGCGACCACGCGGAGGCGGTCGAGATCGAGTTCGATCCCGAGCAGCTCTCCTACCGCGACCTGCTCGAGTTCTTCTTCCAGGTGCACGACCCGACGACGAAGAACCGTCAGGGCAACGACATCGGCACGGCCTACCGCTCCGTGATCCTCTTCCTCTCGCCTGAGCAGGAGAGGGTCGCGCGTCAGACGATCACCGAGATCGACGCGTCGGGCCGCTGGCCCGGACCGGTCGTCACCGAGGTCGAGCCCGCCGGCGAGTTCTGGGACGCCGAGGAGGAGCACCAGGACTACCTGCGCAAGCACCCCGGCGGCTACACCTGCCACTGGGTCCGGCCGAAGTGGGCGCTCGACGCCTGATTCCGGTCACGCGGGACGCGGGGCCCCGGGCTCCGCTCCCGCGGGCACGGCTCGCGTCCGGTGTGCGAAGAGCAGCACGACGGCGAGCGCCGAGAGCACGAGGGCCGGCGTCGGAGCCCAGGCCGGAGCGAGCGTCACGGTCGCCGCTCCGACGACGGCCCCGACCGCGAGGCTCGCGACGATGAGCGCCTGGAGGGTCCTCGACCCGGACGAGCGCTCGGCGAGCTCCTGCATCAGGCTCGTGAGCGTGCCCGTGACGAACGTGGTCGTCAGGCCGGCGGCGCCGGAGATCCGCTTCGCGAGCACGGTCTGCAGCCCGAGCGCCGCCGCGCTGGTCGCGATGAACGCGCAGTCCACGAGCAGCGATCTGCCGCCCTGCACCGTCGGCCAGGCGACCGCGACGGCGAGCTGGAGGACGACCCCCACGAGGGCGATCGCGCGGAGCGGACGTCTCCCGTCGCCGGTCGACGACGTGCGCGCCCGCGTCGTGCGGAACCCGGCGTAGACCGCTCCGGCGAAGAAGACGATCGCCGTGACCGCTCCGGCCGCGGTCGTCAGCCAGGCGGAGCGGGGGTACAGCCCCAGCAGCACCAGGTTGCCCGTCATGTTCGCGGTGAAGATGCCGCCGAGCAGGAGGAACGCGAACGCGTCGGTCGCGCCCGAGGCGATCGCCAGCAGCACCAGGGCGAGCCTGAGGCGCGCGGGCCCGGTCACCGCCGTCACGCGAGGCCCTCAGCCATGGAGCTGCCGCCAGGTGACGATCTGCTCTCCGCGGAGCTCGTAGCTCCCGAAGCAGCGGAGCCAGTGGCCCTCCCCCGTGTCCGAGCGGAGGTGCAGGGCGTGCTCGGTGAGGACGACGCTGCCGGCGACGGCGATCGTGACGAGGGCGATCCGGATCTCGGTGAACGCCCGGTGGACCTCGTCGCACATGTCGAGGACCCGCGCCCGCCCCGCGATCTCCTGCGAACTCGACGCGCTGTAGACGACCTCCGGATGCAGGAACGGGATGAGCTGGCGGCTGTCGCGAGCGCTCCACACCTCGAGGAAGTCGCGCACGACCAGCTCGTTCTCGATCATCGCGACGCCCCGCACCGACGCGTCCTGCCAGCTCTCGGCCATGGGTCCTCCCGCCGTCCCCGCACCGACACTCGTCGATGGCGACGAGCCTGCCCGAGAGCGCCCCGGGCGCCTACGCGTCGGATGACCCGATCTCCCCGCCGGCGGGCTCACCGCGCGTGGGCCGTCGCCAGCTCGCCCCAGTGCGTCGTCGCCCGGAGCGAGAGGGCGTCGCGCTTCATCGTCCACACCGGCCCCGTGCGGATGCCCGCCAGCCCGAGGCCGACCGCGGACCGGCCGTGGCGCTTCGTCACGGCGTCGATGGTGGCGCCGAGGCCCTTCGTGTCGAAGGCGGTGTCGAAGATCTCGAGCAGCGCGTGGGAGTTCCGAGGCGACAGGTTCGTGAGGATGACGCCGGCCCGCACGTAGCGCGCGCCCTCCCGCAGCCGCGGGCGCAGGGTGCCGATCGCGGCCCTCACCATCGCCACCGGGTCGTCCGTGGGGACGGGGAAGCCGGCCAGGCCGCCGGCGGACTCGTACGGCGCGTCCGCGAACGGCGACGTCGACGCGAACACGCTCATCGTCCTGGTGACCGACTCCTGACCGCGGAGGCGGTGGGCGGCGCGCTGCGCGTAGACGGAGAGCACCTGCTCCATGCCCGCGATCGTCGTCACGGGAGTGGCGAACGACCGGGAGAAGATCAGCTGGTCGCGGACGGTGCGAGCGGCCTCGAGGGGGATGCAGTCGACGCCGCGCAGCTCGTAGACGGAGCGCTGCAGGACGACCGAGAACTTCTTGCGGATCAGCGCGGGGTCCGCGTCGCGGAGGTCGCGGACGGTGTGGATGGACAGCTCCGCGAGGCGCTTCCCTGTGCGGCCGGCGACGCCCCACAGCTCGGTGACGTGCTGGGAGGCCATGAGCGCGTCGAGCTGCTCGGGCGTGTACCAGTCGGTGTCGCAGACGCCCCCCAGGCGCGGGTGCTTCTTCGCTCCGCCCTTGTTGACGAACTTCGCGAGCGTCTTGCTCGGGCCGAAGCCGACGCAGACGGGCAGCCCGACGTTCTTCGCGACGGCCGCCCGCATCGCCCGGCCGACCTTCGCCCGCTCCGCCACGTCGCCGTCGACGCCGAGGAAGGACTCGTCGATCGAGTACACCTCCTGCCAGGCGGAGTAGCGGCCCAGCAGCTCCATCACGCGCGCGGACAGCTCGCCGTACAGCTCGTAGTTGCTCGATCGGGCGATCACCTCCGGGAGGCGACCGGAGCGGATGAGCGGCTCGATCTGGAACCAGGGCGTGCCGTTCTCGATCCCGAGCCTCTTCACCTCGTCGGAGCGGGCGACGACGCAGCCGTCGTTGTTCGAGAGGACGACGACCGGCCGGCCCGCGAGCCTCGGATCGAACAGCCGCTCGCAGGAGACGTAGAACGAGTTCACGTCGACCAGGGCGATGCGCCGCTCAGAGCGCACGGTGCAGCCGGTGGAGGCAAACGGTGACGACGCCCCACACCTGGAGGTCGCTCAGCTCGGCGACGTGGATCGGCGGGTACTCCGGGTTCTCGGCCCGCAGGACCACTCCCCCGGAGTGCAGCTCGAGGCGCTTGACGGTCAGCTCGCCGTCGAGGATCGCGATGACGACGCTCCCGTGCGTCGGCGTGATCGACCGGTCGACCACGAGCTCGTCGCCGTCGCTGATGCCCGCGCCGACCATGCTCTCGCCCGAGACACGGACGATGAACGTCGACGTCCTGTCGCGGATCAGGTGGTCGTTGAGGTCGAGGGACCCGTCGAAGTAGTCCTGCGCCGGCGACGGGAATCCGGCCGCCACCGCCTCGCTGGTGACGAGGAACATAACGGCGACGGCGTCCGAGGCGGGGGTCGCGATGCGCTCCACGACGGTCACGCCCATGGTCGGCTCCCTCCTCGTGGTATCGAACGGGTGTTCGAACGCGTCCGAGTGTAGGTCGGGGGCACCGACATTCGGGAGGCGCTCGGCGCCGTCCTCGATCGCCGGCGGGGACGATCATCGGCGATGCCGCCGGTCGCCGGGAGGAGTGGCGCGTCGGCCGACGCGAGCCCAGCCTCCCTGGAGCCTTCTCCGGCACGATCCGACCTCATCCCCTCGGAAGGAGCCCCTCCCATGCGCGCATCCCGTCCTCTTCCCGGCGACCCCTGGCCGTCGCAGATGGTCATCACGGTCGAGGACAACCCCTCGGCGCTGCTCGAGCTCCTCTGGATCCGCGAAGCGTGGGGCTTCACTCCGGCGGTCGACGGGCCTCCGCCGCTCGAGCGGTCCCCGGAGCGGGTCGGGTTGGCGGAGCCCGGCGCCGACGAGCAGCGCGCCTGGCCTCAGCTGTGGCAGGACTGCGTCGAGCATCTGGCGGTCGAGACCGGCCCGCTCCTCCGGCAGCTCTCCAGCACCGCCGACGGATCCCCCGAGCGCGCACGCCTCCTCGACCTCGCGCGCGGCCCCGGCTGGCGGGAGCGCTTCGGCGACGACTCCCTCGGAGCGCCTTTCAGCGCCTGGCACGACGAGCTGCGATCCACCCAGATGGACGCGCGGGACGTCCCGCTGGACGCCGCCCCCGAGCGGCGCTGCCTCGGCTCCCTCGTCCCCGCCTGGGAGGCCGGACTGAGGACGGTGGTCACCCTCCCCTGCCGCAGCGAGTACACCCGCGCCGTCTCCGGCTCGGTGCTGATCCTGACCGACAGCGACCACCGGGACCCGGACCGCTACGCCGCCGCGCTCCGACGGTTCGCCGACGGCTCGCCGGAGTGACGGGGCACGGATCTCCGGATCGGATGAACGCTCGCGCGCTCCGGACGGTATCCCCCTCCGAGCCGCCGATCTCCGGCGACCGCAAGTCTCGAGGAGTGCACGATGACCAGGAAAATCAGAGTCGGTATCGCAGCTGTCGCCGTCGCGGGCGTGATGGCGGTGGCACCCGTGCTCGCCGGTGCGAGCAGCGTCGCTCCGGCCGCGGCGACCAGCGACTCCAGCAGCGCGTCGGACAGGAACCTGATCAACGCGGTCCGCTCCGTGGCGGCGAAGCTGCGGGTCGTCGGACTCTCCGACGGCGGCACGAAGCTCGTGCAGTTCAACCCGACCAAGCCCGGCAAGGTCACGAACCGCGTCGCCGTCAGCGGCCTGACCGGCGGCGACACCGCGCTCATCGGCATCGACTACCGCGTCCAGGACGGCGCCCTCTACGGCGTCGGCGACAACGCGGCGAGCGCCGGCGTCTACTCCATCAACCCGTCCACCGGCGCGGCCACCCAGGTGACCCGTCTCACCGTGGCGCTGAGCGGCACCTCCTTCGGCGTCGACTTCAACCCCGCCGCCAACGCGCTCCGCGTGGTCAGCGACACGGGCCAGAACCTCCGTCAGCCGTTCGCCACCGCGGGCGCCGCGACGGTCGCCGACGGCACGCTCAGCTACGCCGCGCCCGCCGTGGCCACCGGTGTCGCCGGGGCCGCGTACACGAACAACGACCTCGACGCGAACAGCGCGACCACCCTGTTCGTCCTCGACACGGCCCTCGACCAGATCGCGATCCAGTCCCCGGCCAACGCCGGCACCCTGGCGCCGACCGGGAAGCTCGGCCTCGACGCAGCGGGTGCGACCGGCTTCGACATCTACTCCGTCCTCCGCAACGGCAGCTCCATCGGCTCGGTCGGCCTCGCCGCCGTCAACGGGTCGCTCTACGAGATCGGACTGCTGAACGGCACGGCGACTCCGCTCGGCGCCATCGGCGCGAACGTCACGGACATCGCCGTCCCGCTCGTCCAGCGCTGACCCGAAAGGCTCCCGGCGACCGCGCCCCTGCCGACCGACGCTCCCGGTGAGCGCCGGTCGGCAGGACGCCGGTCGGCAGGACGCTCCGGCGGGCCGCCTTGGCCGAGAGCCCTCGTCGGAAAGTTCACTCAGCTATGCATCACCGTTCACCCACCGACGCGGCGATGAGGAGTGAGATGAGCGTGCCCCTTTCCGGGGTCTCACCTCTCAAGGAGTCCACGACGTGACACGACTGTTCCGCTCCGCGAACCGCGGACGCTCCGCTCTGGCCCTCTCGGCCGCTGCTCTGGTCTGCGCCGCCGCCCTGGCCGCACCCGGCGCCGCCACTGCTGTCGGTGCCGCCGACCTCTCCGCCACCGGCGGAGCCGCCCGCATCTCCCCGGTCGACGCCGACCTCTCCGACTCGCTGCGCGCAGCGGTGAAGGAGCAGGACGCGAAGAACGTCATCCTCCTCATCGGGGACGGCATGGGCGATTCGGAGATCACCGTCGCTCGCAACTACCAGTACGGAGCGGCCGGCCGCTTCCCCGGGATCGACGCCCTGCCGATCACCGGCCAGTACACGACCTACTCGCTCTACCGCGCGGACGACCCGGCGACGGGCGCCGTCAAGGGCGCCCCGGACTACGTGCCCGACTCCGCCGCCACCGGCAGCGCCTGGGCCACCGGCACCAAGACCTACGACAACGCCATCTCGGTCGACATCGACCAGCAGCGCAAGGACACCCTCCTCGAGATCGCGAAGGCGAACGGCCTGAAGACCGGCAACGTCACCACCGCCGAGATCCAGGACGCCACCCCGGCCGTGCAGGCCGCCCACGTCGACGCCCGCAGCTGCTACGGACCCGACAGCGCGAGCTGCGGCGACGACGCGCTGGAGAACGGCGGACTCGGCTCGATCAGCGAGCAGATCCTCGACACCCGCGCCGACCTGACCCTCGGCGGAGGCTCGGCCAGCTTCGCGCAGGTCGCCCGCGCCGGCGACTGGAGCGGCGAGCCGCTGTTCCAGCAGGCCGCGGAGCGCGGCTTCCAGGTGCTCGGGGACGCCACGACTGCCGCCACCGCCGCGCAGCTCGACGCGCTGACCGTCGCCGACCAGGACGCGCCCGTGCTCGGACTGTTCAACTCCGGCAACCTGCCCGTCCGCTACGCGCCCACCCCGGCGACGGTCGGCGGAGCGGACGCCGCCCCGCAGACCTGCGTCGCGAACCCCGACCGTCCGGCCGAGCAGCCGACGCTCCGCTCCATGACCGAGAAGGCGATCGACCTCCTCGACACCGGCGACAAGGGCTTCTTCCTCCAGGTCGAGGGCGCGAGCATCGACAAGCAGGACCACGCCGCGAACGCGTGCGGCCAGATCGGCGAGACCGTCGACCTCGACGAGGCCGTCCAGGCCGCGCTCGCGTTCGCCGAGGCGGACGGGAACACCCTCGTCATCGTCACCGCCGACCACGCCCACTCCAGCCAGATCGTCGACTCGACCCCGCCGACCTCGCTCAGCACCGCGCTGAAGACCGCCGACGGCAGCACCATGAAGGTGTCGTACGGCACCGCCGCCGAGGGCGGATCGCAGCAGCACACCGGAACGCAGCTGCGCATCGCCGCCTACGGGCCGGGCGCGGCGAACGTCGCCGGGCTCACCGACCAGACCGACACGTTCTTCACCATCACGAACGCGCTCGGAGTGGACCGCGACATCCGCTCGATGAGCTTCGGAGCCACCGCCGAGCTCTCCGGCTCGTCGTTCGCCCCCGGAGCCGACGTCACCCTCACCGCGAAGGGCTTCAACGGGGACACGCAGCTGATCGGCTCCGCGCCCCTCTTCACGGACCGCACCGCGACCCGCGACCTCGCCGGCGGCGGCCTCACCGTCACGGCGAAGGCGCCCGCCACGCCCGGCGACTACAGCGTCACGGTGACCGGCGACCAGACCGGCAAGGCGATCACCCTGCCGTTCACCGTCACCGAGCGCCCGAAGTCGAGCACCCCCATCACCGACAAGGTCAAGGACATCGGCGGGAAGCTGATCGACAGGATCCGCCAGCACTGAGCACTCGTCGGCCCGGCTCCTCTGGAGGAGCGCGGGCCGACGGAGTCGCAGGAAGGGCCGTCCCTCGGGGCGGCCCTTCCTCGCGTCGGGGGGGGGTGTCGGCACGACCGAGCGGGCCGGGTGAGCCCGCCGTTCGATCAGGACGCGTCGGCTCCCGGCGACTCGCGACGCGGCACGGCCCCCGCGCGATGCACGATCGAGCGGATCAGCGCTTCGAGCAGGAGCGCCGCCCCGGCGAGCGCCACCGAGGCGGCGACGACCGACTCCGTCCAGGGCGTGGTGTCGTACGACTGGGAGCCGACGAGCGCGGGAGCGATCGCGAACGTCGCGACGAGGTAGCCGGGCAGCGTCGATCCGATCAGGAGGACGAAGGACGCGGCGCGGAGGGGCGACGTCCTCGCCACGAGGACCGCGAGGACGAGCAGGCCGGCGGGTGCGGCCAGACCCAGCAGGACCGCCGGGAGCATCGCCTGCAGGATCGTCGGTGCTCCGAGGATCCCGGACAGGACCGCGTGCAGGCCGAGGCAGCCGAACGCCGCGGCGACCACGGTCCGCAGCACCGCGACCGGGCGCCGCCGTCCCGGACCGACCGCGGCGAGGACGGCGAGAGCGACGAGGAGGTGCCCGATCCCGAGCAGCTGCGCTGCCGATCCGACGTTCTCCCACGGATCGGAGGGCCACGAGTAGTCGTACCGGTGGTCCTCGATCGCCTGCTCGCCCAGGATCGGCCCGGCGACGGCCCAGCGCTGAACGGCGGCGAGCTGCTGCAGCCCGGCCGAGGCGAGCATCAGAGCGCCGGCCGCGATAATCCCGCTCGAGCCCCGCTCACGGGCTCCGGGACGTCCTGACTCCGCTGCTGTCATGCGGCCACGGTAGGGGCCGGGGCGTCCGGCACGGGTGGCCGGGAGGAGAACGTCTCGCCGCGATCGGTCCGCGCGAGACGCCTGCGCGCGATCCGTCGGGACCGGCCCCGGCACCGGTGGGGGATGCTCCGCGGGCCCGTTCCGAGGCCGACGCATCCTCCGCGCACCGGCCCCTGCCCTGTTGCGGACATGTCCGCTAGAGGCTGTTGTCGGCGGTGGGACCGGGTGCCACTGTTCGGAGACGGCCGCCCACGGTCGACCCGATCGAAGGCTCCAGCATGCGCTCTCCCTCCGCCTCCCGCCCGACCGACCCGGACGCCGGTACGGCCCGCTCGACCCCTGAGCGGAGGACGAGGCCTCGGCCGGCGCTCGGCCTGCTCGCGCTGACGGCGACCGTCGCGCTCCTCCTCGGGACCACGGCTCCCCTGTCCGCGGTCGCCGCGGCTCCCGCTGCGACCGGTGTCGTCGGCTGGGGTGACGACTCCAGCGGGCAGGTCACTGCGCCGGCTGGGCTCACCGACGCGACGGCGATCGCCGCGGGCGGCTCCCACAGCCTCGCCCTGCGCAGCGACGGCACCGTCGCCGCCTGGGGCGAGGACAGCAGCGGGCAGGCCACCGTGCCGACCGGTCTGGACGACGTCGTCGCCGTCGACGCCGGCGTGAACCACAGCCTCGCCCTGCGGAGAGACGGGACCGTCACCGCCTGGGGCGACGACGGCGACGGGCAGGCCACAGTGCCGGACGGGCTCGCCGACGTCACCGCCATCGCTGCCGGCGGCTACCACAACCTCGCCCTGCACGGCGACGGGACCGTCACCGCCTGGGGATACGACTTCTACGGCCAGGCGACCGTGCCGGACGGGCTCAGCGGAGTCGTCGCCATCGCCGCCGGCCGATTCCACGACCTCGCGCTGCACCGCGACGGCACCGTCACCGCCTGGGGATACGACGCCTTCGGGCAGACCGACGTGCCCCCGGGACTCACCGGCGTCACCGCCGTCTCCGCCGGAGCCTCTCACAGCCTCGCGCTGCGCTCGGACGGGACCGTCGTCGCCTGGGGCAGCGACAGCGACGGCCAGTCCGATGTCCCCGACGGCCTCGCGGACGTCACCGCCGTCGCCGCCGGCGGGTACCACAGCCTCGCTGTGCGCCGCGACGGCACCGTCACCGCCTGGGGCTACGACGGCTTCGGAGAGGCCTCCGTGCCGGCGGGACTCACCGGCGCCACCGCCGTGTCCGGCGGCAGCTTCCACAGCCTCGCCCTCGGCGCTCGGCCCGTCTTCACGGCCGACGCCCCTCCGGCGACGGCGCCTCTCGGAGCGCCCTTCTCCTACACCTTCGCCACCGGCGGCGCGTCGACGTTCGAGCTCGCCTCCGGGTCCCTCCCGGCCGGCCTGACCCTCACCTCCGCGGGCGTCCTCTCCGGCACCCCGACCGTCGAGGGAGCGTCCTCCTTCACCGTGTCCGCCCGCACCACCTTCGGCACCACCACCGGCGCGCCCCACACCCTCACCGTCGGACCGGCGGCGACCGCTCCGACCCTCTCGGGGACGGCCGCGGCCGGCGTGGTCGGCTCCGCCTACGACTTCACGTACACGGCGACCGGATCCCCGGCGCCGGTCGTCACCGTCGTGTCGGGCACTCTGCCTCCCGGGCTCGCCCTCGACGGCTCAGGCCGCCTCACCGGCACCCCGACCACCGCGGGGACGTACGGCTTCACCCTCCGCGCGGTGAACCCGGCGGGCACCGTCGAGGCGGCGAGCACGCTGACCGTCTCTCCGCAGAAGGCGACCACGAGGGCCGACCTGCGCGTCGACGTCTCCGCTCCGACCACCGCGGTGAAGGGGAGGACGTTCACGTACACGCTCATCACGAAGAACGCCGGACCCTCCACGTCGGCGTCCGTCTTCTCGAAGGTGGTCCTCCCCCCGACCGTGCAGTTCGTCTCCGCCACGGGCTCGTACAGCCGCATCGGGAGCATCGTGATCTTCCCGCGCTCGAGTCTCGCGAACGGGCAGACCGTCACCGAGAGGATCACCGTCACGGCCACGCGCACCGGCACCGCGACCGCCTTCGCCGCCGCGTTCTCGGTCAGGACACCGGACCCGTCGATGCGCAGCAACGCCGACAACGCCGCGACGACCGTCCGCTGACGGCGGGCGCAGGAGGACGGCGGGCGGGCCTCCGGGATCGCCCGCCGTCTCGATCCGCGAGGTACGGATGCACCCGGAATCCCCGTTCACCGGCGCCCGACCCGCGGAGGGGGCGGCTAGAGCACGTCCGCGATCGCGGCGAACGTCCTGTCCGGGTCCTCGAACTGCATGTCGTGGTGCACGCCCGGGAGCCGGCGCACCTGCCAGCCCCGCTGCTCGAGCCGCGCGGCCAGGGCGTCCGGCAGCACCGCCGGCGACTGGTCGGACAGCACGACCGTCGACGGGACCGCCGGCGCCTCGACCGGGACCGGGTGGAAGGCGACGTCCCGGAACACGCCGACGGCCATCCGCGCGTCGAACCGCTTCTTCGCGTCGTCGAGGAGCGCGCGGGTCTCCGGGCTGTAGGCGGCGCGGACCGCGGCGCTCGCCCGCGCCTGCCCGAGCTGGGCGACGCCGAGCGACAGCAGCGGTGCCGCCCAGAACAGCCGTCCGCGCAGGCCGCTCGTGGGGAGCGACAGGGCGAACCCGGGATCGAGGTAGACGGCCCGGCCGGGCGCGAGTCCGGCGACGGCACGCTGCAGCACCGCGCCGCCGAGCGAGTGGCCGACCACGCTGTCGAGTCCCGCCGGCAGCGACTCGACCAGATCGGCGGCCATGTCGTCGATCCGGTAGGACTCCGCCCGGGCGCTCGCGCCGTGCCCGCGCAGATCGACGGCCGTGACCGTGTAGCGGCCGGTCGCGACGAGCCGCTCGACGAACGGCCCCCAGGTCGCCGCCGACGCACCGAGCCCGTGCACCAGCCCGACGTGTCGCGGTCCGGATCCGGTGGTGAGGGTCTGCAGGCGCATCCCCTGATCCTGCCGGAGACGGCGGTGCCGAGTGCAGGGAGAGATGAGGCCGACCGGGACCGCGGGCCGGGCCGATGGAGACGCCGCGAGCGCCTCCGCTCACTCGTCGTCGTCGACGAACGGTGGGAACGGTCCGATGTCGCCGGTGCGGAGGTTCCCGTAGTAGCTCGGCACCCAGGCCTCCTCGGGGACCCGCCCGACCACCGGCGACACGATGACGACGTGATCGAGGAACTCCTGCTCCCACACGAGGCAGTCCCGGTAAATGTGCCCGCGCAGCGGCCCGTCCACGTCACGGGCCGGCAGCTCCCTCGCATGGACGGGGAGGAAGAGCGCGTTGACCGGCGTCATCGTGATCGTGTGGTCGATGTGGGGCTGCTCCGCCTCGACCTTGTCGAGCATCGCGTCGACGAGCTGCTGAACGCCGTTGCTCACCGTGTCCTCGCTTCCTCGTCCGGGGCCCTCCGCGTCCGCGAGCCCGGCTCGCGACGACCGTACCCATCCCGCGCCGCCCGGCTGAAGCCCGTGGCGCAAGCATCGGGAACCGCGTCGCGAACCGCTCGGACGGCGTCGACGGGCGACCGGAGGACCGGGCCGGTCGACTGCGCGCCCAGCGCCGATCCTCCTCCGGAATGCCCACCGGACAGGGGCCTCCGCAGGGGGTCCGCTCCGGTGCGGTCCGGTCCTACGCTCGCCCCATGCATCTCCGCACTGTCGCGATGAGGCCCGGCGCCGCCGCGCTCGGGCCGGTCGGCGCGCCCCCACGGACCGCGCTGGACGACGTGCTCGCCCACCTCGTCGCGGCGCTCGCGATCGGATCCGGCCTGCTGCTGGTGCCGGCGGGCGTCGGCGGAGTGCCGCTGCTCGCCACGGGATCGACCGGAGCGAGCGCCTTCGAGGCCTGGACGCTGATCCGCACCACCGTGGCGCTGCAGGTCGGCATCGCCGTGCTCGCGATCGGTCTCGGCGCCGTGGCGCGGACGCGCGGACCCGCGGGAACCCGGGCGGAGCGCTGGTGCGTGGTCGCCGCGGTGAGCGCCGCGATCGGCGTGGTCCTGCTGGTCGTGCCGCCGGCCTGAGGAGCCTCCGGAGAGCGACGACCACCGGCCCGTCAGAATCGCCGCGCCCGGCCGTGACCGAACCGTCACCTCGCGCCGCGCGGCGTGATCGGATCGTTGCAGGATCCGGCACAGGCTGAGGTTCCGCATAGGACACACTCGGCCACAGGGGGCGATCGTCCCCCGCTCATGGGGAAGCCGACCGCGATCAGCGGCTCGGAGAAAGCAGGAATCGTGCGTTCTGCGCGACGACGCCACGGCGTCACCATCATCACCACTGCGGCACTGCTGGGGGCGCTCGCGTTCCCGTCCGTCGCCCTGGCCACCGAGGTCGTCCCTGACGCCGCCTCGAGCCCCGCACCGGCCGAGCCGGCTCCCACCGCGGAGCCGACCGCGACTCCGGAGCCCACGGCGACGCCGCAGCCGGCCTCGACTCCGGCGCCCACTCCGGCTCCGACCACCGCGCCCGTCGAGAGCGCGCAGTCGCCCCTGGCGATCGCCCTCGACCGCACCACCTACGAAGCGGGCTCGGCGTTCTCCGCGATCCCCTCGGCGGAGGGCTGGGCCGGCGGCCTGGACGTGTCCGGGACCGGTTTCCAGCCCGGCACCGTCGCCGTCGTCGTGCTCCGCGACGGCGCCTCGGAGGAGGCCGTCACCACCAGCGTGATCACCGCCTCCGGCGAGCTCCGCCTCCAGGACTGGCTCCCCACCGACGCGGACGGCGTCGCGGTGGACCCCCACCTCCCGCTCCCCGGCGAGACGATCTCCGTCGTCGCGGAGGGACTCGACGCCTCGGGCGCCCGTGTCGCCTCCGATGCCGTCGAGCTGACCGTGACGCAGCCCGACACGAGCGTCGTCTTCCAGAACCGGGAGGACGGCGGGGTGCTCCCGGCCGGTGCGGACATCCAGGTCGGAGAGTTCCGGATCTACGGCGTCGTCGCCTCGTTCCGCGGATTCGACCGCGGCGAGGACGTGTCCGTCACGCTCACCGCGCCCGACGGCAGCACCTCCGCCCTCGTGCCCCCCGCGCCGACCCCGCTCTCGGGCGAGGCCTTCGTCCTGCTCGACGCCGACACCATGGCGGACCAGCTGGGCACCTTCTCCGTCACCGCCACGGGAGAGACCAGCGGACGCTCCGTGACGTCGTCGCTGGAGCAGGTCCCCTCGCGCACCGCGATCCGGATCTGGCCCCAGGGGGCTTCGCCCGAGCCCGCCCCGGCGGACGGACAGCCCACCAGCGGTGGCGCTCTCCTCGGCTTCGGCGCGGACGAGACCGTCTCGATCGGCGTCTTCTCGACCTCGGGTGCGCGCCAGACGCTCACGGGCGGCGGCTCGAGCCTCGAGGTCGGCGTCGACGGGCTCGGCTGGAGCCTGATCTCCCTCGGCGAGTACCCTCTGCAGGACCCGGCGAGCGAGATCTACTGCGTCATCGCCCGCGGCACGTCGAGCGGTCTCGTGGCGAGCACCTCCTACGACTACACGCTGACGGAGGAGGACCCGATCGCCGGAGAGGCCGACTGCTCCGCCGCGGTCGCCGCCGTCACGGCGCACCCTGCCGGCGCCGGGCCCGCAGTGCACCCGGCCGGCTCCGGACCCGCGGCGCAGACGGGCGGCCACCGCCCCGTCCTCGCCTCGACCGGCGTCTCGACGACCGCGCCGCTCGCCCTGGCCGCCTTCGGCATCCTCGGCGGTCTCGCCCTGACGGTGCTCCGCCGCCGCCGCGCGTAGACGGCCGCGCACCGCGCACGACGAAGGCGCCCGGGCACACCGCCCGGGCGCCTTCGCGGTCGCGAGACCTGTCGGGTCAGTCGGACGGCACCGCGCAGGTCTCCTCCGCCGCGGTCTGACCCGGAGCGTCGACGGCGACGGGAGCGGGATCCGTCGGAGCCGCGCCGCCGTCCGCGGGCGCCTCCTCCGCGGGCGCCTCCTCCGCCGGAGCGTCGGATGCGAGGGTCACCGGCTGGTCGTTGAGGACGCGGTTCATGAGCTCGGCGCCGACCTCGGCGTTCGGCACGACCTTGCCCGGATAGTCCGGGTCGTCGAGCGCCGGGTACTGCACGAACACCATCTTCGAGAGGTCGACGTCCTTCAGCGCGAGGGCGAGCGAGATCATCGTCGCCGGGCTCGTGAGCGAGGTCGACAGGTGCACGTTCGACGAGGTCGCCTGCGCGAGTCCGTAGAGGGCGGGGATGTTCGAGAGGGTGTCGGCCGAGCGGACGGTGCGCATCAGGGAGGCCAGGTACTGCTGCTGCGACGAGATGCGGCTGAGGTCGCTCTGGTCGCCGACGCCGTGGCGGCTGCGGAGGAACGAGAGGGCCATCGACCCGGAGACGGTGGAGGTGCCGGCGGGCAGGTCGAGGCCCGAGTCGGTGTCGAGGATCGGACCCGTGAGGCAGATCGGGACGCCGCCGACGGCGTTGCTCATCTCGATGACGCCGTTGAAGGACACCCAGCCGGCGTAGGGCACCGTCAGGCCGGTGAACTGCTGCAGGGTGTCGTTGACGCAGGCGAGCCCGCCGTACTGGAACGCGGAGTTGAGCGGGACGCCGGCGGCCGCCTCGGTGACGACGCCCGTCTCGGGGTCCGTGCAGGCGGGACGGTCCAGGATCAGGTCGCGCGGGAAGCTGATCACCGTCGCGCTGCGATGGTCGGCCGAGACGTGGAGCAGGATGTTGACGTCGTTGAGCGTGTCGTCGCGGACGCCGAACGTGTCGCCCTGCGTGGCGTCGTTGTCGGTGCCGACCACCAGGACGTCGAAACCGCCCTCGACCGCGCCCATCTGCACGTTCCCGGCGGTGGGAGGAGCGACGCCGAGGTCGACCGCGTTGTCGGCGACGTTCCGGCTGATGCTCACCGTCGCGATCGCCACGAGCGAGGTGGCGCTGACAGCGAGGACGCCGACCACCGCCGCGATCCCGACCACCACTGTCCGCACCCCGGACCGCCGCCGGAGCCGCCCGTGCCGCACCGCGCGCTCGTGAACCCTCATGCGCTCCCACCCCTCGCCCCGCCCGCCCGTTCGCGGACGCAGTCGCTCGCCAGTGTAGGCAGGCCCCCTCCGATGCGGCGCGGAACGGCCCTGCTACCGTCGTGCGCGCATCGAGGAGCGGAGGAGGAGCCGTGGAACGCCGAGTCGTCGATCCCGTCACGCAGATCGAGTGGATCGTCCCGCCGTTCGCGACCGAGGAGGACACCCTCGCCCGCGCGCGGGCCGATCGGGAGGGGCGGCTCGCCGACCTCCGCCTGTACCCGGACCACTGCGCGGAGTATCCGCTCTGGGCGGTCGACGGCCCGATCGACGATCCGGGTGCGATCGGCGTCCCGGAGGCCCTGCACGGACCGCTGCTCCGCTGGCAGGAGCTCTGGGCGTCCGGATGCGACGTGTTCGAGGGCTGGAGGAGCGCCGAGGCGGAGGAGCGCTGGCTCGCCCTCGGCCGGGAGCTGCACACCGAGCTCGAGGCCGCCCTCTGGCTGACGACCCGGGTGCTCGCCTGCTTCTGAGGACTGCTGCTCGGACATCCGCGGGAAAGCCGGCGCAACCCGTCCCCGGACCGGCCCCTGCGTGCCTACCCTGGACGGTGCGCTCTCCTCGTCTTCTGCAGCAGGTCGTCGGCAAGCTCGGCGGGCAGCGGCCCGCGGCCCCGGTGAGCCGTCGAGCGCAGCGGGCGCTCCTCGCCGAGCAGACGGTCCGCGGGGTGCTCGAGCTGGCCGTGCGGCTGGGCGAGACGCTGCTCTCGCTGGGGTCCGCGGCCGCCGAGGTGACCGAGACGATCCAGCGGGTGTGCCGCGCGTACGGCATCGAGTGCCAGGTCGACCTCACCTTCACGTCGATCCTGGTCGTGCACGACGGAGGCGACGACTCCCCCAGCGTGAGCGTGCTGCGCGTCGTCCCCTCCCGCAGCGCCGACTACGAGCGGCTCGCTCGCGTGACGGCGCTCGTCACCGCCATCACCGAGGGCTCGCCGGAGGTGCGGGTCGCCGATGCCGTCGATTCCGCCGAGGCCCGCGAGGAGGCCCGGCACCAGTTCGAGGCCGCGCACGACCGGCTCGACGCGATCCTCGTCCAACCGCACCGCTACCGCCGCGGAGTCGTCACCCTCACGCTCGCGCTGATGGCCGCGGGCGTCGCGCTCCTGCTCGGGGGCGGACCCCTCGTCGTGCTCCTCGCCGCCGCGACGGCCGCCGCGATCGACCTGGTCAACCAGCTGCTCGCCCGCTGGGGCCTGCCCGCCTTCTTCCAGCAGATCGCGGGCGCCGCGCTGGCGACCGGAGTGGCGGTGGTGCTGCTCGCGGTCGTGCCGCGTCTGCCCGTCGAGCTGGCGGTGCTGCCGCCCGCGCTCGTCGTCGCGTCGGGGGTGGTCGTGCTCCTCGCCGGGCTCTCGTTCGTGGGAGCGGCGGACGACGCGATCAACGGGTTCCCGATCACCGCGGGCGGCCGACTGCTCGAGGTCGGGCTGCTGACGCTGGGCATCGTCGTCGGGATCGCCGTGGTGCTCGACGGCGCGCGCTCGCTCGGGGTCGAGCTGGTGCTGGTCGACTCCTACGCCCGCCCCTGGCCTGCCGCTGTGCAGGTGCTCGGTGCCGGGGTCGCGGCCGGCGCCTGGGCGCTCTCGTCGCACACCCCGCCGCGGCCCGCGCTCATCGCCGCCCTCACCGGAGCCGGCGCGTTCCTCGTCTCCGACTCCTTGACCACCTCGGGCTTCGCGCCGCTCATGGCCAACGCCCTCCCGGCGCTGGCGATCGGCCTGCTCGGCGAGATGCTGGCCGAGCGGATGCGGGTGCCCGCCGTGGTGACGACCGCGTGCGCGATCGTCCCCCTCCTGCCCGGCCTCACCCTCTACCGCGGCGTCCTCGGCCTCACCTCGAACGCCGGCCCGAGCGCCGGGATCGAGCTCCTGCTCCAGGCGGGCATGATCGCGCTGGGCCTCGCCGGCGGAGTCACGCTCGGCCGGATCGCCTACCGCCGCCTGCGCACCCCGATCGTGCGCGCGGTGGCGCCGGTCCGCGCCCGGACCCGCCGGGACCGCGGGATCGAGCAGGCCCTCGCCGCCGACGTCCTCTACCCCGACGGCGCCGAGGCCGGGCAGGCGGACACCGCACAGGATGCCACAGCGTCGGGCAGCGGATCCAGCCTCACGGCGTCCGACCCGTCGGCGCCGGCCGCGGTCGACCCCGCACCGCTGCCCGACGAGCCGGCGCCGGCCGCCGAGGAGCCGTTCACCCGCACCGGGATCGTCCCGATCGTCAGCACGATCGGCGTGACGGAGCCGGTGCCGATCGTCACCGAGGAGGATCCGGCCGACCGGGGCTGACGACAGGGCCTGCTCCCGCGGCCGGCTCCTCGCCGCAGGGGTGGGCGCGCCGGTCAGTCCGCGTGGCCCCGCACGACCGCGGTCCGGCGGGTGTCGATCACGATCACCGAGCCGAGCACGATCAGGGCGAGCGACACCGAGGCGAGCGTGTCGGTCAGCCAGTGGTAGCCGAGGTAGAGCCGGGCGACGATCTGGCCGGCGATCATCCCGAGCGAGAGCGCGAAGCCCCCGATCATCCAGCTCCGGGAGGAGCGGCGGGAGGCGAGGAGGAACGTGGTGATCAGGAAGAAGTCGCTCACGCCGGTGACGTGGCCGGAGGGGAACGAGAAGGTCCCGTCGGGCCCGAGCAGCATGTACTCGACCGGCGGGCGCATCCGCATCACGAGGTGAGCGGCCAGCTGCACGCTGAGCATCCCGACGAGCATGCCGCCGGCCAGGAGGATCGGCCGCCAGAGATGGCGGGCGAGGACGAACCAGAGCACGAGCACCGCCAGGATGATGACCGGCAGGTAGACCGGCCCGAAGACGGTGGCGAGCGCGTCCATCACGACCGTGCCCTCGGCGGAGCGCTTCTCGCGGAACCACTCGGCGACGACCGGATCGAGGACGGTGAGGCCGGTGCCGCTCGCGACCTGCGCGGTGAAGGCCGCGAAGAGGACGACGCCGACGCCGATGAGGCCGAAGCCGGCCCGGTCGAGGCCGCGGCGCGCCTCCGGGGGCATCACGCGCTCCTCCACGAGGAACCGCTGGTGGAAGCGGGCGCGGCGCGAGAGGGCGGGGGCGGTCATCCGCTCACCCTAGGGCTGCGGAGGCGCCGCCGACCGGGCCGTTCGCTCAGCGTCCTGCCGTGTAGTGCGTCTGGATCTGCTCCGGCGTGAGGACCGTCGAGTACACCGCGGCGTAGCGCAGGCTCCCGCCGAAGTACGAGGAGCCGACGTTCGGCCACTGGCCGCCGAGGCTGTCGTACCCGATCTTCCAGGTGCCCGTCGTGTTCTCGGCCGTGCGGTACGTGCTGTTCGAGGCGACCTTCACGCCGTCGACCCAGAGCGCGATGCCCGCCGTCGGCGAGAGCGTGGAGACGACGTGGTGCCAGAGCCCGTCGTTGACGGCGCGGGTGCTCGTGATGGTCTGCGCGGCGCCGTTGTAGACGCCGAAGACGAGCTTGCCGTCGGCACCGATGTAGGTGTGGCGGTCGTACTGGCCGCCGGGAGCGGTGGCGCCCGCGCTGAAGCTGAAGAGCTTGCCGCCGGCGTTCGTGGTCTTGAACCAGATCTCGGTGCTGAAGGTGCCGGGGTTCCTGATCTCCAGCGGCGTGCTCAGGTACTGGTTGGTGCCGTTCGGCGTCCACGAGCCGCCCGCGTCGCGCGGGCAGGCCTTGGGCGTCGCGGCGGAGCTGGCCATCGCGGTCGGGAAGAGGCTGGTGGAGCGGTAGGTGCCCGGGTACTGGCCGGAGTCCGTGTCGGGCGCGGTCGTCGATCCGCTCGGCTGCGCGAGCGTGTAGGCGAAGAGCGCGGCCCCGCGGTCGGCGGCGAGGGCGCCGTCGCAGGTGAAGAACGCGGCGGCGCTGCCGACCGTGTTGGTCGAGTTCAGGATCGAGGCGGTGTACGCGCCGGAGGTGGCAGGGGCGGTGAGCAGCACGGCGGCCAGGGCGGCGGCGGCGAGGGCGGCGACGACAGACCTCGGGCGGGCGAGGAGGGTGCGCAGCCGCGCGGCCGGTGAGGCGGCGGAGAGGCGGTGCCGGCTCATGCCGTCTCCTCCTCGCGGGCGGCGCGGCGGCCGCGCTCGGCGGTCCGCTCCGGCTCCCCGGGGAGGCCGACGAAGACCGTGTAGAGCACCGGGATCGCGCAGAGCAGGACGAAGAGGACCCAGCCCCAGAACGGCAGGTGCAGAGCGGAGGAGAGGGCGTAGGCATCTCCGTCGTGCGCCGGGATCTGCAGGCGGCCGACCTGTCCGGAGACCAGGTCGACGGGGTCGGCGCCCTCGGCGCTCACGCGGATGGGGAGGACGCCCGTCGAGACGAGCGTGGCGTTCGTCGTGCCGCTGTCGACGGTGGCCTCGAGGACGACGATGCCGACCAGCGGGCGGAGCACGAAGACGGTGACGGACGCGACGAGCGAGAGGCCGAGGATCCGCATCGACGCCCGCTGGGTGGGCGAGGCGATGAAGCGGGTGAGCAGCTGCACGAGGACGGCGCCGATGATCAGCAGCGGCAGGCCGCGCACGAGCCAGCCGAGCACCGGCAGCGCCGTGGTGACGACTCCGATGAGCTGGTCCTGGCCGGTGGCCCACGGATCGACGGCACCGTTGATGTCGCCCTGGGTGCGGAGCGTGCCGTCGTCCGCGATCTCGACGACCCGGTGGGTGTAGGTCTCGTCGGGCGTGGTGGTGGGGTGGAAGCTGACCGCGTCGCCGACCCGGACGTCCTCGAGGGCCGTCGGCTCGGTGAGGACGAGGGTGCCGACGGGGGCGGCCGTACCCATGGAGGGCGTCTGCACGATGAACCAGCGTCCGCCGGACGCGTGGAACAGGAGCGCCGCCGCGACCAGGACGGCCAGCAGAGCGGTCGTCGTCCAGATGAGGGCGGTGCGGAGGAGGGACCGGCGGGGGCGGTCCCTCCTCCGCACCGCCCTCATCTGGACGACGACCGCTCTGCTGGCC